>JARKQJ010000102.1 GCA_029973955.1 Paludibaculum sp. | reverse complement strand
GGGTAAACCCGGCCGGACACCTCGATGACCGGCGCGCCATCGAACGCGGCGGCGAAGGCGGCGGTGTCAATCGTGGCCGAGGTGATGATGACTTTCAGCTCGGGCCGCTTGCGCAGCAGCCCGCGGAGATAGCCCAGCAGGAAATCAATGTTGAGGCTGCGCTCGTGCGCTTCGTCAATCACGATCGCATGATACTCGCTCAGCAGCGGATCGCTCTGGGTCTCCGCCAGCAGGATGCCGTCGGTCATCAGCTTCACGTAGCTCTCCGGGCTCGAGCGGTCGTCGAAGCGGATCTTGCAGCCGACTTCACGGCCCCAGGTCACGTTGAGCTCCTCGGCCAGGCGGCGGGAGATGGACAGCGCGGCCACCCGGCGCGGCTGCGTGCAGCCGATCTTCGCCTCGATCCCCAGCCCCGCCTCGAGGCACATCTTGGGGAGTTGCGTCGTCTTGCCCGAGCCGGTCTCGCCCGCAACCACCACCACCGGATGACGCCGGATGGCTTCGACAATCTCGTCCTTCCGCGCCGTGATGGGCAGGCTGGCCGGATAGGACAGCGCGGGCCGGTTGCGCCACCGCCGCTCGCGCAGTTCGAGCGACGCCCGCGCCTGCTCCAACAGCCGGTTCAGGACCGCGTCGTGGCGCCCGGCGTGATGCCGGTCCCGCAGCAGCCGGACCAAACGCGAGCCCAGCCGCACCCAATCGGACAACATGATCCGGGGCAGCAGCTCCCGCAGCTCATCTATGCGCGCATCACCCATGCCGGAATTCCCAAGCTAACCAACCATCCTTCCGGAATAAAACACCGAAATGCGCCGCCCGCGGCTGCCCCCCTCCTCCTCCACCACCTGCGACCAGCCGCCCTCCAATTCCCCCGCGCCCGAAACCACCAAACCCTCTCGGGGCGGCGACGTCTCGTCGCCACTGCCCACCCCCTCGCAATCCCAGACCTTCTGGGACGAGACGTCCCAGCCCCTACCCGCAGCATCCATTACTTCGGGGTTGGAGTCGTCCCGTCTCCACACCTGCCGCGCCCTCGCAACCCAAGACCCCTGGGACGAGACGTCCCAGCCCCCATCCACACCCGCAATGACTTCGGGGGTGGAGACGTCCCCTCTCCACACCTCCCACGCCCTCGCAACGGCCGACATCAATTCGGCACGTCCCCTGACCTTCCCAAACCCGTCGTCAAAACACAGAAAGGGTTTCAGACAGGAGCCGGGGGTAAGGCCGCCAGGCCGCCACCCCCGGTCCCCCGTCCCCAACAATTCCAGCCCCCTCCGCTTGCGGAGGGGGTTGGGGGTGGTGGCATCCCCGAGACTCCGCAAGCCATCACTCCCGATGAATCGCGATGCTCGGCGAGACCACGGCGATGAAAGAAAGCTCGTAGAGCGCGCCTCCCTCGGAGCGAACGTACTCTGTGCGCGCCGAGGCCCCGCCCAGTTCTGCGTCCTTCTGCGTGGTCTGCGGGCCTGCGCACCCTACCGCGAAGTCGCTTGGACGGGACAGCGCCATGCCTGCCGCCATGCTCTTCCC
>JARKQJ010000092.1 GCA_029973955.1 Paludibaculum sp. | reverse complement strand
GGTGGCCGAGGCCCTGGGCGACTCGGCCGGAGCGGTCAACGGCGTGGTCAACAACAAGTGGCCTGCCAGCACGGCCGCGATCGAGGCGGCGGTGCGCCGGGCCTACATGGCCACCACGGTGTGCTGCCCGGTGCTCGGCGAAATCGGCCAGGCCGAGTGCGAGGCCAACCAGGCGCGGCCGTTCAGCGCCGCGAACGGGCTGCGGGTGCGGCTGTACCGCGCGTGCCGGGACGGCTGCACCCGCAGCCGGATAGGCGATGCGGGTGCGCGGGCTTGACCGCGCGATCCGGCGGCTGGCGCAGCCTGGCCGGGCCACGATTCCAGCGGCGGCGCGAAGCGCGGCCAGGCGGGCGGCCCGGGAACTCAAACGGGACATCCAGGGGGTGCTCATGAACGCTCTCAGTGATTTGATCCGACTGGAAATGCTGCTCGATTCGATCTCGAAGAACCTGCGCGAGATCGCGAAACTCAAGGACAACCGCCGCGTGCGGATGATCCGCACCGTCATCGGGGATGTCGGACTTGCGCAATGGTACTGGAAGGATGGCCGGGTGACCGGAATGACCGGTGTCATGGGGTCCCTGGCCAGTGTGAGGGCGACCCTCGCCAACGCGGCCTCGACCGGCTCCGCAGTGACGCGGTCCACCCTGGTCACGGAAGCCCACCGCGCGGTGTTGTCCGCTCTGCATGAAGTCAAAGCCCGGACCCAGAACCGGGAGGAGGTGGCGAATGTTGGCTGAACAGGACCAGGCGGTCGTGCTGATGGAGGAGGCCATGGGGGAGCTGATGCGCACGTGCGGGTGCAATGATGCCAAGGCGATCAAAGTCAGGGCACACGCCGCCTGGCGGCTTATCGGGGCGGCGCGTTTGGCGCTGATGCGCCCTGCCATCACGAGGATGCCGGGCGACGCCCAGGGGGTGGCCAATGTCCAGGCGTAAAAAGCCGATGTCAGCCCACACCATAGCCAGCCTGGACGCTGCCGACGCCGCCCTGCTCGAACTGGCCAAGATCGACCGCGAGGTGCAGCTCCTCGAACTCGCCATGAACGAGGAGATCGCGTCGGCCAAGGCCAAGGCCGACGCGCAAGCCGCGCCTCTGCGCGAGCGGCGCGCCCTGCTGGAAGCCGCGCTCTCCGCCTTCGCCACGGCGAGCAAAGACGAATTGTTCAAGAAAAAGAAGTCGCGCGCGCTTTTGCACGGGGTGCTCGGCTTCCGGGCTTCCAGCAAGTTGACCACCCTCGCCGGGTTCAGCTGGGCCAAGGTGCTTGTGGCCATCCAGGACATGGGGACCAGTCTGGAGGATTGGGCCATCTTCGGCTCCTGCGTCAGGCCCAAGTACGAGGTGGACAAGGAGGCGGTGAAGAAGCTGCCCGAGAACGAGATGGCCAGGATCGGCTGCAAGGTGAAGAGCGAAGACGAATTCTTCTACGAACTGAAGGCCGAAACCGTCGCCGAGCAGGCGGCTTAGGAGTGGCCATGAAGTTTAGTCTCGACAGCACCGTGGGCGAGCTTCTGGGTGACATCGAGAAGCGTGGCGCGACTGTGTCCATCGGCAGGGTGACTGACTCCAGTAGCATGGTTGTCACCGTTTTCACGGTCACGAGCGAGGCCGTAGCGAACGCGCTCATCAAAGCTCTGAAGATCGTCGAGAAGATGGATCGTCAGAGCGAACAACCTCAACAAACCCACTAGAGGAACGAATCCATGACCCAGAAAGACCTGATCGACCACGTCACCAAGTCCCTCTCCTCCAAAGGGGACGCCATGCACATCAGCAAGACCGCCGTGGGGCACGTCCTGGGCGCCCTGGGCGACGTCGCGGCCGCCGAGCTGCTGGGCGGCGGCTCCGTGCCCCTGCCCGGGCTGGGCAAGCTCAAGGCTGAAGCGCGCGCGGCCCGCGCCGGGCGCAACCCGCGCACCGGCGAGCCCATCCAGATCGCGGCCCGCACTGCGGTGAAGTTCGAGGCGGGCAAGGAACTGAAGGAGGCGCTGAAGTAGCCATGAACGCCATCGCCTACGTCTACCGCAACGGGAGGGTCAGGGTCGGCCGGAAGTGCCCCGGAGCAGCTCTGCCCATCGTGGTCGCTCCCGAACGCAAACTCCGTCAGGCCGTCCAGAGCTTGGCTACCCACGGCTATAAGCGGGGCGTCTACCTGGTCCCTGAACTCCCCTTGGCCCAGAATGACGACGAAGCGGTGAGGATCGTGGAGTCCTTCAGAGACCGCTTGAAGAGCAGGTTGGGCAACTAACGCGAAACCGCCCCGACTGGGGCGGTCGACCGGGCGTGGCGGCCCGGTCCTGACGAGCAGCCAATGGTGTTGGAGCAGATGGCGGAGGAGCGAGAGCTAGCGCGGAGTGAGTGTACCTAGGCGGATACCTTTGGGAACGTATGCCCATTGCGTTGGAAAGCCGTCCAAGCCGGAGTAGCGCCCGGCCCGCCATCCTCTCCAGCACCAA
>JARKQJ010000060.1 GCA_029973955.1 Paludibaculum sp. | reverse complement strand
CCCCGAGACGAAGTCTCGGGGCCACCGTGGAGCCATATTCCCCCGAGACGAAGTATCGGGGCCACCGTGGAGCCGTATTCCCCCGAGACGAAGTCTCGGGGCCACCGTAAAGCCCTATTCCCCCGAGACGAAGTCTCGGGGCCACCGTAAAGCCCTATTCCCCCGAGACGAAGTCTCGGGGCCACGCGTCCAAGCCCGTTTCCCCCGAGACGCACTCCCGGGGCCACCGTGGAGCCATATTCCCCCCTCGCCAGCCGCCGGGCCGCGCTTCCCCCCACCCCAGGCCCCGCGGCAATGCGGCTGGAACCGCGGTCCAGGTTTTCCGAAGCTCCTCAAATTTTTGAAATCATGCAGGTTTTCAGATTTTCGAACGCTTCTTCCGATAAAATGAGAGATCGGACCTGGCGGCGGAAGAGGAGGATCAGACGTTGCACGCCATGATCGAACAATGGCTGGAATCGGCGCCGCGGCTCACGCTCGCGGGCGTTCTGGACATTCTCGTCATGGCCCTGCTCATCTACCAGGGCATCCTGCTGATTCGCGGCCGCCGCGCGGCGCATATCCTCTCTGGCATCGCCGTGGTGATCGTCGCCTACGGCGCCTCGGTCTTCCTTGGACTGATGGTCCTCCGATCCACCATCGAGGCCCTCGCCCCGTACACCGCCTTCGCCCTGATCGTCATGTTTCAGAGCGAGATCCGGCGCTTCCTGGCACGCATCGGCGAGCGCAAGTGGGTCAGCTTCGGCTCCCGGCTCGAATCTCGCGAAGTGGGCGATGAGATCCTGCTGGCCGTCATCCACCTCGCTTCCCAGAAAATCGGCGCGCTCATCGTGGTGGAGCGCGACATCGGCCTGCGCACCTTCATTGAAAGCGGCGTGCCCCTGGACGCCCGCGTCACCCGCGACCTCCTGCTCTCCATCTTCGAGCCCGGCGGCGCGCTGCACGACGGCGCCGTCATCGTCCAGGGCGCTCGCCTCGCCGCCGCCGCTTGCTTCCTGCCGCTGACCATGAACCCCGAACTCTCCCGCAAACTCGGCACCCGCCATCGCGCCGCCATCGGTGTCACCGAAGAGGCCGACTGCCTGGCCATCGTGGTGAGCGAGGAGCGCGGCACCATCTCCATCGCCACCACCGGCGAACTCGAAATGGACGTCCCCTTGGAGCGGCTGGCGGAACGGCTCGGCTTGCCCAAAGCCTCGCTCGGTCTGGGCAGCACCGCCCCGATGGCCCGGGAGGCGCGTCATCTATGATGCGCTCTCTCACCCGCAACTTGGGCCTCAAGCTCTTCTCCATAGGAACCGCCTTCGCGCTGTGGCTCACCTTCAGCGGTGCCCGAGAGCTGACTACCTCCGTGCCGGCGTCGGTGCAGTATCGCAACATTCCGAAGGATTTGGAGATCAGTGCCGGCTTGGTGGAGCAGGTCCACCTCATCGTTCGCGGGCCTTCTCCTTTGTTGTCCAGGGTTTCGATGTCACAAGTTCCAGTTTTGATTGACCTCAGTTCCGTCCGTCGCCCAGGGGTGAATACCTTCACCATCCAGCGCTCCAATGTCTCCCTGCCGACTGGGGTAGTCCTGGAGCGGGCGATCCCGGCCCAAATCCAGATCGGCACCGAGCCTCGCGTAGCGCGCGAGGTGCCGGTGCTGCCGCGCTTTGAGAATGCGGAGGCTCAGAAGATTGTGGAGTCCTGGTCCGTCCAGCCCGAAAAGCTGACAGTGGTGGGCGCGCGCAGCCGGGTCGCCGCCATCGAGGGCGTTTACACCGATCCAATCGACCTGCGCGCCGTCCCCGGCAACGGAGAAGTGCGCACCGTGGCCTACACGGGCGATGGGCAGGTGCACTTTACCTCGTCTCCCCTGGTGGTTCTCCGCGTGAAATTCGCGGCAACCGAGGTAAAATAGCCACTCAACCACATGTCGAGAAAACTATTCGGAACTGACGGAATCAGGGGAGTTGCCGGTGAGTACCCGCTCGACCCGGCCACCGTCTACGCCTTCGGCGCGGCGCTGGGTGAGTGGGTCGCCCATCACGCTTCGCCACGTGTCGTTGTCGGTATGGACACCCGCGAGTCCGGGTCCGGCTTGGCCGCCCTCGTGGCGGCCGGCTGCCGGCTGAGCGGCGTGGAGACGTGCTTTGCCGGCATCACCACCACCCCCGGCGTGGCCCATCTGGCGCTGAACGGCGATTTTGCCGCTGGCCTGATGATCTCGGCCTCGCACAATCCATTTCAGGACAATGGCTTGAAGGTGTTCGCCCACACCGGCTTCAAGCTGCCCGACGAGGAAGAGCGCCTCCTCGAACAGCGCATCTTCGACTATCTCGGGCGCGGGCTCACTCCACAAAGTCAGGCGCCCGTGATCGACCCGGCCTTCGATCGCAATTACGTCGATCACCTCGCCTCCACCTGCCACCGGCGGCTGGATGGCGTCAAGCTGGTGCTCGATTGCGCCAACGGCGCGGCCTCCGCGATCGGGCCCGAACTGTTTCGGCTCCTGGGCGCGGATGTCGTCGCGACCTCCTGCACACCCGACGGGCGTAACATCAACCGCGGCTGCGGAGCTCTGCACGTGGCGAACCTGCAGGCCCGAGTGATCCAGGAGGGCGCTCACTTCGGGGCCGCCTTCGATGGCGATGCCGACCGCTGCATCCTGGTCTCCGGCTCCGGCAAGATCATCGACGGTGACCACTGTCTGCTGATTGCCGCGCGGAAACTGCGGCCGCGGGCCGTCGTCGCCACCGTCATGTCGAACCTGGGTCTTGAGAGGGCGCTGGCCGCCGACGGCATCGGACTAGTGCGCACCGCCGTGGGCGACCGCTATGTGATCGAAGAGATGCTGCGCTCCGAACTCCCCCTGGGCGGAGAGCAGAGCGGCCATGTCATCTTCCGCGACTACTCCACCACCGGAGATGGCCTGCTCACCGCGCTGCGCGTTTTGGAGATCGCGCTGCAAAGCGGCAAGACGCTGGATGAGCTCACGCAGGACTTCATGGTTTACCCGCAAAAGCTGGTAAACGTGAGATTTCGTGAGAAACGGCCACTCGAAGAGCTACCCGAAGTCCAGGCCGAGATCCGCGCCACGGAGGCGGAGTTCGGACAGGCCGGCCGGGTGCTGGTGCGCTTCTCCGGTACTGAGCCCCTGGCGCGAGTGATGGTGGAAGGCCCCGCGCAAGACCGTGTGGACACCCGCGCCACCGCCATCGCCGAAGCCATCCGCGCAGCCCTGTCCTAACGGGCTCAGCCCCAGGCTCTCACCGCCACCGCCGCCCCGTCTTCGGCCTCCAGGGACAAGTCGGGCCGCTCAGCCCGCCGCTGAAGCTGTTGAGCGCGGTGCCAACGCTCATTCAGAGCCAAGGCCAGCGAGCGCGGCACCCGGATTCAGCGCCAGCATGCACGACTCGCAGGCGGCCATCCCGCTGATGACGATGACGACGACGCGGGTCCAATACCTATACGATCTGATGGACGCGGCCCACGACGCCGGTCCGATTCACGAGCACAGCCGGCAGGGGACGAAGAAGCCGTCGAAGATGCCGAAGGTATTCCCGCCGAAAGCAGCGCTACAAGGAACGGACGATGAGCGAGCGTGTGAACGCGCGGCTGAAGGACGAGTTTGGGGCGGGCCACATCCGAGTGTGCGGGCCGGAGAAGGTAATGGTTCTGGCGGTGGACCAGGGCTGGGAAACAAAGCCAATCAAGCCCGCTAGTCCCCAGACGGCAGTCTGAGAATCAGAGTCACGGTGGGCACGACCGGCGGAGCGGGGCACAAAGCGTGCCGGCGGGCGACAGGTGAGCGAAAAAGTTCTCCGAGGCGATCCAAACGCGCCCAGGCGCATCGGAAGGGGCCCATGTCAAGGCGGTTTGCGTGGGGTTTTGCAAGTCGGTGACGGCGAGCCACTTGCAAAACCCGGCTGTTCAAAATGAACAGCTTACGTGGCGATGATTTGTGAGATGGGGCTTCGAACAGTTAAGATGTTGTCGCCAAACAAGTCAATCTTAGTGGCCGAAACCCCATATGCAGCTTACCCCGCGTCAAGTCCTTCTGCAATCCGCC
>JARKQJ010000002.1 GCA_029973955.1 Paludibaculum sp. | reverse complement strand
CGCAGTCTCGGGGCCACACGTCCAGCCCGTCTCCCCCGAGACGCAGTCTCGGGGCCACCGTGGAGCCGGCTCCCCCGACACGCCAGTCGAAGGGCCACGCGCAAAGCCCGTCTCCCCCGAGACGCAGTCTCGGGGCCACCGTGGAGCCGTCTCCCCCGACACGCCAGTCGAAGCGCCACGCGCAAAGCCCGTCTCCCCCGAGACTGCGTCTCGGGGCCACGGGGCAAAGCCGTCTTCTCCCCGAGACCGGCGTCCCCCGGCCCACCATGGACGCAGCCCAGATGAAGCCCCCACAACCTCAAAGGCCGCGCCCCTCTCCGGGCGCGGCCTTGCGATTGGGTGTGCTTGCGTCTGGAATCTCTACCGGAATCTCTGCCTGCCCATCCGACCCATTCCGCCCACCGGTGGCGCCAACAGTCCCACCGCCCTCGCCTGACGCTCCGCGGGACCCCGCGCCGTCTCAATCTCCGACAGCTTCGTCTTCTGCTCCGCGGTCAACACCGCCTGTGCCTTCGCCCGGTAGCCCTCTCCCGCAGTCTTCATCGACTCCCGCAGCTTCTTGGATTCCACCATCAACTGCCCCACCTGCCCCGGATCCGGATTCTCCGTCCGCATCAACTCTCCCAGCGCCCGCTGCTTCTCCCGCATCTGCGTCAACGCCGGACGTGCCGCCTGGAACTGCTCTCGCCGCAGATCCCGCAACTGCTGCATCTGCGCGTCACTCAGGCCCAGCGACTCTCTCAGCGCCGCCATCTCCCGCATCCCCTCGGCCCGCCCCATCGCCCGGCCCCGGCCCGCGCCCTGCATCCCATCCCCCGCGCCGAACCCCTGCCCGCAGACGGCAGCACCCAGCGCCATGAAAACAAACACGTTCCATTTCATTGGCTCACTCTCCTTGCTCTCTCAATCACGTTCTCAGTAGCCGGATACTTCACTCCTGTTGACGGGCCAGCCGCCCAAACGGATTACAGCCGTCCGCTCACTTTCAGAGAACTTCACCGCCCGCGCGCCACTATGCCAACAGTGGCCGACTCCGACACCCGCGACCCTCGCCTCGACTTCGCCGACGAGATCATGGTCCAGCACCTGGACCGCCTCGAACAGATCCTCACCGAGCGGGACATGGAACTGCGCCGCCTCCGCACCGAGTTGGAGCTCCGCAACCTCTATACGTCCGAATTGCACACCGTCCTGCAGCGCCAGGCCCAGCAGCTCGAACTGCTCGAAACGCGCCTCGCTCAACTGGAAGCGCCCCGCCCCGCCTGAAATCACGCTAAGAAACCCGCTTCGCCGCTCGAAGAGATCTTCAGTGATCGTTCCGCCGGCCACCAGTTTCGGCTCTTGAGGAAGAAAGGACCCTAGTGACTCCCAGTTCAGCGCCCCGCCCCGCGGTCTATCTCCAGCGGTTCCTCGAATTGGCCCGCTGGTCGCTCCTGACCTCGCCCGAACTCCCCGTGCGCCTGCCCCGCGGCATCCTCCTTTCCGGTCCCTCCGGCGGCGGCAAGAGTCGCCTGGTGTGGCGCGCCGCTCAGGAGTGCAACGCGAACCTCCTGGAATTTCAAAGCGTTGCCCTGCTCGACGAGTTCTTTCGCTCCGGTCCCGATTGCCTCTCCCGCGCCTTCCAGCAGGCCCGCACCTCCGCGCCCTGCATCCTGCTCTTTCATGACATCGAGTGCCTGGCCCGCCGGGCGGATCTCGCGCCCTCCGGCAACTGTTCTTCGCTCGCCTCGCGGCTTCTCGCCGAAATCGACGGCCTCTCCGACGACAGCCGCGTCTTCGTCGCCGGCACCACTTCTCACCCGGATGCCATTCACCAGGAACTCCTCCGCCACGGCCGGCTTCACCGCGAAATTGTCGTCCCCCTTCCAGACCGCGTCGCCCGCCGCGCCATCCTCCAGCGTAAAACGGCGTCCATCTGCTCACCGGATTCCCTCGATCTCGACAGCCTGGCCCGGATCACTTCCGGCATGACCGGCTCTGACATCGATACCCTCTGCTTGGAAGCAATGATCTGCGCCAGCCGGCGCTCCACGCCATCGGAGCCCCCACGCCAGGAGGACTTCCTCACCGCCTTGCTCTCCGTGGAGCCCTCTTCCGCCGGTGAGATCTTCATCGAGACCCCGAATATCCGCTGGCACCAGGTGGGTGGCCTCGAAGCCCCCAAGCGCCGCCTCCGCGAACTGGTGGAATGGCCCCTCCGCCACTCCGATATCTACGCCGCCGCCGGCGCCACTTCCAGCCCCTGCGTTCTCATCCGCGGCCCGCAAGGCTCCGGGAAGACTTTGCTTGCCCGCGCACTCGCCTGCGAAAGCGGCGCCGCTTATCTCCCGCTCCGTGGCAGCACGTTCCGGGCTCAGCATCCCGAACCCTCTTCCGCCCTCCACAACGCCTTCCGCCGCGCCCGCCAGGCGGCGCCCTGCATCCTCTTTCTCGATGACATCGACACTCTGCTCGGCGAAGATCTCCTCCAGCCCTTCCTCTCAGAGATGGGGGATGGCGCCCGCATGCGCGGCGTCGCCGTACTCGCCGCCACCTCCCGTCCTGACGCCCTCCACCCTCAACTCCTCGCGCCCGGCCTCTTCGCGGAAGTCATCGATATCCTCCTGCCGGACCGGGAAGAGCGCCAGGCCATCCTCAATCTGCACCTCGCCGTCATCCCCGGCGCCGCCCGCATCGACGCTCAACCACTCGCCGATCAAACCGATGGAGCCTCCGGGGCGGAGCTCTCCGCCATCTGCCAGCGCGCCGTCCGCGCGGCCCTGGCCCGGTCCATCGACTCCGGCCAGCCTTCCGCCCAGGCTGCTCTTCAACAAGCGGACTTCCACTTTGCCATCAACGACTTCCAGAGTCGCCGCAGGCGCCACTTCGTTTAGCCATGGAGACGGACGGCCCTACCAACCCTTCGCTTTGGTTCTCACACGGCACACATACATATCCGCCGTGATGAACAAGGTGGATCCATCCTCTCCCCAGGCGACATTGGAGGTGGCCTCCCCCGTCTCAATCCGCCCTAACCGCTTTCCCTCCGGCGTGTAGATGTGCACCCCGCCCGGCCCCGTCGCCCACAGGTTCCCGGCCCGGTCCACCTTGAGTCCATCCGGCAGCCCGGGGAAGTCCTTCACCATGGAAGTCACGTCCGCGAACACCCGGCCTGCGCCCAGTGTCCCGTCCTCTTTCACCGGAAAGGCAGTCCAAACCGCCCGCTGCGGGTCGCTGTTGGCAACATATAAGGTCTTCTCATCCGGGGAGAAGCCGATCCCGTTCGGCCGGGTGAGTCCCTTCTCCAGCAAGGTCACCTTCCCATCGCTCCAGCGGAACACGCCGCAGAAGGCTAACTCCCGGGTTGGATCGTCCCACTTCAGCGGCAACCCGTAGGGCGGATCGGTGAAGTACAAGTCTCCATTGGACTTGAGCGTCGCATCGTTCGGGCTGTTCAGCCGCTTGCCTTCGAAGCGGTCTACCAGCGTCACCTTGCCGCCGTTCTTCTCCAACCGGGCCACGCGCCGGTCTCCATGCTCCATCAGGATGAGCCGGCCCTCGGCGTCGAGCAACAATCCGTTGCTGCCGGGCTCGCTGCCGTAGGGCGTAATCCCCGTATACCCTGCCGGTTTCATATACAAGTCCACGCCCTTGGTTTCGCTCCAGCGCAGGATGGCGTTGTTGGGAATGTCAGAAAACAGCAGCCAGCCCCCGCGCCGGTCCCACAGCGGACCCTCCGCCCACTCAAACCCAGACGCGATCACCTCCACCCGGGCATCCGGCGCCAACAATTCATCCAACCTGGGATCTTCCCGGACAATCTTCCCCAAAATGGGGTAAATCCGCGGGGGCTGCGCGAGCAGTTCCGTGGCAAGCATGGCGAAGAGGAGGGGAGTTCTCATGGCTTCTCTAACAACAATGACTTAGCGTAATTCAGTCGCGGCATTGTAGCAAAGATTTCACTTCCCATCCAGGGGTTCCTCTGCTATTCTGAATCGGTATTTAGGTTGTCAGCGCGAGTAAGGTTTGAGTCCGGTCCACGTGTTTTCCCGCCTGTCTGAACTCCCCTGTGCTCCCCGCCCGCCATCCGAATACGAAGGAGTGTCTGCTTGAAGAATATTTTCGTAGGAAACCTCAGCTTCAGCTCGAGCGAAGATGCCGTGCGGGGCTTGTTTGAACAGTACGGTACCGTGGATCGCGTCAGCATCATTACGGACCGTGAGACCGGCCGTTCCCGCGGCTTTGGGTTTGTCGAGATGGGTAATGACGAGGAAGCCGACCGCGCCATCAACGCTATGAATGGCCTGGATTTCGGCGGCCGCAAGCTCAACGTCAACGAAGCACGGCCTCGCGAAGAGCGCCCCTTCGGTGGCGGTGGCGGCGGCGGCCGTGGCGGCGACCGCGGCGGGATGGGCAACCGTCGCCGCGAACCCCGCTGGTAACCAGGACCTGCCGGTCCTGACCAAACAGAATGCTGAGGCCGCCTCCCGGACGGAGGCGGCCTTGTTTGATTTGCGCCTCGTGCGCCGTCAGCCTGCCTTGATCCAAACAATGGATGCCACCGGTGGCGGGGCCGGTCTCTGGCCACCTGCGGCCGGCCGCGGCGGGCGAGGCGGATACTCCGTTCCTGCCTTCCTGTTCATCCGCGCGTAGTTCGGAACCGCCAGCATCTCGCTGCCGTCAGTGAACTTCCCCTTCAATACCACCACTCCGCCCAGCAACTCCTTCCTCCACTCCGCCGTCAGTTCGCTGCCCGCCGCCAGCGTCTTCGTGATGTCCTGATCCTCGCTCTCCAGGTTGTAGATCAGCGGACCGTACCGCAGCGCCACCTTCCCTCGCGTGGCCGCGATCTTCTCGCTCGCCTGCACCCGCTGCGGCTTCAACGGCAATTCGAACTCCAGCCGGTCGCCCGCCTTCCACGTCCGGCTCACTACCGCGTATCCGTTCTCCACCGGCGCCTTCACCGCCTTGCCGTTTACCTTCACCGCGCCGATTCCGCCCACCGCCGGCGATGGCTTGTAGAGTTCGCTCACCGCCCGGTCCGGGACACGGACCCGCACTTCGAACTTCTTTGATATCTTCGGGTTCACCGTGATCGCCACGCGGCCGCTCCACGGATAGTCCGTCTTCTGCACCATCTCCACGTCCGTCCCCACCACGTTCTCCACCGTGATGGAGCTGCCCACGAACATATTCACCCACACGCCTTCCGCGCTCTTGGCGTAGGTCCACGTCGGCAGCATCAGCAGCGTCCGCGGAATGTTGCCCACGCAGCACGGGCACACGTGCCAGGCATACCGGGCAACCCGCTCGTCCAGCGGATTGTCGTAGTAGAAGTGCTTGCCCTCCAGGTCCACTGAGCCCAGCAGCGCGTTGTACATCGAATCCTCGTAGAGGTCCGCATACCGCGCGTCCCGGTAGGCGAGATTCAGCTTCCATTGGAAGAAGATCAGCCCGCACGTGGAGCAGGCTTCGTTGTACGCGCGGTTGCCCAGCGAGTAGTTCGGTCCGAACCCTTCGGCGGACTCGCCGCTGCCAATGCCGCCCGTCACGTAGTACTTCCTGTTCACGATGTTGTCCCACAGCGACTTCACCGCGCTCTGGTAATCCACATCGTGCGTCTCCACCGCCACGTCCGCCATGCCCGAATACGTGTAGGCCGCGCGCACGGCATGGCCCACCGCCTCATACTGCTGCTGCATCGGCAGGTGGCTCTGGTCGTACTCGGTGCGCTCCTTCTCGCTGGCCGCCGCCAGGTAGCGCGAATCCAACAGGAACTTCGCCAACTCGATGTAGCGCTGCCCCTTGCCTCCTCCTTCCATGTCGTTGACGAAGCGGCCGAACCGGACCAGGCCCTGCTCCATCTGCTGATGTCCGTCGTACCACGGCTTCTTCGGCGCCGGCCCCAGGTTGTTGTACCAGCAATCGGCCAGCTTTCTGGCCGCGTAGTACAGCCGCGCGTCCTTCTTCTCCGTCATCAGGTAGTGGTTGATGGCCGCTTCCAGGAAGTAGCCCGCCACGTAGCCCTCGTGATCGCCGCGATGCGCCGGATCCCAGTGCTTGTAGTTGCTGGTGTCGATTACCTTGCCGCGATCGATGCGGGAGAGCGTGAACGCCGTCTGCAGATAACCGTCCGGCTCCTGCGCGCCGAGGATCTTCGGAATCCAGTCGTCCAGCGTGGCGCGCATTTTCCTATGCGCGGCCTCGATCTCGGCGTCGCCCTGCGCGTCGATCATCAGCGCGATGCTCATCGCCTCTACCGTCTGGTGCACCCAGGCGTTCGAGAAGACGTAGCCTTTGTGATAACCGTGCGGCTCGCCGCGCAGTTTCTTGCCGGCCTCCACGAAGTTGTCGATGCCGCCGGGGCCGATCTCGATGTCGGTGCGGTTGATCTGATCGATGCAATGCGGAATCCAGTTCACCATCAACGCTTTAGCCCGCGCGCTCCAGAGCGGGCTATCGATTTTGAAGCGCTTCGTGTAGACCGCGTCGAGCTGCTGCGGCGGTGGCGGCGGCTCCACTTTCACCGTCAAAGTCGAGGCCGCTTTCATGCGCCCGTTGTCGGCCGCCAGCTTCAAAACGTAGATGCCGGGGGCCGAAAAAGTGGCGGTGGTGATGGGGGCACTGGGGTCGGCGAAGGTGACCTGGCCGGGGCCGGATTCCTTTTGCCATGAAAGAGTTACGGGCGGGCCCTGCGGTGCAGGCTTGGGTGCCTGCTGATCCCAGGGGTGGATGTGAGGCCGCGGCGGATCGCCATAGCCGGCCCAGCCGCGGAGGTAGGTTTTGCCGTTCGCGACGACGACGCGGTCGACACCGGCATCTCCTTTCAATTCAGGAACATCCTGGGCAAAGATGGCGGTCTGCAAGACCGGCACGGCAACCGCTGCGCGCCGCAGCGCCGACCTGCGGCTGAATCCTTCCTGTTTCATGGCGGGAAGACCTCTGGATAGAGCTTATCGGAAACTTGTGCGCGAATGTGGCATTTCAGGCCCCAAAATGCGCGGAACAGGGGGTGTTTGGGGTCACTTCTTGCACGTTTTTGAACTCCAGCCGCTCGGTTTTGCCGCGGAAGGAGAGTTCGAGGGTGGCGAGGACGAGTTGGCCCTCGAGGACCTGGATGGTGGCTTCGAGCGACTGCGGGGTCCGGGTGTGGGAGTAGACGCCCCAGGCGGAGCCGGCGACGAAGAGGCAACGGAAAGGGCCATCGCCGGCGCGAGGGTGGAAGGCCAGGAGCTTTTCGGGGGCAGAGTAGCGGAAGCCGGAGTAGGCGAGGAGGAGAGACCAGCTCGACATGGCTCGGGCGTAGTGGTGGCCGAGTTCGATTTCGTTCCAGGGGTTGCGGCGGTCTCCGTTGTAGCGGGCGCGGACGGCCTCGACGAGGGAGAGGCCTTCATGGAGCAGGCCTTCGTAGATGAGGTGGGCGGCCACCTGGTATTCGATGCCGGTCCAGACCTCGTCGGAGTAGACGAGGGGGAGTTCGGGGCGTTTGCCCTTGGGCCAGGTGCAGATGAGGAGGCCGGATTCGTCGTCGATGGCGAAGAGGCGCTGGGTGTTGGGGAAGTCGTTGAAGCCATGGCGGAAGTTGTGGCGGTGGATGGACTGGAGTGCCTGGCGGACATGGCCGGGCGGGAGGAGGTGGTCGAGGCCGACGACTTCGGCGAACCACTGGCCGAGCAACTGGTCGGCGAGGCAGCCATCGCCGTACTGATATTTGGCGGCCTTGGGGTTCTTCTCATCGACCTTCTGTACGTAGTATTCGCCGTTCCAGAGCAGAGTATCGAGTTTGGCGGAGCCGGCGCGCTGGAGTTCGGAGTAGCGCGTGGCGGTCTCGGTGTCGCCGAGGTGGGAGGCCATGCGGGCGGCGGCGGCGAGGGCTCCGAGATAGAGGGTGGAGACCATGGAGTTCGGGCCGTAGAAGTTGATGTCGTAGGTGTTGTGCTGCTCGCCTTCCATGACGCCGTCGCGGTCTGCGTCCCACTGCTTCCAGGCGTATTCGAGGGCGCGCTTCACTTCGGGCCAGAGCTGGCGAAGCCAGTCGTCGTCGCCGCAGATCTGCCACTCGCGATAGACCTTGAGGACGCAGCCCATCTGGCCGTCGGCGGCGGGGTGGAGCTTGTTGCCGCCTTTGACGGGCGGGACGGGGGTGCGGAAGCTCATGCTGCCGTCGGGGCGCATGTTCATGAGGAAGTCGAGGTTGCGCATGCTCCGTTCGAGGTCGGGAAAGAGATGCGCCAGGGACTGCTCGTAGTTGTAGACATGGGTGCAGTTCATGGGGCAACTGCCTTCATGGTCGCCGCTGCCTTCGAAGGCGAAGACCTGTTTGCCGGCGCCGACCATGACGGTATTGGTGCGCATGATGGAGGCCTGGCTGGAGATGGCGTCGATAACGGCGGGCGGGAGGGTGGAGCCGTGCAGGGCATCGCGGTAGCTGAGTGAGCGCCGGCGGAGGGAGGAGAGGTTTTTGAGCGTGTAGCGGGCGGCTGTCCAGGCGGATTTCCAATGGGTGCCGTACTCGTTGGGAAAGACGACGGAGCCGGGCGGGATGCCGGGGGTGTAGTCTTCGGCGTTGGGGAAGTGCCAGGCGATGACGAAGTCGAAGCGTTTGGACTGGCCGGGCTGAAGGGTGGCGTGGGAGGCGAGGGTGGCGTAGTCGGTGAGTTTGTCGGGGGAGAGCTGGCCGGGGGTGTTGGGGAAGCGGCCGAGGTTGTGGAACTCGTTCCACCAGCGTTGGAAGTCGTCCCACCATTCGCCGGAGTCCCAGCGGAGGCGGTAGGAGACGTCCTCGGAATCTGTGGCGAGGCTGAGCGAGCCGTAGCGGGGGGATTCGGGCGAGTACTTCTCGCCGCGGAGGAGGATGCCCTGGATGGAGCCGTCCTTTTGAAACTCGTTGATGTTTTTGCCGAAGAAGGGGTTCCAGCGGTCGGCCAGGGAACCCCAGAGATTGGAGTAGCCGTCGTAGCCGATGGGATTGATGGCGGAGAAGGCGAGGGTGGCGTCGAGCCGGGCGGCGGCGCGGGAGGTGACGAGGTAAGAGAGGATGGCGACGGGGAGGCTGGAGTTGGCGGTGTCGAGGGGGATAAGCGGGTTGAAGGCTTCGAGAGAGACGCTGACGGGGAGGCGGGGGTCCTGGAAAGCGATGCGGGCGAAGGGGTAGGCGCCTTCGAAGGTGGCGTCGGGGAAGTGGGGCAGGCCGGCGGCCTGTTCGCGGTGGAGGCCGTAGCCGCCAGGGTAGGGCGGGAACCGCTGGCGTTCGAGAACGCGGACGGCGGGTTTCGTGAGGCCCCCACCAGAGAGGCGGAGTGCGCCGAAGGTGAAGGGGAGGACGCCGCCTTTGTTGGGGCGGTTGAAGAGTTCCCAATCGCGCAGGTTGCCGAAGCCGCCGAGGGAGACGGTGCCGGTGCCGAGGCCGCCGAGGGGGAAGGCGATTTCACGGAGGGCGAGGCCTCGAAAGACGCGGCCGGGGGCGTGCATGGGACTCCCGGCCGGGTGAGCGACGGAGGGCCGTGCCAACTGGGTGGCGAGAGGGGCCGTCTGCAAGAGGCTTCTGCGGCTGATGCTCATGGTGGGGTGATTCCTTGCTGCTGCGAGTGAGGTGCTATTCGGGGCGCGGAGGAGAGGAGCGGCCGGGGCGTGGGCCGGCGGTGGTCTTCCCGGGCGCGGCAGAGGTGCGCAGGTTGCCGGAGCCGCCGAGGGGGAAGGCGATTTCACGGAGGGCGAGGCCTCGAAAGACGCGGCCGGGGGCTTGCATGGGACTCCCGGCCGGGGGAGCGACAGAGGGCCGTGCCAACTGGGTGGCGAGAGGCGCCGTCTGCAAGAGGCTTCTGCGGCTGATGCTCATGGTGGGGTGATTCCTTGGTGTTGCGAATGAGGCGCTATTTGGGGCGTGGGCCGGTGGTGCTGTGGAGGATGGCGGTGAACTGTCCGGGGTGGGGCAGTGGCGCGCAGGTTGCCGAGGCCGCCGAGGGGGAGGGCAATTTCGCGGAGGGCGAGGCCGCGGAAGACGCAGCAGGGGGAGTGAGTGGGGAGTGGAGCCGGAGAAGCGCTGGCGGCGCGCGAGGCCTGAGTGGCGAGGGGGGCCGTCCGGAGGAGGCTTCCGCGGCTGATGTTCATGGGTTTGGTGAGTCCTTGGAGTCGCGGGTGAGGCGGTGTTCGGGGCGGGGGGGCGAGGGGCGGAAGCACTCGAGGGAATGGACCTGGAGGCGACCGGGGAGTTGGGCGGCGGCGTTCTGGAGGATGGCGGTGACCTGTTCGGGCGCGGCGGTGGCGCGCAGGTTGAGGACGATCTCGTGGCGGCGGGCGGGCGGAGCATCCAGGCGGCCCTGGACGATGGGCTCCTGGCCGTTGATGCAGACGCTGGCCTTGAGGTAGCCGGAGTTGGTTTGAACGAAGACCTTCAAGTGGGCGATGGGGATGGAGGCGGCGGTGAGGCCGGAGTCGAGGGCGTCGAGGAGCGGGCCGGCGACGAAGGCGGGGGGAAGGGCCCTGGGAGATTCGAGGTGGGCGCGCCAGTTGAGCCAGGCGAGGGCGGCTTCGGCGCCGGCGTAGAGGGCGTAGTCGATGTCGAGTTCGGGGCGGTCGTTGGCCCAGGTCTGCTGGAGGATGAGATCGAGCCATTCGTCGACGCCTTCGCCGGTGCGGGCGCTGAGGCGGAGGTTGGGCACGCCGGGCCAGGAGAAAGGGGGGGCGGGGAGGTCGGCTTTGGTTTGAAGGACGAGGCCGGCCTCTTCGAGCTGCTTGCGGAAGAGGTAAGAGAGGCGCTCGTCGGCGCCGGGGGCGAGCAACTGGTGGGCGCGCCGCGGATCGGCGACGACGCTGTAGGGAGCGAGGCGATATTGGCCGGAGTGAAAGCGCTCCAGGGGGGCGAGGACGGTGGCGGCGAGATCGGCGCAACTGCCGACGGGTTCGGCGAAGATGACGTCGCGGTTGGCGGCGAGCAGGCCGCCGAGGGTTTGGGCGAGATCGGTGAAGCGGCAGCAGAAGCAGCCGCCGGTGACCTCGCCGGCATCGAACTCTTCGGCGCGGGCGAGGCGGGTATCGACGAGTTGGCCGGCCTGATCGTTCATGACGATTCCGACGCGGAGGCCGCGGGCGGCGAGGCGGCGGGCGGCTTCGAGGATGAGGGTGGTTTTGCCGCCGCCGAGAAAGCCGCCGATGAGAACGAGGGTGGTCATGGAATGAGGGTCCTGCCTTCCTGAGCGCCGCTACCGGGAGACTATGGGCAGAATGAGCGCCGATGAGTGGTCTGCTGAATGCAGGATACGTTGTGTGGCGGCCTGGCGTTGGCGTTCAGTGGCGATGGGGGCTCCTGTATTGGGATTGACGTCGTAACGGGGGGCGTTGGAGGAGGAGATCTCGAGGCGGACGCGATGGCCGGGCTGGAAGGCGACGGCGGTGGGACCGATGTCGATGTCGAGCGGATAGACCTGGCCGGGGGTGAGAAGCTTGGGCCGGTTAAACCCTTCGCGGTAGCGGGCGCGGAGGATGCCTTCGCAGACGATGAGGGCCTTGCCATCGGGGAAGACGTCGACGAGCTTGGCGGTGAAGTCAGTGTCGGGCGCGGAGGAGGCGGCGAAGAGCTTGACCTGAACGCGGCCGATGACGGTGAGCGAGCGGGGGAGGGGCGGGGTGGAGTAGACGAGGACGTCTGTGCGTTTCTCGACCTCGCGCTGGTCGATGGGGCCGGCGGTCCAGGCATCGCCGTGGGCGCCACCGGCGGTGGGTACGGGGTTGGCGGGATCGAAGACGAAGGTGTCTTCCTGTTCGGCGGAGTTGGGCTCGCGTTCGGTGAGGGCGCCGCCGGAGCGGAGGTAGAGCCAGTGCGGGGCGGCGTCTCTGGGCGGCCAGTCCTGGAGGTCGCGCCATTCATTGGCGCCGAGGAGGTAGGCGCGGACGGGGGCGCGGCGGGACCAGCCGTTGTCGATGCCTTTGAGGGTGTAGTCGAGCCAGTCTTTGCTGGCCTTCACATATTCGAAGGGGATGGCTTCGAAGCGGCCCTGGGCGACGCCGTAGTTTTTGAGGTTGTAGTTGAAGAAGCTGTGGCTCCAGGGCCCGATGAGGATTTTGGTGGCGGCGCGGACGGCGGGTGGGGCGTTGGCGCGGATGCGTTCGAAGTCGGCAAGCTGGCCCTTGTGCATGAAGTCGTACCAGCCGGCGGTGAGGAAGGCGGGGGCGGAGAGATCTTCGACGCGGGCGAGGGGGCTGAGCGAGTCCCAGTATTCATCGGGTTCGGGGTGCTGGACCCAGTCATTGAAGAAGCCGATGTCGGCGTGGGCGGCGTCGTCGGCATCGACGAGGGGGAGGTGTTCAAAGCCCTTGCGGATGTGATTGACGGCGTGGAGGTCGCCGTAGCGGCCGGCGGAGGAGAGGCTCCAGTGGAGGTAAGTGAGTTCGCTGAAGGCGCCGCCGGAGTAGATGACGTCGTGGAGGCGACCGCCGATGAAGGTGGGGGCGACGGAGGTGATGTTGGGATTATTGACGGCGAGGGCCCACTGGGTGAGGCCGAGGTAGGAGGAGCCGAAGCCGCCGATTTTGCCGTTGCACCAGGGCTGGCGGCGGAGCCAGGCGGTGGTGTCGTAGCCATCCTGCATTTCAGCGCGGAAGGGGTAGAAGCCGCCTTCGGAGCGATGGCGGCCGCGGGTGTCCTGGACGACGACGGCGTAGCCGTAGCGGGCGAAGAACTCGCCGATGAGCGCGCCTTCTTCCTTGGAGTAGGGAGTGCGGAGAACGACGGTGGGGTGGGGGCCGGTGGAGGTGGGGAGGTAGAGATCGGTGGAGAGGCGGATGCCGTCGCGCATGGGGACCCAGAGGTTGCGCTGGACCTCAAAGCCGCCGCCGGCCCAGCCGGTGCCGGCCTGCCAGGCGAGAGCGCGGAGGAGCAGTTGCCTGGCGCAGGCGGCGGCGAGGGATTGGGCGGTTTGCGGGAAGAAGAGCCGGAAGCCGGCCAGCAGGAGAACGATCGCCAGCAGGGGCAGGAGGAACCAGCGCATGAGGGCGCGCAGGAAGCGGCGGAGCTTGGATTGCTGGGCGGCCATGAATGGATGGGCTCCTATTGGGAGGGCGGATGCTGTTCGTCCGGCGGGAGGAAGAGTTTACCGTCCACCGGCACGTTGAGGGCGACCTGGCGATCGATGACCCAGATGAGGCGCGGGCTTTCGTAGCGGATGCGATGGGCGACGGGGATACCCGCGATGGGGCGGTACTCCTCGTATTGGTAGCGAACGCGTTGGGAGACGCCGTTGGAGAAGGTCTCGGTGGAATCGGCGGCGATGAGGAGGCCGGTGGCTTCGTCGAACCAGAGGACGTCCTGTTCGCCGGAGGGGGTGACGGCACTGAGGCCGACGACGGAGAACTGGTCGATTTGGGCGCGGCCCTCGATGGCTAGCTTGGGATAGATGGTGCGGAGCTGGAGGGCAGGCTCGAAGACGGCGAGGCGCTGCACCTGGGAGAGGCGGTCTCCGGAGAGGATTTCGACGCCGTAGTCGGGACTCTCTTCCCAGGCGCGCCGGCCATCGAAGGCGCGGGCGAGGGTGGCGACCTGGGGGAAGCGGAAGGAGCGGACGAGCTGGTTGGGGGCCTTGGCGTATTCGCGGTACTCGCCGTAGGCGCCGTAGGTGGCCACAAAGATGGTGCCGCCGGCGGCGCGGGAGGTGATTTTGGCGAGAGCGGCTTCACCGCCCAGGGCGGCGACGTATTTGGAGACGACGTGATCGACGGTGGGCAGGGGCTTCTGCGTTTGCGCCAGGAGAGGGCAGGCGAGGAGCAAGGGGAGGAGAGATTGGAGGGTCATGGCTTGCTCCCGGCGGAGGAGTTGAGAAGCGGGATCCACTTCAGGGCGTTTTCGTGGAAGATCTTGCGGGCGACGGGCTCAGGCAGGGCGAGGCCCTGGACGGGGCCGTTGGAGGTGGGGAAGGAATCGGAGGTGACGAGGTAGCGCCACTCGCTGGTGTACATCCGTTCGGTGCGTTGAATGGCGGAGGCAGGGTCTTTCCATTCGAGTTCCATGAGGTCAGTGCCCCAGAGGATGCGGTCCTGGTATTTGAGGAAGAAGGAGCGGACCTTGTCGCGGGGCTGGAGCATGAGGTTGGGAAGCCGGGCGGTGGTATCGACGGCGAAGTTGGGGAAGCGGTCGAGGCGTTTGGCGATCTCGTCGACATCGTGTTCCATGCTGCCGAGGTGACAGCCGATGACGCGAAGGCGGGGGTGGGCGGCGAGCATGCGGTCGCGGGCGTCGATGACGGCTTGCCAGGAAGGGCGCTCGGGGTGCTGGGCCATGTGCCAAGCGGGGTTCAGGCGGTAGAAGGCGGAGTGAGGGTCTTTGGGGTCGAGCGGGGACCAACTGGAGAGGGGTTCGGCCAGGTGAGTGAGGAGGGTGCGGCCGTCCTTCTCGATGGTTTCAAGGACAGGGGAGAAAGCCGGGTGGTCGGGGAGGACGTAGAGGCCGAGAGCGTCCTGGAGGCGGAGGCCGATGGCCTTATACATTTTGACGGCGACGGCGCCGCGGGCGAAGTCGGCGCGGAGGCGGGCGGATTCGCGGGCGGCGTAGGAGGGGGATTCGAAGCCGGAGGAGTCGAGGGCGGCGGCCCAACTGATGCGACCGCCGGCTTGGGCGGCGATGGCGGCGGCCATGGAGGCGATGGGTTCGGGCTTGTCGTAGCCGGGTTGGAAGGGATCGATGAGGGTGACATTGAGGAGGCGGATGTTGAGTTGATCGAGGAGGGCGAGGAAGGCGGGCGGGGGTGGAGCGATGTGAGCGTGCGAGTCGATGCGCTGGAAGGCGGCGGAGGGGTAAGAGCCGAGGTAGGTGTTGAGGTGCGAGAGGGTGAGGGCGACGGCCTGGGGGATATCGTTGGCGGCGATGGTGTGGCCGGCGCCGGGCAGGACTTCGAGGCGTTCCGGGACACCGAGTTCCTGGAGGCGCTGGTGGAGGAGGCGGGCCTGGGCGATGGGGACGACGGGATCGGCATCGCCGTGGAGGGTGAGGATGGCGGGGCCGCCGGCGCGGAGCCAGGTGAGGGGGGAGGCGTCTTTGAGGATGGGGCTGGAGCGATCGCTGGTGCCGAAGGCGCCGGCCAGGATCTGGCCGGCGGTGAGGCCTTCGAGTTTTTCGCCTTCGGTGGAGAGATGCCAGGTGGGGAGGTCGGCTACGCCGAAGATGTTGATGACGGCGCGGATGGTGACTGCGGGAGAAGAGCCGGCCGGCGGGCGAAGGGCCTGCATGAGAGCAAGGTGACCGCCGGCCGAGTCTCCCGCGAGCGCGGCGCGGCGAGTGTCGATGCTCCACTCCCGGGCGTGCGCGGCGAGAAATTGAAGCGCGGCGGCTATATCTTCCTGCTGCGCGGGGAAGCGGTGCCGGGGCGCGAGGCGATAGTCGATGGCAGCGGCGGCGTAGCCGCGGGCGGCGAGCATCTGGAGGACTGGGGCGTAGGCGGCTTTGGAGCCGGAGCGCCAGGCGCCGCCGTGGACGAAGACGACGAGAGGGTGGAGGAAGCCGTCATCGGGGGGGCGGGCGAGGTCGAGCTTGAGTTGTGAGCCGTCGCGTTCGACGTAGGAGAGATCAGGCTGCCACTGCGGTTGGGCGGCAGCGGCGATGCAGAGCGCGGCGGTGAGCCAGAGACGGGTCATCGCGGGAACCGGGCCTCGCGCGGAAGCATGGCGGGGAAGGGCTTGTGGGGTTCGGTCTGATACCAGTAGGCGACGGAGGAGAGGTCGTCGGTGAGGGGCTGGAACTTGCGATTGGGCCAGTGGCCGAGGGCCTGAATGGTGACGCGGAGGTTCTGCTTGAAGCGGATGGGGTCCTGGACGTGCCAGCGGTAGACGTAGTGTTTGGGGATCTGGCCGGCGGGTTTATGGAAGAGGGGGTAACCGAGGAAGGGGGTGGAGAAGGTGGTGTCGCCGAAGTTCCAGGCGCCGCCAAAGTAGTCTTCGGTGCCGGTGTAGCAGATGGTGGGGAACTTGTCGTCGCCGTCCAGGTAGAACTTCACTTCGCCCTCGCCCCACCAGCCGTTGGAGAGCTGCTCCCAGCCGATGGCGGTGCCGACGTAGTGGCCCTGGCCTTCAATGTTGTCGACGAGGATGTGTTCGGGGTGTTCGCGGGTGGTGAGGGAGCGACGCCAGGAGGCGTGGAAGTAGGCGGCGTCGGCGGGGACCGCTTCGAGGGAGTAAGTGATCTGGTAGAAGAAGCCGGGGATGTCTTCGGGGCGCTGGTTTTCGACGGTGATGCGGGCGTGCCTGCGGAAGGGCATGGGCCAGTAGGAGTTGAAGCCGCCGGAGGGGTTGACGGCGAGCATGAGCGAGTTGACGGGGTAGCGCATGCCGTGGGCGTTGCCGAAGAAGTCGCCGACGGGGGATTCGATGGAGGGCTCTTTTTCGTCGTCCCAGTAGAAGCGGATGATGGCGTCGCGGTAGGCGGCTTCGTGGACGGTGATCCAGATGTGCTGGATGACGCCGGGGCCCTGGATGTCGGCGATGGTGACGGTGCGGCGGCGGGGCAGGACGATGTCGGGGCTGACCTTCCAACCGGTGCCGAGGGCGGAGGCGCCGCTCATGGGGGTGGGGACGGCTTTGGCACCGCCGCCGCGTTCTCCGGTGGGATTTTCCGGTGAGATGGAGCGGGTTTCGGCCTGGCGCAACTGGGGCAGGGCATTGAGGCCGGAGAGCGGGGCGTAAGCCGGAGCCGGGGTCTGTGGCAGAGCGGCGGGGGCAGATGAGAGGAGGAGGACGAGGGCGCCGGTGAGGGTGCGGGCGGAGATAGGATTCATCGCGCGGGAGGCTCCGTTTTTCTATTTGTCAGTTCCGGCAGAATCAAGGACGAGCGCCGCTCTACTGGAGGAGAGAGGAGCGGCGCCTTCGTCCTGCATGCATATCAGAAATGCAGCCGGAGTGTGTACTGGAGTTGGCGGCCGAGGTTGGCCTGGGTGACGGACCGGCCGAACTGTTCGCTGGTGACGATCATGTTGGGCAGGCCGGGGACGTAGCTGTTGGTGAGGTTGTAGGCCTCGAAGCGGAACTCGGTTTTGATCTTCTCGGTGACCTGGAAGAACTTGGCGACGCTGAGGTCGATGTTCCAGTTGCGAGAGCCCTTGATGGTGTCGTACTGCCAGGGGTTCATGCGCGGGGAGTAGGCGGCGAGAGGCGCGAACCTGGTGGTATCGAAGTAGAGGTCGCGGGAGGGGTTGTCGATGGTGGGATCGCCGGAGACCTGGGCGGCGGGGAAGCGGAGGAACTCGCCGGAGGTGATGGTGTAGACGGGGCTGGCGGACCAACCGCCGATGATCCAATCGACGGCCTTGGGGGCGGTGGAGGCGTAGCGGCGGCCCTTGCCGAAGGGGAGTTCGAAGGTGCCTGCGAAGTTCATGCGGTGGCGGGGCAAGTTGCTCTGGAGCATGGTGAACGTGTCGGCGTACTGGTCGATGTCGTTGAAGAAGTTCGAGGTGCGCTGGCGGGCGTAGGCGTAGTTCCAGAGAAGCTGGTAGCCGTCGCTGAACTGCTTCTGCAGGCTGAGCTGGAGGGAGTTGTAGCGATCTTCCTTGCCGGGGGTGTTGCGCTGGATGAGGTCGAGGTACTGGGGATAGGGGCGGAGCTGGTAGGTAGCGGGGACGTAGGGATAGTCCTTGATGCGTCCGGGGAACTTGTCGACGGGGAGGTAGTTAAAGAAGGGGTTGGGAGCGGGCTGCTCGGCGGCCTGTTTGTATTTGTAGAGCAGGCTGGGGTCCATGAGGTTGAAGTTCTTGTCGTAGGGGAGGCCCCGGCCGATGGTGCCGAAGTAGGCGACATCGGCGACGAAGCCGCGGCCGAGGAATCGCTGGAGGGAGACGTTGAAACGGTCGTTGACACCGGTACGGAAGGTGGGGCTGTCCCAGGTGACGCCGTCGCCGAGTTGGGTGTAGCGGCCGTAGGCGTTGCCGACGGGGAGGAGGACGTTGGGGAAGGGGTTGCTGAGGCGCGCGCCGGGGACGCCGAGAACGGTGGGGGCGTTCGAGGTGGCCTGAGAGAAGCCGTAGATGCCGGGATCGTTGGTGATGGTGCGGGAGACGACGAGCGGCGGGACGACGAAGCGGGCCCAGCCGGCGCGGAGGGCGGTTTTGTCGGTGATGCGGTAGGCGGCGCCGATGCGGGGGTTGAAGACGTGGGCGTTGGTGTCGTACTTGCCGGGGTGGTCCGGGCTGGTGAAGGAGAAGGCGCCGTTGTAGGTGAAGGGCTTGCCGTACATGGCGACGACGAGCGGGTGGAACTGCGGCGGCCTGGCCTGCATTTCGGGGATGGGGTTGGTGAGATCGAGATTCTGGGTGAGGGTGTAGTTGGGATCGTTGGGAGCGGTTTCGTACTCCCAGCGCAGGCCGAGGTTGAGGGTGAGTTTGCGGTTGACCTTCCAGTCATCCTGGAAATAGAGGGCGTAGTATTTGACGTTGGAGAGTTGGGGTGCGGTGTAGGCGGCCTGGGCGGGATCGAGGGCGCCGCTGAGGAAGGTGGCCCAGGAGTCTCCGGTGAAGCCCCAGTCCTGGGTCTGGTAGGTGCGGGAAGTTGGGGTAGGGAGGAAGCCGTAGCCCATGAGGCTGGGCATGTGGACCTTGCCCTGGTGGTAGCGGGTTTCAAAGCCGGCTTTGAGATTGTGCGAGCCCTGAGTGCGGCGGACACTGGCCTGGCCGCTGTAGTGGTTGGGCTCCTGGATCCAGTAGAGGTCCTGGCCGAAGATGGCGTCGCCGATGTAGAGGGCGGGGTAGTAGATGGCGGGAAGGTCCTTGAGGTAGGGCTTGTACCAGGCGTTGTTGGGCCAGAACTCGGCGAGCTGGGATTCGGTGATTTTGGAGGGCGGGGAGTCGTAGTCGTCGGCGAGGGAGGCGTAGCCGAAGCGGAAGGTGAAGACGGTGTTGGGGTCTTTGATCCAGACGGCGTCGAGGGCGGCGTTACGGTTGTTCATGACGCCGGCATTGGCGTCTCGCTGGGCGATGGAGCCGGAGTAGCGTTCAGGGGCGAGGTTGGTGGAGACCTGGCTGTAGCGGCCGAAGAGGCGCCATTTTTCGCTGGGGTTCCAGTCCACGCGCTCGCTGAAGTTCCAATACTTGATGCGCATGGGGAAGGTCTTCTTGAAGTTCTGGAGGCCCATGAGGCCGTCGCCGGGGCCGTTGGGCTGCCAGATGTCCTTCATGAAGCGGACGGCGGTGGGATCGAGGCTGGAGGTTGGCATTTTATTGCCGGGATAGGGTGTGCGGGTGACGGCGCCGGTGGCGGGGTCGGTCTTGGTGGTCCAGGGATCGAAGATGGTCTGGAGGCCGCCGATGACGTTGCGGGACTGGGAGAAGTCGCCGGTGCGTTCGAGGTCGGTGGGGAGAGTGAAGAGGTTGGTAATGGGCTCGGCGTTGCGCCACTGCTCCCAGGAGGTGAAGGCGAAGAGCTTTTTCTTGATGATGGGATTGCCGAGGGTGCCGCCCCAGATGTGATTGCGGGCGGTGGAGGGATCGTGGGTGACGGAGTTGATGGCGGCGTTGAGGGCGGGATTGCGGCCGAAGTAGTAGGCGGTGCCATGCCAGTCGTTGGTGCCGGACTTCATGCCGACGCTCATGATGCCGCCGGCGGAGTGGCCGTATTCGGCATCGACGGAGTTCTGCTGGACGCTGACTTCCTGGACGGCGTCCATGGAGGGGGTGTAGGAGCCCTTGGGGCCGATTTGGACGGGTGTGCCATCGACGTAGAGATCGTTTTGTCTGGAATTGGAGCCGGCGACATCGATGGAGGAGGAGGACCACATGAAGAAGGGGTTGGTGTTGGCGGAGGCGTAGGGTCCGGTGTAGCGGTTGACGACGGCTGGATTGAGGGTGACGAGTTGGAAGGGATTGCGGCCCATGACAGGGAGTTCCTTGAGCATGGTCTGGTTGACAGTCATGTCCATGGAACTGGTGTTGTACTGGATCTCGGTGCCGGAGTCAGAGACGGTGACGGTGGAGGAAGTGCCTTTGATCTGGAGCTTGGGATCGACGGTGATATCGGCGCGGACCTGGACGAGGATCTGCTTGCGCTCGAAGAGATCGAAACCGGAGGCTTCGGCGCGAATGGTGTAGTTGCCTGGGATGACGAGGTCAAAGACGTAGCGGCCGCGGGCGTCGGTCTGGGCGGAGGCGGTGACGCCGGTCTGCTCGTTGGTGAGTGTGACTACCGCGCTGGGGATGGCGGCGTCGGTGGGGTCGGTGACCACGCCTTGGACCTTGGCGCGGTACTCCTGCCCGAATGCCAGAGCGGCGAGCAGTGCCAGCGCGGCCACACCCCATGCGCGGCGCGGAAGCGGCGCCTGCGCAGACTGATACCGTGTCTTCGGAGAAAACATGCCTTCTTGCTCCTTCTTCGTGGAACGGACAGATGGCTCTTCCGTTGCGTTTGTTGCGTCTACCCCTAGGCGCTCTTCACCGCTACGTTGAAACTCTCGCCTGATTTTGCGCGAGATCGCACCCCGGCGGCGCCAAAATCGATCAACTCCCTCAAAAAGGCCTGCGGCGACTGCAGGAGGTTTTGCCCGGCGTGCATCTGTTCCATGTCCTGACTATTGAGGAGTGTGTAGACCACACCCCCGAACAGGAAATGGACCCAGAAGAACAACTGGCCTTCTTCCACTTCAGGCGCAGCGCGCCTGGCAGCCACCAGGAAGCGGTGGATCAGCCCCCCGTACAAGCCCTGGACGAAATGGCTCAACTGGGGGTCCGGCTCGCTCTGGAGCCGGCCGACCAGGAGGATGAAGTGGCGGTTCTTCTGCCACGCCCGGACCATGGGTTCGAAGAGGGCGCGGAGCACCGTCTCCAGATCCAGAGCGGCGCCAGGGCCGGCAGCGGCCTCGGCTTCGTCCAGCAAACGTAAGCGCTCTTCGTTCAGCGGCTGGAAGCAGCGCTCATAGACGGCCCGCACTAACGCGTCCTTGGACCGGAAATGGTAGTTGACGGCGGCGATGTTGACCTCCGCCAACTCTGTGATTTCCTTGAGCGAGGTGCCCCGGATGCCCTGCGCCGCGAAGAGCCCTTCGGCGGCTTCGAGGATCCGTTCGGCGGTCGGTTTAGTGGTGGTTTCCGTAATACTCATCGAATCCGTGCCTATGTCACTTCTTCGATTCAAATGGACATTTGAATTATTCATTTGAAGTGATTGCTTTGTCAAGTGAAATTCAATTCACGTTAGCAGAATGTTGGGTTCAGGAGGCTGTGCCGGGAGGTGGCGCCGAGATTCTCATTGATTCGTGATGCGGCTTTGATAGGCTTCTCTTTATGTCGTACTCACGATGGACTTGCGCTGCCGCCTCATTGGTCTTTGCGGGTGTTCTGCTGGCACAGCCGCCGCATCCGATTCCGGGCGGGTATTCGCTGCCGAACGGCTGGCAGATCACGCCGGCGGGGAAGGCGATTCACACGGAAGACCTGATCCTGAACCTGACGCAGAGCAGGGACCAGCGGATTGTGGTGGCGCAGCATGGGGGATTCAACCCGCATGGGCTGGTGGTGATCGACACGGCGACGCAGGCGGCGACGCAGCGGATTCCGCTGAAGACGGCGTGGCTGGGGATGGCGTGGTCACGGGATGGAGCGAAGCTGTACATCTCCGGCGGCAACGCGAGCGGGGCGAAGCACAACGGGGAGGTGGCGCCGGTGTATGTGTTCGCGTACGCCAACGGCAAGCTGGGCGAGCAACCTGAGGCGGAGTGGCGGGACACGCTGGCGGCGGGGGAGGTGTACTTCACCGGGCTGGCGCTGCATCCGAAGCAGAATCTCCTGTATGCAGGCAACCGCGGGGCGGATCCGCAACCGGGGCACGTGGCGGTGTTCGACACGACGACGGGCAAGGTGGTGAAGCGGATTCCGGTGGACGTGAGCCCGTACGATCTGCAGATGAACGCGGCGGGCACGCTGCTGTATGTTTCGAACTGGAGCAGCGATTCGGTATCGATCATCGACACGGCGGCGGGCAAGGTGGTGGGGACGATTCCGACGGGGCACAATCCGAACGATCTGGAGATGGGGGCCGACGGGCGGCTGTATGTGTCGAACGGCAATGAGAACACGGTGACGGTGATCGACACGCAGAAGCGGCGTGCGATTGAGACGATCAACGCGGGTCCGACGGCGCGCGCGCCGCAGGGCACCACGCCGAACGCGCTGGTGCTGGACCGGAAGAACAACATCCTGTTTGTGGCGAACGCGGACAACAACTGCGTGGCGGTGGTGAACGTGGCCACGGCGGGTGAGAGCCAGGTGCTGGGGTTCATTCCGAGCGGCTGGTATCCGAGCGCGCTGCTGCTGGATGGGAAGAACAATCTCTATGTGGGCAACAGCAAGGGGCTGGAGCCGCATTCGAATGTGATGGGGCCGACGAGTCCGCTGCTGAACGGCAAGCCGACGAAGGAAACGATCCGGGACATCCAGCGCGGAACGGTGAATATCGTCTCGCTGGCCAACCTGAAGACGGGGCTGAAGGCGTGGACGAAGCAGGTGTACGACAACATCCCGTACAAGGACGACTACCTGACGATGGCGCGGCCGCCGAAGGAGCCGTCAGTGGTGCCGCAGGAGGTGGGCGCGGGATCGCCGATCAAGCACATCATCTACGTGATCAAAGAGAACCGCACCTACGACCAGCTCTTCGGCGACATGAAAGAAGGCAACGGCGACGCGCGGCTGGCGATCTTCGGAGAGCAAGTGACGCCGAACCACCACGCAATTGCGCGGCAGTGGGTATTGTTCGACAACCTCTACTGCGACGGCGAGGTGAGCGTGGACGGGCATTCGTGGTCGAATTCGGCCATCGCGACGGACTACAACGAGAAGATGTGGCCGGCGCAGTACGGCGGGCACAGCAAGACGACGCGGGCCGGCGCCTATGTGCCGGCGGCGGGGCACCTGTGGGATCTAGCCGCGAAGAAGGGGCTGACCTATCGCAGTTACGGCGAGTATGCGACGCGCGCCAGCGACGGCACGACGATGGACGCGTCTCCCGGCGTGGGTGGACTGCTGGGGCACGTTTCGCCCAAGTTCAAGTTGCCGGGGATGCGCGACACGGACAATGTGCGCGTGTTCTTTGAAGAGCTGGAGCAGTACGAGAAGAACTACAATTCGGCGAACCCGAACCTGCGGCTGCCGAACTACATCGTGATGAGCCTGCCGGAAGATCACACGGCGGGCACGCGGCCCGGGGCGTACACGCCGAAAGCGATGGTGGCGAACGCGGACTGGGCGATCGGGCAACTGGTGGAGCGGCTTTCGAAGAGCCCGTACTGGCCTGAGACGGCGATCTTCATGATCGAAGACGACGCGCAGAACGGACCGGACCACGTGGACGCGCGGCGCACGGTGGGGCTGGTGGCCGGACCGTTTGTGAAACGCGGCTTCGTGGATTCGACGCTCTACACGACGTCGTCGATGCTGCGGACCATGGAACTGCTGCTGGGGCTGCCGCCGATGACGCAATACGACGCGGCGGCGATGCCGATGTATAACGCGTTCCGCACTTCGCCGGACCTGGCCGGGTACACGGCGATCGCGCCGAAGATCAACGTGAATGAGAAGAACACAGCGCTGGCGTGGGGCGCGCGCGAGTCGATGAAGATGAACCTGGACGAAGTGGACGAAGCCCCGATGTTCGCGCTGAACGAGATCATCTGGAAGAGCGTGAAGGGGCCGGATTCGCCGATGCCGCTGCCGGTGCACCGGTACTGGTTCCAGAACCGCTGAGGCTAGGGCGTTTGAAAGCGCTGGACGCCGGCGGCCAGGGCGTGCTGCCAGGCGTCGATGAGACGGTCCCAGCGGGCGCCGGCTTCGGCGTCGATCTGCTTGCGGCCGTCGTCGGCGTCGAACCAGGCGATGGTTTCGCGCACGCCCACGGCGTAGGTTTTGGTGGCCTGAAATCCGGGGACGAAGCGCTTGATCTTGGTGTTGTCGAAGACGACGCTGACGGCCTTGTCTCCGCGCAGGCCGCCGTGCATTTCGGGCACGCAGGCGCTGAGGAAGTCGATGGGGATGTGGACAAGGCGCGGCTCGACGCCGGCGGCTTCGGCGACGATGGTGTAGTACTGGTCCCAGGTCATCACTTCATCGCTGGTGATGTGGAAGGCATGGCCGATGGCCTGGTTGAGGCCGAGCAGACCGACGAGGCCTTTGGCGAAATCGGTGTTGTGAGTGATGACCCAGAGGGACATGCCGTCGCCGGGGACGATGACGGGCTTGCCCTGGCGCATGCGGTCGACGACGGTGTAAGACTTCGCCCAGGTGTTGACGGGCAGGGTGATCTGCGTGCGGCTGTAAGTGAGCGAAGGGCGGATGACGGTGAAGGGGAAGCCCTCTTCGCGGTAGGCGCGAATGAGGCGGTCTTCGCAGGCGATTTTGAGCTGCGAGTATTCCCAGAAGGGGTTGACGAGCGGCGTGGATTCGGTGATGAGGTAGTGGCCGACGGGCTTCTGATAGGCGCTGGCGGTGCTGATGAAGACGAACTGGCGTGTGATGCCGCGGAAGAGCGCGATATCGCGTTCGATCTGCTGTGGAGTGAAGGCGATGAAGTCGACGACGGAATCGAACTTCTCACCGGCGAGAGACTTGCGGACGCGTTCGATGTCCTCGATGTCGGCTTCGATGGTGCGAATGCCGGGGGGCAGGTCCGCACCGCGCTGGCCGCGGCGGATGAGGGTGACGTCCATGCCGCGTTCCACGGCCAACTGAGTGCAGGCCGTGCTGATGATGCCGGTACCGCCGATCAGCAGGATCTTCATGGTTTACTCTACCGCCCAACCGCATCGGCGACCGGCGCGGGCGCTTTGCCGCTGAAGGCCTTCGGATCTTCGCCCATCAGTGCGGCGATGGTGGGCGCCAACTGGCTGAGGGTGATGGGGGCGACTGTGGTGCGCTCGCCGAGGGGCCTGGTGTCCGGGCCCATCATGGCCATCCACACTTCGCGCGAATCGGGCACCTTCTGACCGTGGCCGGTCCAGGCGGACCCGTTGCCGCGGCCGTGATCGACGGTCATGAGGAGGCTGGTGGTGCCCTGGTATTCCGGCATGGACTGCGCGAGGTCCCAGAGTTCCTTGACGTAGCTGTCGACGCGGCGCACGGAGTCCAGGTAGAGATCGTAGCGGTTGTGGTGTGCCCACTCGTCGGTGTCGCCCAGCGCCACCCAGAAGACGCGGGGCTTCATGGCCTTGAAGTAATCGAGTGCGGAGAGGAACATGGGCGCGTCGAGGGCTTCGCCGCCCCAGATGCCGGTTTCGATCTTCAGGCGGTTGAGCAGCGCCTGGCGTTCGCCGCCGGCCGGAAGTTTCATGGGCTCATAGCCGGCGTTGGCGTAGACGCCGGAGCGAGGCGAGTTGAGGATGTAGGGGAACAGTTCCCACGCGCCGAAGGCGGCGATCTTCCCCTTGAGCGCGGGCTTGCGGTTGAGCCACTCCAGCACGGTGATGTTCTGGTTGTACTTCTTGTCGTTGCTGTCGATGGCGGGATCGCCGAAGCCGGTCATCATCTCGTTGTAGCCGGGGTAGGAGAACAGCATCGGGTTAGTGAGGTTCGCCTCGGAGCCGGCATCGCGGTTGCCGTAAAGCTGGCCCTGCTTCGACACGACCGACCACAGGAACGGCATCAGCGCCTGGCGCCGCTGTTCCTTCGCGGCGCGCCAGTAGAGGCTGCGCGTTTTCGCTTCGTCGGAGACGCCGCCGCCCTTCTTCGTCAGCAGGCCCGCATCGGCTCCGCGGAAGACATCCTGCCAGCGCAGACCGTCCGATGTCACGATCAGGAGATTGCGTGTATTGCGTCCAGCGCTCTGTGCCAGAGCCAAGCTCGCGGCTCCGCCGGCGAGCATCGTCGACAACATGGTTCTACGGTTCATCGGTGACTTTCAGGCTATCTCATCCCGTACCCGCCGCATTCGCAATACACTGCTTGCATGCCGCTCCGCTTTCTCATTGCACTGCTTGCCGTCAACGCCGTGAGCTTCTCGCAGCAGATCGGCTATCACGAACCGAGGATCGACGCCACCGGCCGCATCGTTCCCTGGTACGGCAAGAGTCCTTCGGAGGCCTACGACTTCGTCGTTCGCGCCACCTTCCGCTTCTGGCTCAACATCGAGCGCTGCCCCAACGGCGTGCCCTACTATCTGCAGCACCAGGTGTGGGCGCCCGACGAAAAGGACCGCCGCGGGCTGGGCGGCGACCAGATTCCCATGGCGCTCTCCAGTTGGAATCTGCTGCATGGCTATCTGGGAGATCCGGCCGTTCGCGACAATATGATCCTGATCGCCGACTATTGGCTGGAGCACGGCATTTCGCCCGCCAACCTGCTGTGGCCCAATCTGCCGTACCCTTACAACACTGAGCTGCACTCCGGCATCTACGACGGCGACATGCGCGCCGGCAAGGGTTTCCTCCAGCCGGACAAGGCGGCCAGCTTCGGCGCCGAACTGGTCACGCTCCACAAAATCACCGGCAATCGCAAATACCTCGACGCCGCCACAAGGATTGCCGACACTCTCGCCGCGCACATCCAACCGGGAGACGCGACGCACTCGCCCTGGCCCTACCGTGTGCATGCCGCGACGGGCGAAGTTCATACGGAAACGCGCGAGGGCGTCTCCGGCGCCGCCATCTACACCACCAACTACACCTCCGCCCTGCAACTCTTCGACGACCTGGCCGCACTGCGCCAGCCCAACGCTGCCGCTTACCTCAAGGCCAAGGGCATGCTCGCTGCCTGGCTCAAGCAGTATCCGTTGAAGACCAACAACTGGGGTCCGTTCTTCGAAGACATCCACACCTCAGTGGTTTCCAATACGGAGTACAACGCCGACACCATGGCCGCCTATCTCCTGGAGCATCCCGAGTTCGACCCGGATTCCCGCCGCCTGGCCAAAGGCATTCTCGACTGGAGCCTGGCCAAATTTGAAAACAAGGAGTACGAGCAGTGGGGCGTGCGAGTGCTGAATGAACAGACGGCCTATCTCGTCCCAGGCAACAGCCACACGGCCCGCCATGCCGCGGCCGAACTGCGCTACGGCGAGATCAGCGGCGACTCTTCGCTGAAGGAAGATGCAATCCGCCGCCTGAACTGGGCAACCTATACCGTCGACAACGACGGCAAGAATCGCTACATCCGCTCCGGCAACTGGCTCACCGACGGCTACGGCGACTACATCCGCCACTACCTGCGGGCGATGGCGGCGCTCCCGGAACTGGCGCCCGCCAACCAGAACCACCTGCTGCGCACGACTTCGGTGATCCGGTCCATCGAATACGGAGCGGAGCGCATTACCTATGACAAGTTCGACGTGCGTTCCACAGAGCGTTTCAAGTTGGCCGCCTGGCGCCCGCGGGCCATCCGCGGCGGAAAGATGAAGTGGGACGCCGCGGCGCAGGTGCTCACGGTAACGGCCACTTCGAACCAGGTGACGCTGTTGAAGTGATCCGGCATCCAGTTCGAGGTTGAGGCGCTAAAATGAGGCCGTGATGCCTCAGGGCACGGCCATTCCCATTGCGCCGGTGCGGAGTGTTTGCATGCTACTGCGAATCCCGGTGTTGGCGCTCCTGCTGAGCTATCCTGTTCAATCTCAGACGGCCGGCCCTTCGGGATCCATCCACGGCTACTTGAAGGACTCCACCAATGCGCCGGTCGCGGCGGCCAAGGTGCTTGTACGCAATTCGGACACCAACTTCACCCGAGAGACCAAGTCTGATGCCGAAGGCCGTTTTGTGTTCGCTGGACTTCCGGTCGGCAACTACGTGGTCCATGCCGAGCAATCCGGCTTTACTTCGGTCGACTCAGCTTCGTTCGAAGTGCGAGTCGGCCAGATCCTGGAAGTCAACCTGATGCTTGCACCTGAAGGGGTCTCGAGCAGGATCGATGTCACCGAACAGGCCGATTCGATCGAGGCCGCGGCCACCACTACCAGTGCCGCGCTCGGGGGTGAGCGCATCGAAGAGGCCCCCGCGCGCTCACGAAACTACCTGAACTTCACTGCGATGGCCCCCGGCCTGGCAAGCACCAGTTCAGCCGGAGCACAGCGGTCTATGACTGTTCTGCGCAGCCCGGTTGCGGACAGCGGCTTCTCCTTTGGAGGCCTCCGCGGACGCAACAACAGCGTGGAAGTGGACGGGGTGGACAACCGTGATGAGACCACTGGCGGTAACCGCGTCGCCATCGGCCTGGAAATGGTCCAGGAGTTCCGTGTGGCTGCGGCCATGACAGGCGCCGAACTCGGCGGCGCCGCGGGTGGTCTGATCAACGTGGTGACGCGCACCGGTGTCAATCAGATGCACGGCGACGTTACCTTCTTCGGCCAAGTGGGAGGGCTGAATGCCTCCCGCTCCGAAACCAGCGGAGGCGTCCGTCCGGACTTTCATCGCTATCAGCCCGGAGCTTCCTGGTACGGCCCGCTGCGGCGAGACCAGACTTTCCTTGCGGCCGCCTTCGAGGCTGAGCGCGAATCGGGTGAGGAGTGGTCAGACACGCCCGAAGAGTCGATCGACCGCATCAACCGCGTTCTGTCTTCCGCCAGTTGGCGCAACCTGCCCGTGCGAAGTGTCCTGCGTGGCCTCTACCCCACCTCTGAAAGAGGCGAGGAGTTCTTCACCAAGCTCAACCATCAGGTGGGAAGCGCAGATTCACTCGCTGCCCGCTACGCCTTCAGCCGCGGACGCGCCTTTGGCGATGTCCAACCCATGGGCCACTTCCTGGACCGGTCCGCGGGCGGCAGCAGCCGCACTACGGACCACTCCGCCACGTTCAACTGGTTCCACGTGGCAACGCCCAATCTCGTATGGGAGACCCGTGCCCAGTATGGGCGCCGCGAGCAGGATATGACTCCAAATTCGAGCGGGCCGATGGTTGAAATCCCCGGCTCGGTCACCTTTGGCCAGGCCTACCGCATGGATTCCAGCCGCGCGGAAACGCACTGGCAGGCGGTGGAAGCCGCCGACTGGGTCCACGCACGCCATCGCATCTCGTTCGGCGCCCAGTTCCATTCCGTTCACCTCGATGCCCGTCTCGCCGACCACCTCGCCGGCATCTTCCTCTTCCCCACTCTGGAGGCCTTCGAGCGCAATCAACCCGACATCTACTCGCAATCGTTCGGCAATCCCAACACTCAAATGGACACCCGCCAGGCGAGCGCCTGGATTCAAGAACGTTGGCAGGCGACCCGGCCTCTCTTCCTTGAAGCCGGGGTGCGCGCCGACCGCCAGTGGTTTTCGCAATCCCTCCCAGGGAGCGGCTGGCTACTCTCCCCGCGCGCCGGCCTTGCCTGGCGACCGTCGCCGAAACGCCCCTTGGTTTTCCGCGCCGGCTTCGGCCTTTTTTACGACCGCTATCCTCTGGTCTGGCTCAACCAGGCGCTGTGGAAAGATGGCCGGCAAGGATTCGAGACATATCAGGCCGGAGCCGCGGCCACTGCCGCACTCCTTTTTCTGCAGCAGACGGGCACAGCCGCAGTCCCTGCTTTCGGCGGCCAATCGACCTATGTTCCCGACCGGAATCTGGCTCCAGCCGCCTCCCGGAAGATCACCCTCGGCGGCGAATATGGCCTGAATTCGCTCACGACACTTACCGGCCAGATGAGCTGGGTTCGGGGCTGGCACTTGCCCCGCACTCGCAACATCGCGGCCGGCCTGCCTCCGACGTACCTGCTCGAATCCACCGCCCAGTCCAGCTTCCGCGGCGCGTCCATCAGCGTCAATCGCAGGATGTTCGATGAGCTCACGTTCCTCATCAACTACGACATGGGCCGCACCTTCGATGACGGCTCCGATTTCGACGAACAACTCCAGAACCCGCTGGACGCCAGGGCCGATTGGGCACATTCCCGCCTCCACCAGCGACATCGTCTTTCAGCGAATGCGCTGTGGGAGATTCCACTGCCCCCAGCCGCTCCGCATAGCCTGCAAAACTGGACGATCGCGCCGGTTGCCGTCCTCGGGTCCGGCCGCCCCATCAACGCGCTTTATTCGACGGATTCCGCCCGCACCGGAGCTTTTCCCATCGCCGCCCGACCTTCCGGTGTCAGCCGCAATCCCCATCTCGGCCAGGCCACCATCCAGTTCGACGCCCGTCTCATGAAGACAATCCGCTACCGCGAGGGCCGTTGCTGGCTGCAATTCGGCGCTGAAGCGTTCAACCTCCTGAACCACACCAACCCCGTCACTTACTCCGAGTATTCAGCCAGTCCCGCCGGCCCGCTCTCCTCCTATGCCCGCATGTCAGAATCCGCAGCCGCGCGGCAAGTGCAACTGTTCATCCAATTCGAGTATTGATCCGCCGGCTTACCGCAGCCCCGCCAGATACTTCAGGCTCTGGCGGATCTGCGGCACGGCGTCTACCGCTTCGTCTTCCAGAAAATAGTGCTGGACGGCGCACTCCTGGCCGGCGAGCAGCGCCGCGCGAACGTCGACGATGCCGGTGCCGAGGGGGACGCTTTCCTCTTCCAGCACGTCGGCGGGCGAGCCGCCGAGTTTCGTGCCTTTGCGAATGTCCTTGACGTGCATCAGCGGAAAGCGGCCGGGGTAGCGCCTCAGTAGAGTCGCCGGATCCTGGCCGCCGTAGACGATCCAGAAGATGTCCATCTCGAACGAGACGCAGCGCGCGTCGCAGAGCCGAACCAGGGTGTCGAAGCGCGTGCCGTCGGGGGATGGATCGAACTCCGTGCCGTGCGTGTGATAGCAGAGCGTCAGGCCGGCGGCTTTGAGCCGCTGGCCCCACTGGTTCAGATGGTCCGCGGCCGGCGCGCAATCGCGCTCCGCGAGATGTTTCGCGCTGTGCGGAATGGTGGAGCAGACGATGAAAGACGCGCCGAGCGCGTGCGCCTGCGCGGCGACGGCCGCAGTGTCCTTCTTCAGCGCATCCCATGACGTGCCGAATGAGGAGGCTTTCAACCCTTTGCTGCGCAGCAGCTCCGCGAACGCCTGCGGAGTGCGGCCGTAGAGGTCGCCCGCTTCCACGTCGCGGAAGCCGAGTTCGCGAATCAGCGCCAGCGTGCCGGGCAGGTCCTTCTCCGCGGCATAGCGCAGGCTGTAGATGTTGATGCCGATCCCGGCCCGCAGCCTCGCCGGCGCGGCCGCCGCCGCGGCCAGGAACGTGCGTCGCGTCATCACGCCTCCAGCTTCCAGGGGGCGCGGTATTCGCGATGCAGCAGCGGACGAGCGGCATCCTGCTCCACCGTCTTGCGCTGCTCGTCCCAATCCAGCCGCATCCGGGCGCGCAGGCTGAGGTTGCCCAGGATGGAGGTGATGGATGAGCGGACGCAGGTTTCGATGTCGCTATTCGGCCGCTTGCGCGTGCGCACGCAATCGAGGAAGTTCGCCCAGTGCAGCGGGTGCGGGTCCGCCACGCGCTTCATCTCGAACGGCTGCAGATCCGAACCCTTCTCCGGAGTGACGCGCATCAGTGTGCGGTCCACATACAGCGTGCCGCGGTCGCCGTGGAAGTTGATGCCCATGAGCCGGCTGGTACCGAGCTCGGTGTTGTTGGAGCGGTGCTCCCAGGAGCCGAGCACGTTAGGATATTCGAACGTGGCGATCATGGTGTCGGGTGTTTCGGTGTCGTCCTGGAACCAGTATTTGCCGCCCTGGGAAGCCACGCCGCGCGGCATCGCGTCCCCCAGCGCCATTTGAACGATATCGAGCATGTGGATGCCCGAATCAGTCAACTGCCCGCCGGCGTAATCCCAGAAGAAGCGGAAGTAGGAATACGCGTTGGGATAGACGCCGAAGCGGTTCGGGTTGAACTGCCGCACCGGCGCAGGGCCGAGCCACAGATTCCAATCGAGGCCGGCTGGCACACTGCCGTCCTGCGGGGCGCCGATGCCCTTGGCGGGCTGATTGCTGTAGATCCAGGCGCGCACGAAGGTCACCTTGCCCAATTCGCCGTTGCGCACCATCTCGCACGCCTTCTGAAAGTGGGCGCCGGAGCGCTGCCACGTGCCGGCCTGCACCACGCGATTGTACTTGCGCGCCGCCTGCACCATCACGGCGCCTTCGTCCACCGCCACGCAGGCGGGCTTCTCCACGTAGACGTCCTTGCCGGCTTTGCAGGCCTCCACGGTGATGTAGGGATGCCAGTGGTCCGGCGTGGAGATGCAGATGGCGTCGATGGACTTATCGGCCAGGATTTCGCGGAAGTCGCTGACGGCCTTCGGCTGCTGTCCGCCGCGGTTGGCGCGTGCCACGGCGCGCTCGAGGTTGGGCTGATAGACGTCGCACAACGCCTTCACTTCCACGCCGCTCTGCGCCATGGCGGCGCCGAGGTTTTCAGATCCCATCACGCCCGTACCGATGAATGCGAGCGAGATGCGGTCGTTGGCCGAATAAGCGGGCCGCGCCAGCGCTGTGGCGGCGGCGGAAGAGCAGAGAAAATCGCGGCGGGCAAGCAGATCGGATGGCATTGTAACGATGCTACAACACGCGCCACCCCGCACTTGTTGCTTCAGAGATTCCGGATCCCGCGGCACAATGACGGCACTGCAATGAAACACTCTCCGGAGTTGCTGGAGCAACTCGCCCAGGATCGGGTCAGAGCCGATGAGGGCGGCTCCGACGCCCTGAACCGCCTCGACTCATACTACGAACGCAGCTTCACGCACGCTGAAGCCGAATGAGATTCCCTGCTGGCCGTTCCGCATTCAGGAGAGCGCGGCCATGGAGGAAGGATTCGTGACGCTCAGCCGTTCTCAGTCGATCGAATTCATCTGGGCCTGAGAAAGCGTCCACTTCTGCGGCCGCGGCTTCCTCGCATTCAGCCATGAAGTGCTACTACGCCGGCCTGACGAAGATCACTGACCGCAGCCTGAAACTGCTGGGCACCATCGATGAGCTGGAGGAGACAGAGATCCGCGAGTGCCAGTTTGTCACCGACGCCGGCATCCCGTTCCTGGCGCGCCTGCCGAATCTGAAGCGCGCGGACTTCGGAGGACTGCCGCACGTCACGCTGGCGGGCGCGCAGATCTTCGCGCCGCACGTGACGGTGCGGCACTCGAATTGAGCGGCTCCGCGGCGCGCCTGCATCCGAAGCACTTGTACCGGCCCGATGAGGCCCGAGGGCAGCAGTTGTGAATCCGCGCGGTAGAACTGCTGCGTGGTGTAGGTGAATTTCTTTTCCACGCCCGGTTGCTGGTCGCCGATGAGGCGGTTCACCCACAGGTTCGTCACGCTCACGGTGATCTGATCGGCGCCAGGCCTGAGTGCGGAAGTCACGTTCACACGGAAAGGATTTTTCCACACAATGCCCAGTGGCTTGCTGTTGACGGTGACTTCGGCGATGTTCTTCACGTCGCCGAGATCGAGCCAGAGTTGGCCACCCTCGTCGAACCAGGCATTGGCGGCCTGCACCGTCTTCGTATAGGTGGCTGTGCCGGAGAAGTACTTTACGCCGGCGTCGCTGCTTTGGCTCCAGGATGTCAGGCGGTCCAGCGTGGCCTTCGCCGGGGCGCCCCGGCCAGCCTGGATCGCAACATCCCACGCGCCCTCCAGCGCGCCCAGCGTTTGTTCCGTGACCCTGGCCGGAGCGCGCGAGGGCGCGGCGGCCGCTTTCCGGAACACGAGGAAGACCGCCTCGTGAGGTTCCAGCTGCAGCGGCACGTTGGTACGTCCGCCCGCGATCGCGTATGGCGCGGGTGCCGTTTGGCCGGTTTGCTGATACCAGAACGCCGGCGCATTGCCCTGCACGCGGAAGGTGACGTCGGCGTGAACCACTGGCCGAATGGCCCCAGGCCCAGGCCAGGGACCTTGTCGTTCACCGGTTGGTGGGCCGAGGTATGGATCACGAAGCGGTTGAGTCCCATCGCCAGTTCACGGTCTGCCGTAGGCTTCAGAGTCTCCGGCGAGAACGACCAGGCGCCGGTGCCCGCGGTGAGCGACTCCGCCGCCGCGATGTTCTGCCCGTAAATGTGCGCCACCGAGGCCGATTCGCGAATGTCGGCATCGTACCTTTCGGACTCCTGGCCCGGGCGTGGAGTCCACATCGCGCTCATAGGAATGTCCGCATACTTCTCCACATCCATGCCGTCGCCGATAGAGGCCCGCCCGCTTTCGTGGGAGTCCGTGTAGCGCTGCAAACCGCGCGCGTGCAGGATGTCGCCGATCTGGTCGTAGTGGTTCTCGGCGATCCGCTCGCCTAGCGTGTCCTCGTACTGGTCGAGATACTGCTCTTCGTAGGACTTCACATGCGCCTTGTTCAGCTTGTCCACCTCGAGCCCCGTCGCCTCGGGCTAGGCCGGGTGGTTCGCAATGCCGAGGAGCGAATAGCCCAGGCGCAGCACCACCCACTTGCCGGCTGGTGGCGTCCAGTCCAGCGTGCCGCGGGCGCGCCTCTTTGAAGTGAGATCGACAACGGTTGCCTTCGCCACGGCCGCGCTGCCCGCGGCAGCCGGAGTGGCGGCCGGGTAGGGTTCATTGGGGCTGCCGCGAAGGCCGCCTTCTCCTCAGCCCGGTTCACACGCGCGCCGGTGTGCAGCACGAGTTCGGAGATCTGGTGAGCTGTCGGCGCTGCAGGCGCACGGCCACCGCCAAACCCGTAGAAACCGCCTGCCGGCGCGGGCGGGGGCGTCTTGAAGCTCATGCGGAAGTACCTTGCTGTGATCGGTTCGAAGGCCACGGTTTTGGAGACCATGCGCGCGGCGGGCATGACTGCCACCGTCCGGAAGCGCACTCCGTCGTCGCTCACTTCGAGTTCCTGGCTGCTGCCGCCCGCGGGCCGGCCGAACATCCGGCCGCCGCTGACCGGCAATACCAAAGTCAGCGCCCGCACCGTCTGCGGCTTCGCGAACTCGAATTGAATCCAGGCATTCTCGCCTACGGGCGCCATTGGCAGCGCGGCCGCTTTCGCCACGTCCCCGTCAGTCAACTCATTGAGGTGGACCTTGCCACTGCTGGACGTCACCAGCGGATTCTGTTGTGAGACAGGCACATCGCCTTCCGGCAAACGGAAAGCGACCACGGCCACATCGGCGCAGTACTGCGGCTTGGGCGCCGTGTCCGGCTCCGTCAAACCGAAGCCACGGTTCGCAAAGGCGATGTTCTGGAAAGGACGCGTGACGCCAGGCGGCCTGGGCACCGCGCCCGCAAAGGGCCGCCCGCCTTCCACCACCGTCTCGCTCCATCCAGGCGATCCGGCAACGGCCATCTACAGCTTCAACTGGTCCGCGAGGCCTGCCGTGAAGTGGAACGCATCCTTCCACTCCGGAGTCATGTAAACCAATCGCTTCGGTACCACCTGCGGAGTCGTCAGCGCCGCGTCGAAGTTCTGGATGCCGCCGATGCCCACACGCTTCATCCACTCGAGGTCGGCCCTGATTCCTTCCTTGGTGATGTTCCCGGTCATCCAGTGCCACCAGACCCGTGGCTTCGCACTGTCAGGCGGACTCTGGAATCCCGCCAGAAGCGGATCTCCACCAGCCTGGCCAACGACTGCCCAAACCCCTGCCCGCAGTAGCACGGCCGCCGCGGCGGCCAGCTTTGCACTCACTCCATTCGCCCGCATGTGTTCTCCTGGCGCACCATCACCAGCTCTTCCGCTGGATTCGAAGGATGCGTTCGCGCCAAAGATCATAAGCCTCTGAATCGCCAGCAGCCATGAGGGGTTCAGTAGCGCGACCCTGATCCGCGCGGGAAGTTTACTTGACGCGCCGGGAGTTCCGGCAGACACTATTGTCAGTTACTGACAGGAGAATCGCGGTTTGAGCAAACCCACTGATCTCGTCCAGGGCACCCTCGCCCTGCTCATCCTCAAGGTCATTGCCCTGGAGCCCGCGCACGGCTGGGCCATCGCCCAGCGCATCCGGCAGATCTCCGGCGATGTCCTGCAGGTAGGCACGGGCGCACTCTATCCGGCGCTGCACAAGCTGGAACAGAATGGCTGGATCCGCGCCGAATGGGCCGTGAGTGAGAACAATCGCCGCGCGCGCTACTATGCACTTACCGCCGCCGGCCGCAGGGCCCTGCAGCGGGAATCGAATGAATGGGAACGACTCTCGGCCGCCATCACCTTGGTAGTGAGGGCCGTTTAGCCATGCGTTTCCTCCGCGTTCTCAAGCTGCGCCTGCGCACGCTCCTGTTCCGCTCCCGCGTGGAGAGTGAACTCGATGAGGAGATCCGCTACCACCTGGAACGAGACATGGAGGAGCACATGGCCCGGGGCCGGGACCCGCGAGAGGCTCGCCTTGCCGCCCTGCGCGGAATGCGCGATGTGGAGCAGCGCCGCGAGGAATGCCGCGACGCGCGCGGCTGGAATTGGGCCGAGAACGCCGCCAAGGATGTGCTCTTCGCGCTCCGCCAGTTGCGGCGCGACAAGGAGTTCACCGCCACCGCCGTGCTGATGCTGGCCCTGGGCATTGCCTCGAGCGCCGCCATCTTCGCCTTTGTCGACGCAGCGCTGTTGCAGCCGCTGCCTTATCGCGAGCCGTCGCGCCTGGTGGGCGTTTATGAAAAGCTCGAGCCCCAGTGCCGCTGGTGCAATCTCTCTTGGCCGGACTACCTCGACTGGAAGCGACTCAACAACACGCTCGAGGACCTGGAGCTGTACCAGCAAAGGGGTTGGAGGATGACCAACACCAACGGGGCCGTGGCCGTGCGCGGCGCGCGCGTGAGCGCCGGGTTCTTCTCGCTCCTGGGCGTGCAGCCTTCTCTCGGGCGGCTGTTCCAGACCGGAGAGGATCAGCCTAAAGCGGTTCGCACTGCGCTACTCTCGCACTCTGCGTGGCGCACGCATTTCGGTAGCCGCGCCGATGTCCTGGGCCAAACCGTGATTCTCGACCGGCTCCCCTACGTCGTCATTGGCGTCCTGCCAGCCTCATTCCACTTCGCGCCCGCCGGCGACGCGGAGTTTTGGGTTCCCTTCCAGGCGCAATCCGAGTGCGACCTGCGCAGAAGTTGCCACAGCAGCTATGGAGTGGGCCGGCTCAAGCCCGGCGTCAGCGTGGAAGCCGCGCTTGCCAACTTCGTCTCCATTGCCGCGCAACTCGAGCGCCAGTACCCCGACACCAATCGCGATCAGGGCGCCAACGTCCGGCTCCTCAGCGAAGCCATTGTCGGCCGCATTCGCCCGATTCTCCTGGTGCTCCTCTCCGGAGCCGCGCTGCTTCTTCTCATCGCACTGATCGACGTCACCGGCCTCCTGCTGGTACGCGCCGAGTGGCGCCAGCGCGAAATGGCCGTTCGGGCCGCGTTGGGCGCCTCCGCGGGCCGCCTGATGGCCCAACTTGGAACGGAGGCCGCTGTTCTCATCTCCTCCTCCGCGCTGCTCGGCATCGCTGGGACCCACTTGCTGATGCGGACCTTGCCCTCACTCTTGCCGGAAGACCTTCTCAACGCCCTTCCCTTCCTGGCACAACTCCACTGGAGCCCACGCCTCGCCTTCTTCATCGCCGCGGTTGCCCTCTGCGCCGCGCTCCTGTTCGCTATCGCACCCAACCTGCTCCGCTGGCGGCCTCAGATCGTCGCCTCGCTTGCCGAGGGCTCTCGCGGCACCGCAGGCACCGCCTGGCGCAGGCTCGGCAGCAAACTGGTGGTCGCTGAAATCGCCACCGCCGCCGTGCTCCTCATTGGAGCCGGTCTGCTCTCGCAGAGCCTACACAATCTGCTCCGGGTCCACCTCGGCCTCCGCCCCGATCATCTCGTAACGCTGGAAGTAGCGGCCCCGGCCACCACCTACTCCACCGACGCCAAGGCCATCGCGCTGGCCCGCGAGGTTCTGGCGCGCGCAGCTACGCTTCCGGGTGTCCAATCCGCCGGCCTCTCTGCCAATGGCTCGCCTCTCACCCATAACGGCAACACCACTTGGATTCGCGTCCTCGGCCGCCCCTGGCATGGCGAACACATCGACGTGCCGGAGCGCGACGTCACACCCGGCTATTTCACCACCCTCGGCGCACGGCTGATCGAGGGCCGATTCTTCTCCGAGACTGACGACGCGGCACACCCCAGGGTCGCCATCGTCAATCAGTCCTTCGCGCGTTCGCACTTCCCCGGCCAGAATCCCGTCGGCCAGCTCATCGGCCAGCCCGCCGCCAATCCCGATCCTATCCAGATCGTCGGAGTGGTGGAGGATATCCGCCAGGGCCCGCTCGACGAAGAGATTCCGCCCTTCCTTTATCGGCCTTTCCAGCAGAGCACGGATACCTACCTTTCCCTTGCAGTCCGCACGGACCAGGATCCCGGCGCGCTGTTGCCGGCCCTCTCCGCGCAAATTCGCGCACTCGATCCCGAGATGCTCACAATGCGCGGCGCCACCATGCTGCAGCGGATCGGAGATTCTGATTCCGCGTTCCTGCGCCGCCTGACAGCCTACCTCGCCGCCGGCTTCGCGCTGCTCGCGCTGTTGCTGGCCGTAGTCGGACTCTATGGGGTGATCGCCTACTCTGTGGGTCAGCGCACCCGCGAAATCGGAGTCCGCATGGCGCTGGGTGCCACACCCACCGGCGTCTACGCAATGGTATTTCGCCAAGCCGCGTGGCTCGCGGCGCTTGGCATCGTCGCCGGCCTGTCCGTGGGCGCCGCCGTTGCGCGCTTCCTACGCGGCCTCCTCTTCGGAGTCACGCCTTGGGACCCGGCGACCCTTGCCGCCATCGCCATCCTTCTCGCCGTCGCGGCCGCCGTGGCCTGCTTCATTCCAGCCCGCCGAGCCGCCACCGTGAATCCCGTGGAAGCTCTGCGCTCTGAATAGCCTCGCTGCGCTAATCGCCGCGCGGACCCAGATACTCCGGTCCGTACACCGCCGCACGCACGTCACGGTGCAGTGTTCCGTCGAAAGGCATCTTCTGCGTGAGGAACACCGCCGTCATGCGGTTCGCCGGATCCACCCAGAACAGCGTGGAGGCCGCGCCGTCCCAGAAGAACTCACCCACCGTGCCGCGATTCTCTTCCGGCTTCTGGGGTTGCGCCACACGCACCGCAAAGTCCATGCCGAAACCCATCGCGCCCTTGCTGTTTACAAAGCCGCGATCCGTGATGCGCGGATCGAGCTGGTTCGTCGCCATCAACCGCACCGTCGAGGGCTTCAGGATGCCCGCCCCCTCCAGCGAGCCGCCGTTCAGCAGCATGCGCGCGAATCGCATGTAGTCGTCAATCGTCGATGCCAGCCCGGAACCGCCGCCGGTCAACCGGTTGTCCTGGAAGTTCCGCTTGCGGATCTCCGCATCTGGATCCCGCACCAGCTTGTCGCCCGTCTTGCGGTAGACTGCCGCCAGCCGCGGTAGCCGTTCGTCCGGCTGCCGCCAGGCCGACTCGCGCATCCCCAGCGGCTCAAACACGTTCTGCCGGACATACTCCGAGAACTTCTGGCCCGACAGCACCTGCACCAGCAACGCCTGCACATCCACGGCGATGCTGTAGCGGCACGCGCTCCCCGGATCGAACAGCAGCGGCACCTTGGCCAGCCGCCGGCCCATCTCCGCCAGGTCGATGTCGAGCGCCAGCGGATCGGCCTTCAGATATGCCTCATGCACCGGTGTGTCCCCCGTGCCGTAGGCAAAGCCCGCCGTGTGCCGCATGATGTCCCGCACCGTGATGGGCCGCGACGCCGGCCGGTAGACGGGCGCGCCGGCCGCGTTCTTGCCTGCATACACCTGCATCCGCTCAAACTCCGGCAAGTGGCGATGCAGTGGATCGTCCAGGCCGAACTTGCCCTGCTCCCACAGCCGCATGAGCGATACGCCCGTCACCGGCTTGGTCAACGAATAGAATTGCCCGATCGCATCCCGCGACATGCGGCGGCCCGCTTCGCGGTCCGCGTGGCCCGCTGTCCCGAAGTACGCCTCGCGGCCGTCTTTCCAAACCAACAGGGAGGCGCCCGCGGTTCGTTCTTCCTGTACCAGGCGTTGCAGCGCTGCATCCATGCGGCGCGCATCCAGCTTCACCTCTTCCGTCCCGGCGCCGGTCTGCGCCAGAACCGTGGGTGCCATTGTCCAGGGCAATAACTGGAGCACCCGACGCCGCGTGAATTGCACTTGCGTCTTCGGCATCGTCTAATCCTTCTTGTCCATTGCCGCCTCGAACGCGTGCGTGCCGGGCGCCACCTCATAGCTGCGCGCGGCACCGGCAGCCGGCTTCGCCTTGGTCTTCACTGACCCATGCCCCGGCACCACCACCGTGGCTGTCGTACCCGGTGGCACCGTGACGCTCAACTTGCAGGTGCCGTTCTCCACGCGCCACTCACTCACGATGTCGCCGTGGATCGAGCGGTACTTGCCCTTCACAAACGTAAGGCCGCCCACCACTGCCGGCTTCACAACGAAGTGCCGGAAGCCCGGCGTCACGCCATCGCTGCGAATGCCGGCCAGCCCCTGCGTGAACCACGCGCCAATCGAGATCAGCGTGTCGTGGATGTGAGATTGTCCGGTCCAGCTCTCCCACGCCGTGGTCGCACCTTGATCCAGCATGTAGCCCCACCCCGGGTAGTCGCGCTGGCTGGTCATCGTATGGATCAGATCGTCGCGATCTGCTTCCATCAGGTACTTCATCAGGAAATAGGTGCCGTGCATCCCGGTGTCCAAGTGCCCGCCATTCTTCACCAGAATCGTCTCCTCCACGTTCTTCAGCAGCCCCGCGCGCAGCTCTTGCGGTGGAACCCCCGTGAGCAGCGGAAACGCCTGCTGAATCGTGTCTCCGTTCGTGTAGACGCGCTCCGCCGCGTTGTAGAACTTCTTGTGGATCGCCCCCGCCACCGCTGCCGCGTTCTTTTCGAATGCCGCCGCGTCGGCGTCCTTGCCCAGAACCTTCGCGATCTTCGCGGCCAATTGCAGCTGGTAGAGGTAGTGTGTTGTGTTGATCAGTTGCACCGGCGGTACGCTGCCGCGCAGGCTGCCCTTCGGCGTCAGCCAGTCGCCCAGGAAGTTCCACTGCTGCATCCTCATCGCGTGGGTGGTGTGATCCACAAGAATGCCGTCCCTTGTCTCCGATTCCAGATACGCGAGCCACTTCCAGATCATCGGGTAGTTCGTCTCCAGCGCGCCCTTGTCGCCATACTGCAGATACATCTGCCACGGCAGCGTCACCACAAAGCCGCCCCACATCGGACTGCCGCCGCCCTGGTCCTGATAGTTGGGCGCTGTGTGCGGCAGCGATCCGCTCGGCGCCTGCGCGTCGCGCCAGTTCGCCAGCCAGCGGTTGTACAAGCCGCCCGTGGCGAAGTTGTACATGCCTGTCTCGAACGATGTGCCCGCGTCTCCGCCATAGCCCAGACGTTCGCGGGTCGGGCAGTCCACCACATATCCGCCCAGCGACAGCGCCTCGTATGTGCGAGTCACCAACTGGTGAATCCGGTTCAATAACTCGCTCGACGACGTGAACTCGCCCGCGCGCTCGTAGGCCGTGCGAATCAGGTAGCCTTTGGCGCCCGCCAATGCCGGCGCGCTCTCCACACCCGTCACTCGTACGTAGCGGAAGCCGTGGTAGTTGAACCTCGAACGGAATGTCACCGCCGCCCCATTGCCCACCACCTCGTCGCGCTGGTTGAACGTGTAGGGGAAAGCCGCCTGGGGGTTGCGGCGCGGCGGGGCGGTCGCGCCCGGCGCAGGCTTGTCCAGTTCGATGCTGTCCGAATACTCGAGTTTCACCACCGCGCCTTTGGGAACCGGGGGCAGTTGGACCTCAGCCCAACCCGTGATGTTGCGCCCCAGGTCGATCACCCATCCGCCCTGCGGAAACGCCTCCACCTTGACGGCCTTCAGCGTCTCCACCAGGCGGTTCGGCTCCACCATCTGCGCAGCCGCCAGCGCCGGTGCCGGCTCGAATGCCGCTGCCGCCTGCCACTGTGAATCGTCGTAGTCCACGCCATTCCAATCCGCCACGTCCAGCGCCGCATCGTAGCGCTCTCCGCCGTAGTCGCCGAACGCCGTACCGCGCCCCAGTGGGCTCAGCGGGCTCTCCCGCAGCTTCCAGCTCTCATCCGTCACCACCTCCGCCGTTCCGCCGCCGCTCGCTGTGATCACCATCTGCGCCCGCGCCAACGGCCCGTCATGAATCACCCCAGGATGTCCGCGCACGTACCAGCCGCGGCCCAGCCACAGGGCCATCACGTTCTTGCCCGGCACCAGATAGTCAGCCACTTCGAACGTGACGTACAGACTGCGCTTCGAATAGTCGCTCACCGCCGGGCTCAGCACCTGGTCGCCCACCTGCTTCCCGTTGACGTACAACTCGCAGTAGCCCAGGCAGTTCACATACACGACCGCGCGAGCCGGCTTTCCGGCCACCGTGAAACTCTTCCTCATCCATGGGAATGGCAGCGGTTTGCCCTCCGCCGCGCCCTCCGGGCGTTTCTCTCCAATCCACTTCGCGTGCCAGTCCCGCTCCTGCAGCAGCCCCATCGACCACGTGGCCGGTTCACTCCACTCCGATGCTTTGCCCTTCTCGCCCCACACGCGCACCTTCCAATGTACGCGCTGCCCGGAGCCCAGTTTCTTGCCGCCATAGCTCACCCACGTCGACTCCTTCGATGCCATTCTGCCCGAATCCCAAAGATCCCCTTGTCCCTTTCGCAGAGCCTCCTCCGTGGAGGCCACCAGAATCTGATATGCACCCTGAGCCGGGATCTTCGCCGCCGGGTCAATCACCCAGCTCAATCTCGGCCGCTCCACGTCAATCCCAGCAGGGTTCTTCAGATACTCGCACCGCAACTCCTGGAACGGCGCCGCGTCCGCCCTGCCCGCCACCAGCGCCGCAGCACATCCGAGCACCCACAGGCACACTCTTTTGTTTTTCATAAGTTGAGTCATATAGCTCCGGTTCGCCTCGACACTATCACTCCAGCCCCTCCATGAGAAGCCGGGCTGCTCCAGCCGCCGGATTCTCCGGCGAAGGATGTCGTGGTAACCTTGCAGTGTCGTGTTTCCATGACTTCTTCTGGGCTCTCTCTGTTGCGCCTTCATGCACTTCTCGCCGTGCTCGCGGCTTCCCTGTCCGCCCAGTCCACTAAGGCGGAACTCTTCGGCCTCGTGCTGGATCCCAGCGGCCTGCCTGTTTCCAGTGCGTCGGTCGAACTCCTGAACAGTGCCACTGGCGCCGCCCTCGCCCGCGAATCGGACGCCGAAGGCCGCTTTCATTTCATCGCCCTCCCCGCCGGCGTCTACCGCCTCACCGTCACCAAACGGGGTTTTCTTTCTCTGCAGCGCGATGGCATCGCCGTCCGCATCGGAGACCAGATCAATCTCGACGCCCGGCTCCAACTCGGCGATGTCTCCCAGTCCGTCCTCGTCACAGCCGACGCCCCGCTGCTGCAGTCCGTCCGCGGTACCACCACCTTCGTTGTCGACCAGAAGAAGGTGGTCACCCTCCCCCTCGACGGCCGCAACTTCGTCCCCCTCATCGCCCTCTCGCCGGGCGTCAATCTTCCTCCCGGCAACCTCCTCCCCCGCATCAACGGCAGCCGTCCGCGAGTCTCCGAGTACATCTACGACGGCATCAGTGTCCTCCAGCCCGAGCCCGGTCAGGTCGCTTTCTACCCCATCGTCGACGCCATCGACGAGTTTCGCGTCGAGACCAACAGCTATTCCGCCGAGTACGGCCGCTCCAACGGCGGCGTCATCATGGTCAACCAGAGGTCCGGCTCCAACCAGCTCCACGGCACCCTCTTCGAATTCTTCCGTAATGAAGCCCTGAACGCCCGCAACCTCTTCGCCACCACGGGCTCCAAGCCGCTCTTCCGCCGCAACCAATACGGCTTCGTGCTCGGCGGCCCCATCCAGAAGAACCGGACCTTCTTCTTCATCGACTGGCAAGGCACGCGCCTCAAAACCGGTGTTGTTCGCACCAGCACTGTCCCCACCACTGCTCAGAAGCGCGGCATCTTCACCCAGGCCATCTACGATCCGCGCTCCACCCGCCTCACAAACGGCGCTTACTCGCGCGATCCCTTTCCGGGCAACACTGTTCCAGCCACCAGCTTCGACACCGCCGCCCAGGCCGTGGTCGATCGCTATCCCGCTCCCAACGTCATCTCCGGCTCCAATGAAGCCGTCGCCAATAACTACCGCCGAGTCGGCTCCGACACAACCGCCCAGGATCAGTTCGACCTCCGCGTCGACCGCTACATCGGCTCTGCTCATCGCCTCTTCGCGCGCTACTCCTACCTCCGTGACGACTCCGCCCCCGCCACTCCGCTGCCCGACGGCAGCGGCACCTTCACCGCCACCTACATCGGCAAAACCCTCACCCGTGCCGACTCTGTCGTCGCCGAACATAGCTGGAACCTCCGCCCCAACGCCGTCAACCAGTTCCGCTTCGGCTACACCCGCCGCGGTTTCGACCGCTCCTCCCTCAGCACCGGCCAACCCGCCACCGCGATCTCGCGTATCCCCAACATCCCCCTCACTTCATTCAGCGACGTCCTCCCCACCTACGACCTGGTGAGTTACCAGCAACTCGGCCCGCCCGCCAACGCCAACGCTACCTTCACCACGTCCGTGACTCAGTTCGTCGACAACTTCTCCTGGACCCGCGGCCGCCACACCCTCAAGGCCGGCGCAGACATTCGCCTTGAACATCTCGACGTCCTCCAGCCCCCCAGTCCCACCGGCAACTTCCAGTTCTCCACCATCTTCACCGCCGGCCTCACCGCCGCCGGCACGCCGGTCTCCAACACAGGCAACAGCTTCGCCTCGTTCCTTCTCGGCCAGGTGACGCGCTTCTCTCTAGACGCGCAATCGGAACTCCTCAAGCCCCGCGCCACCATCGCCGAATTCTTCCTCCAGGACGACTGGCGCTTCTCCCGCCGCCTCTCCGCCAATCTCGGCGTCCGCTACACCCTGAACCACCCCTCCACAGTCCGCGGCGACCAGGGCGCCGTCTTCAATCTCCGCTCCCAACAGCTCGACTACCTCGGCGCCAACGGCTTCCCCCGCACCGCGCGCGAGCTCGAAAAGCTCAACTTCGCGCCTCGCGTGGGTCTCGCCTACAAACTCGCAGACTCCTTCGTCGTCCGCTCCGGCTACTCGCTCACCTGGATCGAACAGGCCGGCATCACCACACCCTTCACCACGCCGCTCTTTCCCTTCATCCAAACCCTCGGCCAGCAGACTCTGGACAACATTAACCCGGCGTTCGTCCTCTCCCAAGGCCCCACCGTTACCCCGCAGCCGCCCGGTCCCGATGCCGGCCTCGGTCAGGGTGTCTTCGGAGTCCAGCGCGATAATGGCAGCGGCTACGCGCAGCAATGGAACCTAAGCCTCCAGAAGACAATCGCCCAGGATTGGAGCGTCGAATCGGGCTACCTCGGTTCCAAGCTCACCCGCCTTGGTGTGCCGGACGTCAATCTCAATCAGCTCACCGTCGAGCAGCTCGCCATCGGCTCATCGCTTACTCGCCAGGTCAGCAATCCCTTTTACGGCCAGATCCCGCCCAATACCTCCCTTGGCACTCCAACCATCGCCGCCGCACAGCTGATGAGGCCCTATCCGCGCTTCACCGCCGTCACGCTCTATCGCAACAACGTCGGCCACTCCACCTACCACTCCTTCCAGTCCCGCATTGAGAAGCGCTTCTCCCGCGGACTCACCTTCAGCGCCGCCTATACCTTCTCCCGCCTCATCGACGACGCCGGCGCAGTCTTCGATTCCGCCGTCCTTACCGGCCCTGTCACAAACTTCCAGGCGGCGGACAGCTTCAATAAGCGTCTGGAAAAGGACGTCTCCACCGGCAACATCCCGCATGTCTTCTCCGCCGGCATGGTCTACGAAATTCCCTTCGGCCGCGGCCGGGCTCGCACCCTCGCCGGCTGGAAGGACGCCGTGCTCGGCGGCTGGCAGATCGTCTCGCTCGTGCGCCTCCAATCCGGAAGCCCCATCGCCGTCACGCAAGCCACCAACCTCAACGCCTTCGCCGGCTTCGGTGTTCAGCGTCCCAATCGCATTGCGGACCCCACACTTCCGGGCGGCCAGCGCTCTACCGGCCGCTACTTCAACACAGCCGCTTTCACCCAAGCCCCGCAGTTCACCATCGGCAACAGTTCCAGGAACCCCGTCTCCGGCCCCAATTACCAAGCCGCCGATGTAATGGTGGGCAAATCCTTCACCATTACCGAGCGTCTCCGGACCGAGTTCCGCGCCGAAGCATTCAACGTCGCCAATACGCCTCCGCTCGGCAATCCCAACGGCAGCTTCGGTAGCTCCGTCTTCGGCACCATCACCACTGCGCTCGACCCGCGCGTCTTCGAGTTCGTCCTGAAACTGCACTTCTGAAGCGCGCCCCGCCCGCCTTGGGCCAGAATAGTCTCAAGGTCGAGTCTCTCGGCCAAGGAGCGCGCATTGTCAAAAGCCGGCATCGAAAACCGCCTGGCGCAGATTCGCAAGAGCCGCGGCCTGGCCGCCGCCGAACTCGCCCGGCGCGTGAACGTCAACCGGCAGACCATCTACGCCATCGAAGCCGGTACCTACGTGCCCAACACCGAGGTCGCCCTTCACTTGGCGCGCGAACTCGAAGTCACCGTCGACGACCTCTTCTCGATCCGCGCCGCCGCCGCCAATACGCCGGAGCTCCTCATCGCAGAATTGCTCAGCGCCACCACGCCCGCCGCCGGGCAGCCCATCCGCATCTGCCAGGTCGGTTCGAAATGGGTGAGCGTGCCCGTCAGCGCGACGCCCTCTTATCTCCCCGAAGCCGATGGCGTCATCCGTCGCACGCACCGCACCGCCAGCCGCGCGGATCTTGTCGTGGTTGCCAAGGAAGAGGCCGCCCACAAGCGACTCGTGCTCGCCGGCTGTGACCCCGCCGCCCGCCTCCTCGCCAACATGGTGGAGCGCGTCGCCGGCATTGAAATCATCTCCGCCACCGCTTCCAGCCATCTCGCTCTCACCTGGCTCAAGGATGGTCTCGTGCACATCGCCGGATCACATCTCGAAGATCCCGCCACCGGCGAATTCAATGTCCCCTTCGTGCGCGAGATGTTTGCCGGCGAGGAGATGATTCTCGTCACCTTCGCCAACTGGGAGGAGGGCTTCGCCGTCGCCTCCGGCAACCCCAAACAGATCCGTACCGCCGCCGATCTGGCCAAACGCAAAGTCCGCCTCATCAACCGAGAAGGCGGTGCCGCCATCCGCACCCTCCTTGACCGTCTCCTCACTCAGGCCGGCCTGACGCCCAACTCCGTTCGCGGCTACGACTCCGAAGCCTACGGCCATCTCGCCGCCGCCTACGCCGTCGCTGCAGGCCAGGCCGACGTCTGCCTCGTCACCCGCTCCGCTGCCCTCACCTTCGGTCTCGATTTCCTCCCCCTCCACCGTGCCCGCTACGATTTCGTTCTCCGCAAACGCACTCTCGATCTTCCCGCCGCCAGCGCCTTTCTCGACGTCCTCCAGCGCGCCACCCTCCGCCGCAAACTCGAACTTCTCGCAGGCTACGACACCGCCCAAACCGGCACTATCATCCCCTGCTAGCAATTGATTCCAGAAGACAGAATACGGCGGCGCGGTGGGCGCCGCCGTTCGTCCTGGGCCGGTCTTGGAGGAGTTGCCGGCCCGAGCCTACCGCAGGTCGAAGCGATCGCTGTTCATCACCTTCGCCCACGCTTTCGCGAAATCCTGCGCGAACTTCTCCTTGCTGTCGGACTGCGCGTAGACCTCCGCCACAGCCCTCAACTCGGAGTTCGAACCGAAGATCAGATCCACCGGCGTGGCCGTCCACTTCAACTGCCCCGTGGCCCGGTCGTGACCTTCATAGACTCCTTCGACCGCGCCGGATTTGCTCCACTTGGTGCTCATATCCAGCAGGTTCACAAAGAAGTCGTTGCTCAGCGTGCCCGGACGGCTGGTGAAAACGCCCGCCGCCGTCTGACCCGTGTTGGCGTTCAGCGCCCGCAGGCCGCCCACCAGCACCGTCATCTCCGGCACAGTCAGCCGTAGTAGGTTGGCTCTGTCCACCAGCAGTTCCGCCGGAGACTGCGCCAGGCCCGCCGGGTAGTAGTTGCGGAACCCGTCCGCCGCCGGCTCCAGGACTGCGAACGAATTGACGTCGGTCTGCGCCTGCGTGGCGTCCATGCGGCCCGGCTTGAACGGCACCTGCACCACGGAGCCGCCGCTCTTTGCCGCCTGCTCCACCGCGGCGTTGCCGCCGATCACGATCACATCGGCCAGCGACACCTTCTTGCCGCCTGCCGCCGTTTTGTTGAACTCCTGCTGGATGCTCTCCAGGCGCCCCAGTACCTTGGCGAGTTCCGCCGGGTTGTTCACCGCCCAATCCTTCTGCGGAGCCAGGCGGACGCGCGCGCCGTTGGCGCCGCCGCGCATGTCCGTCCCGCGGAACGTCGACGCCGAAGCCCACGCCGTCCGCGCCAGTTCAGGCACCGTCAACCCAGAAGCCAGAATCTTCGCCTTCAGCGCCGCTACGTCCTGCGCAGTCACCTGCACCGCGCCAGCCTTCGGCAGCGGATCCTGCCAGATCAACTCCTCCGCTGGCACTTCCTTGCCCAGGTAGCGCGCCCGCGGGCCCAGGTCGCGGTGCGTCAGCTTGAACCACGCCTTCGCAAACGCCAACCGAAACTCCTCCGGATTCTTGCGGAACCGCTGCGCAATCTCGCGATACGCCGGATCTTCCTTCAGCGCCAGATCGGTCGTGAACATGATCGGCGCGTGGCGCTTCGACGGGTCGTGCGCGTCCGGCACCAGGTTCGTCCCCTGGTTGTTCGCCGGCACCCACTGCGTCGCGCCCGCCGGGCTCATCGTCTTCACCCATTCGAAGGCGAACAGGTTGTCCAGATACTGCGAGGACCACTGCACCGGCGTCGCGCTCCACGCGCCCTCCAATCCGCTGGTAATCGTGTCTCCCGCGTTGCCCTTGCCGCACTTGTTCTCCCAGCCAAAGCCCTGCTTCTCCACCGGCGCCGCCGCCGGCTCCGGACCCAGGCACTTGCCCGGATCGTGCGCGCCGTGCGCCTTGCCGAACGTGTGTCCGCCGGCAATCAGCGCCACCGTCTCCTCATCGTTCATCGCCATGCGGCCGAACGTATCGCGAATGTCCTTCGCCGCCGCCAGCGGATCCGGGTTGCCGTTCGGCCCCTCCGGATTCACGTAGATCAGGCCCATCTGCACCGCTGCCAGCGGCTTCTGCAGCATGCGGTCGCCACTGTAGCGCTCGTCGCCCAGCCACTTCTTTTCAGGACCCCAATACACCAGGTCGGGCTCCCATTCATCCACGCGGCCGCCGGCAAAGCCGAAGGTCTTGAAGCCCATCCCTTCCAGCGCCACGTTCCCCGCCAGCACCATCAGATCGCCCCATGAGATCTTCTGCCCGTATTTCTGCTTCACCGGCCACAACAGGCGGCGCGCTTTGTCCAGGCTCGCGTTGTCCGGCCAACTGTTCAGCGGATCGAAGCGCTGCTGGCCGCCGTCCGCGCCGCCGCGCCCGTCGAACGTCCGGTACGTGCCCGCGCTGTGCCAGGCCATGCGAATGAAGAAGGGGCCGTAGTTGCCGTAGTCGGCCGGCCACCATGCCTGCGAAGTCGTCATCGCTTTCTTGATGTCCTGCTTCACGGCATTCAGGTCCAGGGTCGCGAATTGCTTCGCGTAATTGAAATTCTTGTCCAGTGGATTCGATTCCACCGCATGCTGCCGCAAGGGCGACAGGTCCAGCTTCTCAGGCCACCAGAACTGGTTCGGCTTTGGTGTCTGCGCACTTCCCATTCCCGAAGTTATGAGTGACGCGGCACCTACCGCGAAGACAGTGAGGAGAGACTTCCAGGCCTTCATGTTGCCAGTGTAGGGTTGCTCTTGACATAGTTCAAGCCGATTGAGACTATTGACCTGATCGGAATTACCTATGTCTCAGCGCCACCGTCCGCGCTCCTTCGACCTGCGGCAACTCGAGTGTTTCTGCGCCGTCGCCCGCACCGGCAGCTTCACCAAAGCAGCGGAGGACCTTGGCATCGCCCAGCCCTCTCTCTCAGAACACATCGCCCGCCTCGAACAGAACTTCGGCGCCGCCCTCTTTGAGCGCCTCAACCGCCGCGTCGAACTCACCCCCGTCGGTGAAGCGATCCTCGGTAAGGCGAAAGCCCTCCTCGAAGACGCGGCGGCTCTGCCTGACCATTTTGAACGCGCCCGCGAAGGAGTCCACGGCCCTCTTCGCGTCGGCGCCATCCCCACCATCCTGCCCTACTACCTCACGCCACTTCTCAAAGCCTTCATGCAGCGCTATCCCGAGATCGACCTCCATGTCCGCGAGGGCACCACCGCCGAACTCGTCCAGCAGGTGCTCGAAGGCGTGATCGACGTCGCCATCGTGAGCCTCCCCGTCTCCGGCGCCGGCTTGGTTATGAAGGAACTCTTCCGTGATCCCCTCTTCCTCGCCGTGCCCGAAGACCACCCGCTCGCCGCCACAGGAAAGGCCCAACTGCGGCGCCTCTCCGAGGAGCGCCTCCTCATCCTCAAAGACGGCCACTGCCTTCGCGATGAGACGCTCTCCGTCTGTGACCGCGCCCGGGCCCGATTCTCCGGCCACTTCGAAGCGGACCAGTTCCTCACCATCTTCGAACTCATCCGCGCCGGCTTCGGCGTCAGTATCGTGCCAGAGATGGCCCGCGGCCTCAGCCACGGCTGTAAATTGGTCGAAATCGAGCCGAAGGCCACCCGGCGCGTCGGCTACATCCGGTTGGAGCGCCGCTATCTCTCCAAGGCGCTCGAAGTCTTCACCGGCTACCTCAAGCAAGCCGCTGAAAGGCAGCACTCGTCTGAACGGTGACCTCAGCTTGCCGACTACGATACATTCGTATCGGTCATGCCTTTCTGTACTCATCCACGCCCCATCCTGGCGGGGCTTTGCCTACTCTCCCTGCCCCTCTTCGCTCAATCCAGCACCTGGCCCGGTGCCTACACAGTGGATCGTCAGGACTCAGCCGGTACCCTCACTCTCTCCACGCCCTACTACACCTTTCAGCACGACCTGAAACACGGTGCGGAGATCTCGATCGTCTCGCTCAAACACGGCGCTGCGAAAAACCTGCTCGTGAAGCCGGTCAACGCGTTCATTACCATGGCTGGCGGCGAAAGCTTCCACTCGCAGAACGATGCAGCGCCCGACGTTGCCGTCGAAGACTCCGGCAAAGCCCGCGTCGTGCGCGTCACTGCCCGCCTCCTCAACGCGCAAGGCCAGGACTCCGGCATCCGGCTTCGCACCCGCTACGAATACCGCTGGGGTTACCTGAAGCTCCGCCGTGAGTTTGTCTTCGGCGATCAACCCGTCGCCATCCGCCGGGCCGGTGTCTTCTCCACCGTGCTTGATCCATCGCTGGATCACTTCGGGTATCGCCAGGGCATCGCGGAACAGGAGGGCGTCACCCCCCTCTCCTTCGGCGTCACGCAGTGGCGCAAGCTGCGCGCCGGCGCCTACTTCGATCCCCCCCTTCAAACCCGCCACATCCCGCGCTACCTCGTCGTCGCCAATCCCGGCATCGAAGGCATCGAATGGTTTGTCTCCGATGACCTCTCCCAGTGGGACTATCAGGCCGCCGGCAAGCCGGGCGCCGGCCAGTGCAATATCTCCTCCAGCCTTTCACCACTCGGCGTCTCCGTCAGCGTCAATCCGCTCGACATCATCGGGCAGGTCCAGGCCCGCGGCACCTGGACCTTCGATAGCTACATCGGCATTCCCATTCTCGAAGGTCACGCTAATCCCACCTGGCTCCATACCGCCTTCGGCGCCAACGGCGGCAAATGGGTCACCGAAGAACAGATTCAGAAATGGGCCGACTCCGGCATCCGCACCGTTCATTGCCACAACGACGGCGACGCCCTGAACGACGGCCTCTTCTGGCGCGACGGTTCTTACCCGCCTTACCCGCCCGACGCCATGAAGCAATACGACCGCGTCATCCAGCAGTGCCAGGCCCGCGGCATCCAGGTCACAACCTACTTCTCCAACAAAGAACTCCACCCCTCCACCCAGGCCTTCAAAGACCACGCCGAGGAGTGGGGCCGCAAGCCCGATGACACCGGCAAGCTCCACCGCAACCGCGCTCTGCACGGCGAATACGGCGCTCAGATGTGCCTCAAGTCCGGCTGGCTCGAATCGCACAAACAGAACATCGATACTGTCCTTTCAAACCACAAGCTGAACGGCGTCTACTACGACTGGAACGTCGCACTCTACTGCAACAACCCCCTCCATGTCGGCAAGACCTCCAACGGCGTCTCCGGCCAAACCGGCACCCTTGCCCTCTCTCCCACTGGCCACTGGGACATTGACGAACTCCTCCAGCTCATGGAGTGGACCCGCAATCGCGTCGGCCCGCACGGCCAGGTGATCCTCCACGACACCATGACCCCCATGTTCGCTACCGAGAACTTTGCCGATCGCGTCGTGGGTATGGAGTGGGGCTACGGCCGCCTCTCCCGCGACGTTCCACCTGTGCAGGAACTTCCTCTCGAATGGACTTTCGCGAACGCCCGCTCGCGCGGCATCATCGGCTACGGCAGCATCGACAAGGATGCCCCGGCCCACATCGGCCAGCTTCTCACCCTGGAAACTCTCCTCACCGGTACCACCCCCTGGCCCGCCAGCAAAGAAGCCATCGCCCTCTACAGGATCCTCGAACCCCTCGGCGACCTCACCCGCTTCCAGTTCCAGGACTGGCGCAATCGCGCCGTCCAGCTCGATGCCCCGGACGCCATCTCCGCAATCTACAGCCGCTCCGGCGAAGCCTGGGTCCTGATAGGCAACACCGGCGCGCAATCCAGACGCATCCGCGTGAAGCTGGACCCTGCAAAGCTGCCCAACCCGCTGGAGTCCATCAACCTCATTCACCAGGTCGATCTCGCCACCGCCGTTGCCCTCAATCCCGACCGCGCCACCGGCGAGGGCGAATCCGTGCAGGTCCCCGCCTACGGAGCCGTGCTCCTGCGCATCGCCCGCTGAGCCTACTGCTCCACCCAGAATTCAATCGCCAGATTCGGCACCGTGGCCTTCACCGCGGCGCCGCTCTGCGCACCCAGCGCGATCCCCGCCTCCGCCGGCGTGTACCGGAACCCGAACATCCGCCGCTCCCGGCCCGTATCCACGCGAAACTCAAACGGTCTGCCCGAGCGGTTTGTCACCGCGAACGCCAGCTTCCCCGCTGGCGTCCGCCACGCCAGAATCCGGTTGTCCTTCCTGACCTCGTCTTCCTCCACCTGCAGCCGCACCGAATCCCACGGCAGGTACTTCAGAAACCCCGCCAGCGAATGCCAGTTCTGCCGGTTGTACGCCCAGTGCCCTTTCTGAATCGAACCCATCCGGCTCATGTCCTCATCGTCGTTCGGCCTCCAGAAGCCCAGCGCATACCCGGACGCCTCCGCGTTGTATGTCGGCTTCAAAGCATGCAGCCAGAACCATGCCGGTGCGTTCTCAAACGTAAACCAGTTCATCAGCGACTGCGCCGTATTCACAAACCGATCGTCTGTCGCCGGCCCCTTCAGATACTCGAACTCGTTGTTGAACACGGGCCGGCCCTCAGCTCCCTCGTTGAACAGCGCCGCCCTCTCGATCATCTCGTTCGAGTCCGCCCCAATCCGGTGCCACGTCCACCCGTCAATCAGCTTTAACAACTCCGCGTCTTTCCGGATCAGCTTCGATCCCTCCGTCGATTGTCCACCCCAGCTATCGGCGTGAATGAATATCTTGGGAAACGCTGCTCGTATCCGTGGCGCCGCGGCTTTCATCGCCGCGTAATACTGCGGCCCTGTATAGCTGCACGTCGAATAGATCCCATGATCCACGGGCGGCTCATTCTGCAACCCCCACTGCGCCACCTTCAAGCCGTGCCGCTCGAGATACCGTACATCTTCCACCAGCGCCTCGCCAAACTCCGCCAGAAACGCCGCATCGAAGCTCTTCAATGTCCCGCCCTGATACCTCCCCGTGCTCTTCCAGTAGAGCGTCGGGGACCAATACTCCACCGCGAACCCCTCAACGCCCGCTGTCTCCTGCAACTCTTTCAAGTCCCGCATCTGCCCCGCGTACCGTTCCACCACATGCTTCCCGGCCGCATCCGTCCCCCGGAGATAGAGCCCCATCGCCAGCCGGCAATACCGGAAGCCCTTCAGCATCTCCCCGTACAGCCGCGCCCGCTCCGCCGCCACCAGGTCGTGCGGCACCGCGGACACCTTCTCCGGCAAGCCCTGATTCGCTGACCCGATACTGTCGCTCTGGATCTCGAATCCCAAACCCCAAATCGTCTGCCGCGGCTGATCCACCCGAATCGTGTATCGACCCTCCTGCGCCCACGCCGTGCCGCACAGCACCACGCAAAGCAAGCCGTTCAAGGTTCTCATAGCGCCTCCCATGGCTCCCGGCAGCACACCGCGCACAAGCTAGAATGCATCTGTGCGTCGCGTTCCCTCCAATCTGTCACAACGGATTCTGCGAGTCTCCCTCGCCCTCATCGCCTTCACAACTCCTCACGCCTTCGCCCAGGTCGCCGACCCCGGCACATACCTCACCCCCACCATCACTGAACTCCAGAAGGACTGGCCCGCCAACCGCACCGTCAACCTCGTCTTTCACGGCCACTCCGTCCCCGCCGGCTACTTCAAAACCCCAGTCGTCAACTCCCTCGAAGCCTACCCCCACCTCGTCCGCGCCAGCCTCGCCCAACGCTTCCCTCATGCCGTGATCAACGTCATTGTCTCCGCCATCGGGGGCGAAAACTCACCCAAAGGCGCAGCTCGCTTCCAGGCCGATGTCCTCGACCACCGTCCTGACATTCTTTTCATCGACTACTCCCTCAACGACCGCGGCAACCCCAACGCCGAGGATGCCTGGAGGCAGATGATCCGGCAGGCCCAGGCCCGCGGCATCAAAGTCATCCTCCTCACCCCCACTCCCGACCTCAAGTCCGATCTCGGCAATCCCGAAGACCCCCTCGAACGGCAGGCCGCCCAGGTTCGCCGCCTCGCCGCTGAATTCCACACTGGCCTCGTTGATAGCCTGGAACTCTTCAAAAACGCCCGCGACAAAGAGCACATGGAAGAACTCATGTCCCAGCGCAACCACCCCAATGCACAAGGCCACGCCCTCGTTGCCAACGCCATCCTCACTTACTTCCAACCGCGTCCCTGACTAGCCATGCTCACCCGCCGCGCCCTCCTCGCCGCTTTCGCCGCTCCCCCACGGCTCGCCATCCGGAAACTCGTCACCCGCAAGCACACTATCTCCGGCCGGGACTATCTCTTCCTTGAAATCCAAACCGATGGTGGCATCACCGGCCTCGGCGAAGGCTCCATCTCCGGCCGCGTCGAGATCGTCGAGAAGGCCATCGAGTGGTTTCGTCCCTTCCTGGAAGGCAAGGATGCCGCCGGCATCGAAGACCACTGGAACCGCAACTACTACGAACTCTCCCGTTATCGCGAAGGCGCCGTACTGCAAACCGCGCTCGCCGCCATCGACATCGCCCTCTGGGATTTAGAAGCCAAACGCCTCGGCGAGCCCCTCTGGCGCCTGCTCGGCGCCGCCGAGGCCCGCCCCATGCGCGTCTACTTCAGCCACTGGAGCCAGGACCTCACCCCCCGTACCCCGGAGCGCCTCGCGGATCTCGCCTCCCACACCAAAGCCGAGGGCTGGACCTGCGTCAAATGGGTCCTCCCCAAAGGCGGCTCCGAGGCTGAACGCCGCCAGCGCCTCGTCGCCGAAGTCGAGGCCGTCCGCAACGGCGGTGGGCCCGAACTCGAAATCGCCCTCGAAATGTGGGAGACCTTTTCCGTCCGCTCCGCGATCGACTTCGCTCTCGCCGTCGCCCCCTTACACCCCCTCTTTCTCGAAGAACCCGCCTGGCGCGAGATGCCCCAGGCCCTCGGCGAAATCGCCGCCCATAGCCCCATCGCCCTCGCCGGCGGCGAAGGCCTCGTCTCCCGCTATCAGTTCAAACAACTTCTCGACGCCCGCGGCGCCCGCATCGTTCAGCCCGACGTCATCCACTGCGGCGGTATCACCGAAATCCGCAAGATCGCTTCTCTCGCCGAAACCTATGGCGCCGAAATCTCTCCCCACATGTTCTACGGCCCCATCGCCCACATCGCCTCCCTCCAGTCCATGGCCGGCATCCACAACTTCCTCATCCAGGAGTGGGATGCCTCCCGCCATCCCCTCCTCCGCGAGATCACCCGGTCCACCTTCCCCGCAGTCGTCCAGGGCCGCGTCACCCTTCCCAGCACCCCCGGCCTCGGCATCGAGATGGACTGGGAACTCCTCGACCGGAAATACCCCTACCGCGCCCAAAGTCTCCGTCCGCCCGGAGGAAAGTAGCCGGACCCGGTCCCCCCCGCGGCGGTGGTACCGTCGAGGATGCACTTCAAGCCGTGAAACCCGCTACCCCCCTCACTCTCGCCGTCTTCTTCGCTTTCACCGCGAATGCCGAGGTCCGCTGGACCACCTCCACCCAAACCGGCTCCGGCATCCTCACCATCCGCGCCACCGCCCGCAACACCGGCGCCGCCCCGGAACGCCTCGGCCGCTACCTGCTCCACGAATCCTCAGCCCCCTTTCCCGCTGCCCCCGTCGCCCTCGTCATGTCCGGCTGGCAAGGCGGCACCACCGCCGTCCGCCGCGTTCCCACCGGCGAGCCCCTCATCTCCAAAACTCTCGTCCAAATCACCGGCGGCCAACGCTCCTTCCACGCCGGCTTCGTCACTTTCGATCGCGTCTCCTCCTTCCACGAACTCCGCTACAACCCCGCCCGCCAGGCCGTCGTCATCTCCTCCTTCTGCGACTTCGAAGGCTACACCCTTGCCCCCGGCGCCGCCATCGAAACCGAAACCCTCCGCATCGACATCCAGCCCGATCCTTATGCCGCCCTCGACGCCTGGGCCACCGCCGTCTCCGCACACTACCGGCCCCCGCTCTGGCCCAAAATCCCCGCCGGCTGGGTCGGCTGGTCCTGGGTCGACGGCTTCAATGTCGAACGCTACGAAGACGTCGCCCTCCGCAACGCCCGCGCCATCCGCGCCCGCCTCCCCGGTTTCGACATCGGCTTCCTCTGGGTCAGCCTCGGCAACCTCGAAGACCGCCGCCCTGGCAACTGGCTCAAGTGGAACTACAAGCTCTTCCCCCGCGGCCCCGCCTCCCTTATCTCTTCTCTCAACCAACTCAACTTCCAATTCGGCCTCTGGGCCGGCGCCTATTGGCTCAACTCCGGCCTCGAGGACTACAACACCCTCAAAGACGCCGTCCTTCTCCGCGACGGCAAGCCCATCACCGTCCCCAGTTCCCAGTGGGGCACCTCCTACGTCCTCGACCCCACCCATCCCAAGACCAAACAGCACATCGCCAAAGTCTTCGAAACCTACCGCCAGTGGGGCGTCCGCTACTACATGATCGACTTCCTCGACGCCATCGGCGGCTCTACCCCCGGCACCTACCGCCCCGACGGCTTCATTGACAAATCCCTCGTCCCCGGCCCCCAAACCTTCCGCCAGGGCCTCCAAACCATTCGCGACGCCGCCGGCCCCGACACCTATCTCCTCTCCTCCACCGGACCCACCATCCTCGGCGCCGGCCTCGTCAACGCCGCCCGCGTCGGCACCGACTACGGCGAAGGCCGCCCCCTCGACGGCCCCGGCAAGGGCTTCTACCCCGGCACCTTCGCCATCAACAACGCCTCCTTCTGGACCTCCCACCGCCGCGCCACCAACGCCTGGGCCACTCACTTCTTCATGCACCGCAAGCTCTTCCTGGCGGACTCCGGCAACGTCCTCACTCTCGACAAGCCCATCCCCATCGCCGACGCCCAAATCTCCGCCACCATCTTCGGCCTCAACGGCGGCCCCATCATGCTCGGCGACGACATCGACCGCATCGACCCCGCTCGCCTCGACCTCATCCGCCAACTCTTCCCCCGCCTCCCCGAATGCGCCCGCCCCCTCGATCTCTTCGACGCCCTCGAGCCCGCCTACCCGCGCGTCTTCCACCTCAAGGTCGACAAAGGCTGGGACACCTGGGACCTCGTCGCCATCTTCAATTTCGACAAGACGCCGCTTACTCAACGCATCGACTTCGCCCGCCTCGGCCGCGACGCCGCTGCCCCGCAACTCATCTGGGACCACTGGGCCGGCAAATACCTCGGCGCCCACTCCGCCGCTTTCGATGCCTTCGTCCCGCCCGAATCCGTCCGCCTCTTCCGCATCTCCGCCCAGCGCCCCCACCCCTGGCTCCTCTCCACTGACATGCACGTCCGCCAGGGCCAGGCCGAAATCGAACTCTGCCAGTGGGACCCCGCCGCCCGCACCCTCACTCTCCGCGCCACCCGCCCCACCGGCTCGCAAGGCAACGTCTATCTCACCGTCCCGAAGAACATGCCCCTCGCCGAACCCGCGCGCCTGTGGATTGCCAGAGATGCCAACGACAACTCCCTCATCGTCCGCGTCCCCTTCGACTTCTCCACAGGATCCACGCAGGAACGCACCATCCGCTTCTGACTACTTCCGCAGCCTCATCACTCCGCCCGCACGCCGCTCAAACACCGCCACCTTTCCGCCCACGCTCACTGCGTCTGTCCCCTCCCCGCCATCCACCAATCGAATCTCCGGCACTCTTCCACCCTCGCTCTTCAGCCGAGGAATCAGCACCGTCAGGAACCGGTGGCTCTTCCCCGGTCCTCGCGGCTCGATCTCCATCCTCCACAACCCCAACTGCTTCGTCTCCCGTGGCGCAGTCGCATCTCCCGCCTCCAGCTTCACCCCGTCAAATCCATCCTTCTCGTCCCCGTCCGCCTCCACATATGCGTAGTAATCCCGCCCGCCGATCTTCAGCGTCCGTGCCTCGCTCGGCAGCAGCGAAACCACCGTCAGCTCGCCCCGTCCATGCCCGCTCGTGAACCGTCGCTCCAGCGTCTCCACAATCCCATTCTCCAGCGACTCTCCCGCCAACAGCCGCTCGCCTCCACTCGCCGGCTTTGATAGTGAGTGCAGCAGGAACTTCGGCACATACCCCTCGCCCGTCGTCTCCACCCGGTCATACACCACAAACACCCGCTCCGGCCGCAGATACAGAAAGTCCCGCGTCACCAGCGATACCTTCGCCGCCGCGCCTGCCTCCGCCCAGATCGTCGAGTTGTACGCCGCCGTCAAATCCGCCGCCACGTAGTCGAACTCCCCCGGCCGGCTCTCGAACGCTGTAATCCGCGCCCGCCGCAGATGCGGCCCCGCATCCCTCTGCGCCTCGAAATCCTCCACGCTCACGCAGTTGAACCCCGTCGGCTGGATCACCCTCTGCCCGCCCGACAGCGCCACCCACGGCTCTCCTTTCAGCGCCCGCAGCGCCGCTGACGTCTCCCCCGGCGCCAGAATCAGCAGGCTGTTTGAAGCCACCGTCTGAATCGCGTAGCCCAGCCGGTACGCCCCCGTGTATCCGCCCTTATCTCCATAAATCCCCGTCAGTGGCGCCAGCAGCCCGCCGGATTGAATGCTGAAATGCCCCACGTCGTAGTGGTCGTGGTGCGCCAGCAGATCGCCCGCCTTGAACGAGGCAAACAGTTCATCCGGATCACCCCATGCGCCCCGGAAGAACGCCACGCCCATCGAGCCTCTCCCGAACATCCGCGCCGCCGGCAAATGCGCCCGCAGCCATTCCTCCGGATTCCCCTGCCAGCGTCCCCCATACGCCAGCGCTGCCCACCATTGCAGCGGACCCTTCCCGTACGCCGCCGGCGACAGCCTCCGGAACCACTCTGCCCCGGCCCGCAAACTCTCATCCCCCGACAGCCGCGCAAAGTAATCCGCCGTCACCTCCCACCACCCCGTCTCTCCCAACCGCAGCGACCCCGCCGAATCCCCATACGGCTCGAACGCCCGGTTCGGCCCGAACTGATACAAAGTCCAGGCCCCGATCCCCTCCATCAGCCCGCGAATCCCGATCCCACCCAGCCGCTCCTGCCCGGTCGCCGTCAAATAACAGTCTGCCGCCAGGGCATACGGTGCCGCGCGGTTATAGATCCAGTAACTCGGCCCTTCCGGCCACCCTTCCGAATACTGCAACGCCCGCAGCGCCTGCACGTAGTGTGCCGCCGCCCGGGCCAGCCGCCGGTCGCACCCCGGCCGGTCTCCCACCGCCAAAGCAGCCACCATCGCCCCATTCGCCGCCTGGTTCCGCCCATGCCACAGCGCCATCGAGCCTTCGTCCAACCACGCCAACTCCGTGTCCAGCCGCTCGATGATTCTTTCCGCCGCCCGCTCTCTCCCCTCTTTCATCGCCTCATGCTCATGCAGCCAGTCCCACGCCAGCGCGAAGGACCAGACCCGCGAATAGCTCCCGTCCCCCGTCTTCGAAATCGGTTCCTCCAACAGCAGCTTCATCGCATGCCGCGCTGCCGCCTCATCCCCCGTCACCACCCACACCGCCGCTGCTTCCGCCGGATCCTTCGTGCTCTCCGCTCGCGCCACAGCCCCGGCAAAGATCCTGCGGAACTCCGCATCGCTCGCATAGGAACTTCGCACCGCCGCGAAGCTCCGCCCCGGCCCGGGGCCACTCTCCGCTCGAAAGCTCAGCCGTGGATGCCCCGCACGCAGCCGCACCGCCTCCACCGCCGGCGGAGGCAGATACCCCTGCCCCCACACCGCCGCGCTTAATAAGAAACAGAGACGGAGTCGCATCGCACTAATCCCGGCGCCTCCATCGCCCAGACTCCCTCATTCCCCCGGAAATCTCCCGGCTTCAGCACATGCTTCACGCTCTTCGCCCCGGCCTCGCTCTGATACCGGTACTCCACCTCCAACGGCCTCTGTAGCTGAGCCGCATCCGCCACCTGGAACCGCATCGTGTTCCGTCCCGCGAAGATCTGCGGAATCGACATGATTCCGTTCTCAAAGAACAGATCCAGTTTCAACTCTGCCAACCCCGCCGCCGACTTCCTCTGCCCATCTTCTTTCACCACCATTCGCACCTGGAACCGGTACACGCCATGGATGCTCTTCTGCTTGCCGTCAAACCGCGGCCGCCCCAGTTCCACGCTGTGCCGGCCCGCCCCCTGTGCCACTACCTCCCATTCACACCACGCATCCGCCTCCTCCGCATTCAACCGCTTCGCCCCCAATGTCCGCATCTCCATCCGTGTCCCATCGCCTGCCAGTTCCACCTCCAGCGTTCCGTCCACCAGCACATACGGAGACCGGAAGTCGAACACCGCCTCCCCGCCCGCTCCGGCCTTTGCCGGCCGCAGAAACGGCGCGGTCCCGGCATGAATCAACGTCCGCCCCGGCAGCACAGCATCCAACCCCTCGCTCTTTGCCAGCACCGGCCGGTATCGCAGCACCCCCCAGGCCTGCCCAATCGACTTCTCCCCTTCTCCCTCATACCCCTCCCCGCGCGGCACAACCGACAGATACGCTTTCGCCCGCTGATAGTTCGGATCGTACTTCGGCCAGTTGCCGTCCAGCGACTTCTCCGTTACCCGGTAAAACCGCCCCGCCGCCAGAAACGGCTTCTCCTTCTGCGCGTGCTGCCCCGCCGGCTGGTAAAACTTCCGCGCCGAGTTGTCCCAATGCCTCTCGATCGTCGTGCCCCGCCACAGCGTGAAGCTCATGTCGTGGAACTTCGTCCCCATCGTGTACTGCGAATCTCCAAACACGTTCTCCTTCGGAGCCCCTGCCGCCTTCCACTTCGCCTCGGAATCAAACCAGCCCGGCCGCAGCAGCAGCGCCCGCTCCCACTCCACACCCCAAATCTCGAAATAAGGCTTGCTCCTGTTCGTGTACCCCTTGTTCTTCAGGAACTGCGCATCGTCGCCCACTTCCTTCCAATCCAGAATCCTTGCGTCAGGCGTGTCCCGCTCCACCAGGTAGTACCCATATCGCGGGTCGAACGCCCCATGCCCTCCATCCATCCGCAGCCGGTACATCGTGTGATACCCGCCATCGTCGTGCTGCGTGATCACCCGCTCGGCCGCCAGCGGATCCCGCTTGTACTCCCGCCACGCCGCCTCTGCTATCCGGCTCGTCGTGTCGCAGTATCCCCACCCATACACAAACAGCGTCTTGTGCGCGTCCAGCACATACGCCTCTTTGCCGTACGGCCCTTCAAACGCCTGGATCATCCCGCCCACGGCCATCCGGTTGAACAAGCGCAGCCACTCAAAGAACGCCTTGCCCTGCGCCGTCTCCGTCCCTTGCGCCGTCCCAGAAATTCGCAGCACATCTCCGGTCCACGTCTTTAGATCCACCGCCCGCGGCCACGCATCGCAGGACAGAACCGCACCCGTCACCGCACCCGGTTCACTCGCCCACAGGCACGCCGGAACTATCAGCCCAATCAACCATCGCATGTGTCAATCAAATCCTTCCGGCACAGGCCCTGTCAACGCCGTCCCCGTTCACTTCGGCGCCTTGCCGCGCTCCATCCGCGCGGCAAAGTCCCGCAGGTACTCCACCCTCCACCGGCTCACCGTCTTCGCCCCCTGCTCGCTGCGCTCCCGCCACCGCTCGTCCGGATCGTCCGTCCACCAGTTCGGATACTCCGGCGATGGCCGCGGCGCCCCCTCCGGATACACCGACGTGAACCCGCCGCTCAACCCATTCAGCCCCGGATGATCGCTCGCAATCTTGTACTGCCAGGACTTCACCATCTTCGGCGAATACAGAAACCGCCACTCCCCGTTCCCCATCGCAAACCCCGGAAACTCCTGGTTGTCCACCACCAGCCGCGCGCTCGCCTTCGCCGGTCCCGCCCCCTCCGGCCGGTAGATCAGTTCGATCACCGAGTAGACCTCCACCTTCTCCGCCTCGCTCGGCGGGCGCGTGAACGTGTATCGCGGCCGGCTCCACGCCCGCACGAACTGCCCGCCCCACCCCTCGGCCGCCGGATTCTGCGGCGTCGCTCCAAGCACATACGTCAGCGACGGCGTGTCCCCCATCTTCACGCCCGGCGAGATGGTCGCAAAGTAATCCCCCAGCGCTCCATGCCCCCGCACATGCGTGTCCACAAACGCCTTGTTTCCCCACTCTCCGCTCTGGTTCCCGCCCAGAAAGAACCCCGCATACGTCGAGTTCGCCTCAATCATCCACAGCTCCTTGTGCTCCCGCGCGATGTAGTCGTAGGCCGTCACTGACCACTTCTTGTTCGGACCCCCGATGAAATACACCCGCAGCTTGTTCTTGATGCTCGGATCGTCGTGCAGCGCCTGCGCCAGATCGTCGATCCCGCCCCACACCAGCACCCACAACGGTCGCGCATCCTTCTTCCTGGCGCATTCGATGATCCAATCCGAGCCCTCCGTCCTCTCCCCCCAACCTGGCAGTCCCGCCGGGTCCGATCCGCCCTGCTTGCTGATCTTCCGTAGCACCTCCGGCGCCGGATACCGCTCCGAATACGTCTTCAGATTCGCGTAGTCCTTCGCGTAGATATCGATGATCTTCAGCAGGTTCTCTTTCCGGTTCCGCGCCGCCCCATACGGCGACGCGATCATCCCCTCCAGGTCGATCCGGTCCGAATAGACCAACAAGTGCACCAGGGATTGGAAGTCGTCATAGTCCGTCCCGCCGATGTCGGTAGAAACGATTACCCGTGGGCGCGCGGCTTCACCCGCCATCGCGCCAGCCGCCAGCACCAGACCAATCCACAGCGCTCTCATCATCCCCGCACTCTACCACCACCCTCTCCTTTACACCCGTCCGCCACTCGCATAGCATGGCCCTCAAACGGACGTCCCATGCTCCACGACCCCAGCCACCACACCCCCATGCCCGTCGCGGAACCTATCATTCTCAACTCCACCGACCGCGACATCCTCCGCTCCCTCGCCAGCCAACTCGCCGAAATCGCCGCCCTCCCCATTCACCAGGAAAAAGCCCGTCTCTGGCAAAAGCTCAACGACCTCCAGTCCGAGCGCCCCATGGTCTGGATCAATGAAATCTGCTGGCACCAGATGGACGTCGATGGCGAACTCACCCTCCGCTCCACCCACCCCTGGGCCCGCGAACAGGAACTCGAACTCCGCCGCACCCTCTACCAGTGGCGCCACCTCCCCGGCGACATGATCGTCAACGATTACCTCGCCTGCCCCCTCGCCGTCCACAGCTCAGACTTCGGCATCGTCGAAGACGTCGATACCGTCCATGCCGATCCCTCCAACGACATCTACTCCCGCCGCTTCCACATCCAGATCCGCGGCTTCGACGACCTCGAAAAGATCCGCATGCCCGTCGTCACCCACAACCGCGAGGCCACCGAACTCCGTTACCAGGCCATGTGCGACGTCTACTCCGGCATCCTCCCCGTCCGCCTCACCGGTCAAACTCACATCTGGTTCACCCCCTGGGACTACCTCATCCGTTGGTGGGGTATCGAAGAGGCCATGCTCGACATGATCGAGCGCCCCGCCCTCGTCCACGCCGCCGTCGATCGCATGGTCGATGCCTGGATGGCTGAACTCGACCAGTTTGTCGCCCAGAACCTCCTTTCGCTCGACTGCAACAACACCCGCATCGGCTCCGGCGGCTACGGCTACGTCTCGCAACTTCCCGGCCAGCCCTTCGATCCCGCCCGCGTCACCCCCGCCAACATGTGGGGCTGCTCCAACGCCCAGATCTTCTCCGAAGTCTCGCCCTCCATGCACTGGGAGTTCGCCGTCCAGCACGACCTCCGCTGGCTCGCCCGCTGGGGCCTCGTCTACTACGGCTGCTGCGAACCCCTCGACTCCAAAATCGACATCCTCCGCCGCATCCCCAATCTCCGCAAAATCTCCGCCAGCCCCTGGTGCCGCACCCCCCGCCTCATCGAAAAGGCCGGCCGCGACTTCGTCCTCAGCCGCAAACCCAACCCCGCCATCTTTGCCTCGGATACCTGGGATCCCGCCCACGCCCGCAAAGACCTCACTGACTTCCTCGACCAGGCTCGCGGCTGTCACGTCGAGCTCATCATGAAGGACATCTCCACCGTCAACTACCAGCCGCAGCGTCTCTGGCACTGGGCCCGGATCGCTTCCGAAGTCGCCTGCGACTACGCCGCCCGTGGCTGAACTCTCACTTCTCTCCCCGCGCGTACCGGTTCGGCGCCTTCGGCGTCGGCACGTTGTTCACCATCTGCGCCCCGCCCGCATGCGCCCGCGTCAACGCCTTCGTGAACGTGATCCCCGTCCCTGAAACCTGCGCGTCCGCGCCATGCCCGCGCTTCAGCGGCGCGGACAAAGTCAGCGACGCCGGGCCCCGTCCAAAACCGGTTGTGGACGCCACCGCTGCCGTCTCCATCTCCGCTCCGCTGCCGATCGTGATCTCCTGGCCCGGCCGGAAGCCCAATGCGCTGGCGACACGGATCACCGTCGCCCCCGCCTCCAGCGCCGTGCTCGCCGTCGTCGCCCCCGCCGTGCCCACTGCCGCAATCTCCACGCTCTCCACATTCGCGCCCGAATCGATCATCACGCTCTGCCCGGCCGCGAAGTCAGCCACGTTCGCCACCTTTACATTCGTCGCGCCCGCCGCCACGGCCGCCGCCAGCACCGTCGCCGCCTGCACCTGGAAATCCGTGCAGTTGCTGTCCGCATCCGCACCGTCCGGGAACCGCCCCGCGCTCCTAAGTAGCAGCGTCGCGCCTTGCCCCGCCGGCCCGCCCAGGCCGCGTCCAACCACTCCCAAAGCCGGCACGCGGCAGTCTGTCTTTCCTGTGCCGCCCGTTTCGTGGAAACCCTCCGACGCCCACGGATCCACCATCAACCCGTAGTTCAGGCTGTCCACCACCAACCCCGCCGCGTTCCGCAGCACCATCGCCCCCGCGCCCGCGTGCAGCGCAGGTCCGCCGAACCACTGATCCGGCGCCGGACTCCCCTGGTAGCCGGCCGTCGTCACCTCGGCATCCTTCACCACGTCGTCGATCCCATGCCCCTTTTCCAGCGGCCGGTCCAGCGTGATCCCCGTCCCCAACGGCAGCACCGGCTCATTGCTCGAATGCGCAAATGCCGTCGCCGGCTCGAAACTGATCCCCGTCCCGCGTACGCTGAAAGGCAGGTTCGCCGCATGGTGGAACTTCAACGGCGCCGCCAGATCCAGCCCCGTTCCCAGTTCGGTCTCCTTCAGGTCTCTCCGGAAACTGTTCCGCGCCGACTGCGTCCCCACCCGCGTCACTGTCACCGTCTCGATCCCATGACCCACACTGTCCACGTCCAGCCGGATCTTGTCGCCCGCCGAGATGTTCGCCACCGACGACACTTTGATGTTTGTGTCCCCCGGCTTCGCGTCCGCCGACAGCCATGCCTGCGTTCCCGGCTTGCCCACCGCCGTCACCGTCGCCACTTCATACTTCTCCAACGTCCTCCCCACCGCCGGGTAGGTCGCCCCATATCCCAGCCCGATCTTCTGCCCCACTTCAATCCCCTCCACGCTCGTCACCGGTACGTTCGTCGATCCCGCCGGAATCGTGATCACCGGCCCCTCCGGCAGCGGTTGCCACACTGTCGTGCTCGTCCCCGCCGCCGTTCCCACCACCGCGATCTTTCGCGTCTCTGCGCCTGCGCCCGTCCCGATCGTCAATGTGTCTCCCGCATTCATCCCCGCCACACTCCGCACGTGGATCGTCTTCTCGCCCGCCCGCGCCTGCACCGCCAGCCCGGAGTTCGCCAGCCCTATCAGGTAAAAACCCTTCGCCGCCAGCTTCGTCCCCGCCGGAATCGTCACCGCCGAAAACGCCGGCACCATCGGCGCGTGCTGCGTCAATGTCCAGTTCGAGATGTCCACCCTTCCGTCGCCCGCGTTGTACAGCTCGATGAACGCATCCGTCGGGTTCGCAGCCGAGCCAGCGTTCGCGCGAAACTCATTGATCTTCACCAGCGGCACGTTCCGCACTTTCAGCACCGCGCTCTCCTCCTGCGCCTTCCCCGCTGCCCTCCATGCAGCCTTTCCCACCAGGTCCCCGTTGAGCGCCGCCGGACCCGCCGTCACCTGGAACGTCGCGCTCACCGTCGCCCCCGGAGCCACCGTGCCCGCGGCCTTCGCCGCGCCGTCCACCACCACCGCCCTCCACTGCGCGCCCGGCACTCCCACGCTCAACTGAACTCCGGTCACTGCCGCCGCGCTCCTGTTAGTGAACGACACCGTCACGTCCTTCGCCGCGCCCGGCGCCAGCGTCATCAATCCCTCCGCCGGCTTCATTCCCACCCGCGCCTCGTCGTACCGCGCCTCCACCACGTTCGCCTGGATCTTGTGGTTCGTCTCCTTCGACGGAAATGTCCCCGCCGCCGTCATCGCCCCTTCATAAAACGTCCCCTGCGACCCCACGCTGTTGTCACCCCCGTTGCCCAGCAGAATCGCCCCCTGCTTCCGCATCGGATCGTACGACGCATTGATCCGCGGCCCGTCGAACATCACCTTCAGATCGCCCTTCTGCGCGTCCCCGCCCATCGACCGCCAATGGTGCGGCTCCCCATCCGCCGTCGCCGTCACAAACCTCCACGAAATACTCGGCAGGTTCGCGCAGTACTTCGATCCGTCCGGGTTTACACACCCCACCAGGTTGTTCTCCTGGTCCGTCATGATCCACGGCCCGGGCGCCACGCCGTGATACCAGCCCGTGCTGTTGCCGTAATACGTCGTCTCCATCGTGCCGTTGCCGTCGTCCCGGCTGTCGATCTCCGCGTTGCCATAGTCGAAGCAGCAGCCGTTGTTGTAGTGCCGCCCGTGGATCACCCAATACTGCCCCTCCGCCTGATCGTCCACCGCCGTGCCCTTCACATCGTTCTGCCGCAGCCCCATCCCCGGCGCAATGAACACCCCATATACCTTGCGCCCCCGCAATGTCACCGGAGCCATGTCCGCCACCGGCAGGTTGTTGAATCCCCCCATCGCCGGCCCGCTGAAGCCGCCCCGCGGCGCCTGCACCAGATGGTTCTTCTTCGGCGACTGGTCGTAAATGATCGAGATCCAGCAATACGTGTTCGCGCAAAACGCATCCTGTGCCGCCGCGTTCGCCACCCCGCTCCCATCTCCCAGCACTCCGATGTCCAACGTCCTCCCATCCGACTGGCGCAGCACCTGGTACAACGGCCCGCTATACGCCGCATACAACGCCCGCGTCGTGCTGTGCGCCGCCGCGCAAGGCGCGCCCCCCGCCGCATAGATGTCGCAAGGCCCTTCCGGTCCCGTGCCCGCCACGGCATACGCCGCTGCCAGCATCATCCCGATCGCGGTTCTCGTCTTCATCTCCGGCCTCCGTTCCCACGCATTCCTCGCCCCTGGCCCCGTTCAGTATATCCCCCGATCGTAAAGTCGGGACCCTCTTCTTCTGCCGAAACGGGGACCATCCGCCCTCCCCTCCGCAACCCCGGCCCTGACCCGCCGCTGGGTATACCATACTCTCGATGACCCTCCGCATCCTCGCCCTCCTCCCCTTCCTCGCGGCCCTGCCTGCCCCGGCCCAGACTTCCACCCTCGAAGCCGCCCTGGCCAAGCCCATCCTCGCCCCCAATCAGACCCGCATCGAGACGCAGGTCTACACCGCCTCCCGTGTCAAACCCCTCCCCATGGTCACCAGTGCGCAGCAATGGACTCTCGCCAAGGAGCAGCTCCGCCAGCGCATCCTCAACGAAGTCATCCTCCGCGGAGAAGGCATCAAGTGGGCCCAGGCCAAAACCCGCGTCGAATGGCTCGACACCCTCCCCGGCGACGGCTACCGCATCAAACGCCTCCGCTACGAAATCCTCCCCGGCCTCTGGATCCCCGCCCTTCTTTACGAACCCCTCAAGCTCTCCGGCAAAGTCCCCGTCATCCTCAACACTAACGGCCACGAAGGCACCGGCATCGCTAACGACTACATCCAGATCCGCTGCATCAACGAAGCCCGCAAAGGCGCCCTCGCCCTCAACTTCGAATGGCTCGGCATGGGCCAGCTCAAAACCCCTGGCTTCGACCACACCCGCTCTCCCCAGCTCGATCTCACCGGCACCAACGGCGTCGCCCTCCACTACCTCTCTCAGAAGCGCGGCCTCGATATCCTCCTCTCGCACCCCAATGCCGATCCCACCCGCGTTGCCGTTACCGGCCTCTCCGGCGGCGGCTGGCAGACCATCATCATCAGCGCCCTCGACCCCCGCGTCACCATCGCCGCCCCCGTCGCCGGCTACTCTTCCTTCGTCACCCGCGCGCAGTTCCCCGAACCCGACCTCGGCGACAGCGAGCAAACCCCCGTCGACCTCGCCGCCACCGCCGACTACACCACCCTCACCGCCATGCGCGCCCCCCGCCCCACCATGGTCGTCAACAACGCCTACGACAACTGCTGCTTCCGCGCCGACTACGCCAACGCCCCCCTCATCTGGGCCGCCCGTCCCTTCTTCGCTCTCTATAACGCCTCATCCCAACTCACCGCGCACATCAACTTTGACCCCGGCCACAACTACGGCAAGGATAATCGCGAAGCCTTCTACCGCTTCGTCCGCGACAACTTCTACGCCGGCAACGACGCCGCTTTCCCTGAAAAGGAGATCCCCTCCGAATCCCTCGTCCGCACCCCGGAGCAGCTCAAAATGGAGCTCCCCGCCGACAACCTCGATTTCCACAAACTAGCTCTCCGCCTCGCCCAAAACCTCCCCCTTAAGTCCGGCGCCCCAACCCTCGCCCAGGTCGTCAAACCCCACCACTACAAACTCCGCGCACTGGAAGCCGCCCCCGCCGCGCAGGCCGACGGAATCCCAGTCCGCTACTGGCGCCTCCAACTGGACAACGATTGGACCCTGCCCGCCGTGGATCTCGGAGACCCAGCCGCCTCCAAAGTCACTATCCTCCTCGGAGACCAGGGCCGCGCCGCGCTCACCGCCGAAGCCCGCCGCCTCCTCCAGCAGGGCCAACGTGTCATCGCCATCGATCCCTTCTACTTCGGTGAATCCAACCTCGCAAGGAAGGACTACCTCTACGCCCTCCTCATCTCCTCCATCGGAGACCGCCCCCTCGGCATCCAGGCCAGCCAGCTCCTCGCCGTCGCCCGCTGGGCCAAAGCCCCCGTCACCGTCGAATCCTTCGGCCCCCGCACCAGCCTGATCGCCGCCGTCGCCGCCGCCCTCGACCCCAAAGCCATCCCCGCCACCCAACCCCACGACGCCCTCAATTCCCTCCACGAAATCCTCCAAAAGGACCTCACCGTGGACAAATTCCCCGAATACTTCACCTTCGGCCTCCTCCAGGCCTGGGACCTCCCAGCCCCCAAGCCCTGAGATCAGGTGCCCCTTACCCCCGTCGGAAACCGGCGCTACACTCCACCCAGGAGTGCGTCATGACTCACCAGCGCTTCGAACTCGTCTCCGCCGCCGTCTTTCTCCTGATTACCCTCGGCCACCTCGCCAGGATCCTCTTCCATGTCCCCGTCGTCGTCGCGGATCGCGCGCTGCCCCAGTGGCCGAGCCTCGCCGCCAGTCTCTTCCTCGGCTATCTAGCCTGGCAGGGCTTCCGCCTCTGGCGAGCCCGGCCCTGACCCGCCCTCTCCGTGCCCAACGCCCCCCGGGAGCACAGCATAACCGTCCCGTCCAGGCGTCTTCCCCAACACCCCTTGCTTCTTCTCCCGGTTGGCGTGTCTGCCCGCACCGTCGCCTCGGTCGAGGGTGCCTCCGGCGGCATCGAACTGCTTCAAAGCGCCCTCCACTTTCTTGCGCGCGGCGGAGGAGGCGGGATGTGCCGCTACGTCTGCAACGGGCGGCTCTTCGAAGGGCGCCTTGAACATTTCGAACAGCTTGCCTTCCTGATTCAACTCAAAACTCGCGGCCCGGACAAGCTACTTCCCTGCGAGTTGAATGTAAGTCCACTCGCGCTCCGGGCCTTTGCGGCCTTCCAATTGAGCGGCAAGGCCGCGGCAGTCCATCACCGCTCGGGGCCACCGCGGCGGGCGAAGCAGGAGCATGTCGAGGTGATCGCGATCAATTCGAGCGGGGCGGCTCCGCAGAAGGCGGTTGCAGACCTCACGTGGCAAGAGAATCGTCTACTGAGACTTCATTACGGTGAATTCGATCAAGTTCGATTTCACCGTGCTTGCACTTTCCAGATCATAAACCTGGGCAGAAATCTTGTAGACTCCCGGTTTCGATATGTCAAAGAAACTGCTGATATCGCAAGTCTCATCGAACGTCTCGCCCGGCTTCAATGAAATCCAGACCATCTTGCCGCGAAGCGCTCCGCTCTCGGCAAGCTCTTCGGGAGTCAATGTTCGGCTCAATTGCTCGACGTCGAGCCGTCCTCGGCGGTAGCCCGGTTTCCTGTCCGGCGCGAGATTTCCACTTTCATCAGGCACATCGACAGCACAGCTAGGGTGATACACATCAATGCCGAAGGTGAAAGTATGATCCGATCGGTTTGTCAGCGTCTTCTTCAAAATGACCGGAGCACTAGCCTTGGCTGTGTTGCGTTCCGTGCGAAGGCTGACTGAGATCGCCGGTTGCCTCCCCTGCGCCGGATTGGCATCTTGTGAGAACGCTTTGTGTGCGGAGACAAGACTGAGGCCAATGCTGAGGCCAATGCTGAGCGCCACGTTCAAGGCCCCAGACAAGGAGGTCCTTCCGTGGCGCTTGTTGTCGCCTCTCTGGTGCTCAACCTGCCCAGGGCGCATGGGCGGGAGCGGTTTGGTCCTGCCTTCCGCGCCGGAGAGAATGATCCTGGCCCGAAGTGCGAGCGCCTGAGCGGCCTTCGTCCGTCGTACCCGGTTCTGAAGGGACTCCCTTTCACCTTCCGTGGCAACCAACTTCAGGATGGGACGTCCGATGAGCATCACCGTACTCCTTTCTCCATGAGCTGCGAATGGAATGCTAAGTTGCTGAGCGAACTTCAGAGATAGGACACTACCGCACGCTGATGGTGACGGATGAGATCAACGGCGGATAAACTGGCGGTGCGCTCGGGGCCGGTGTGAGTCTTGCCATCACCCGATAGGTCCCGCTCGTGGCCGGTACTTTGGCCTGCGCGAAGTAGAAACCATCGACGAACCCTTCAACGGGGCGCGCCGGTGGAACTGTTGTGGATTCCCCAGGCGTCGTATTGAAGATGAGATCAATTTGGGAGTCGAGTGACCCTGCGCCGGTGAAGAAGAACGTGATCAGAGAACCTGTTGGGGCGGGATTATCGGGTGAATTGAGCGAGCCGTCTTCGTGCCTGACCTGTTGGAAGAGGGTCAGTTTGCTCTCATTTACAGGAGTGTAGAACGCGCTGGAACGGGCGCTGCCCTGCCTTACCATCACTGCCGCCATGGATTGGCCGCGCAGTTGTTCAGGGGTGATACACACCACGCCGCCGCGCCAGACTTCGAGCAGTCTCGCCGGCATTCCATTGAACTCGATCGCCACGCCGCCCAGTTCTGTGGGTGCGCCTTCGGCCGGGTTCAGCCCGAGGTTGATTTCGGCGTCAGGAGTCAGCGAGGGGATTTCGATCCGCACGATCTCCAGCGGGGCCACCGGCCCGCTGCTGCCGTCGAACGCACTGGCGATGCGGCGCACAGCAAGCTCTGCACTCGGGCCTGGGATGATGTGCCGCAGCGTGCCTTCCGTCATGCCGGAGTACCCTCGCGATGGCGAGCCTGAAGCGATGGTAACTCCCTCTCCCGGCGAACTGGCCAGCCGGGCGTTGGAGCCGTAATCGAGCCAGGTCGAGAACAGAAGCCGAGACAAGGAAGCGTCGAGGTGGGCCACGAACGGGACCGAGTATTCCTCCGCGGGCGGGCCGAATAACGGGTCCGTGACTGGCAGTTGCTGCGAGTACGTTTGGCCCGCAACCCAGAGCGAACCGTCCGCCGCCAAGGCGAGGTCGGTCGCCTCGTCCCGACAGGAACCTCCCAGTAGCGTGGCCGAAACCACGTTCCCGCCTCGGTCCAGTTCAGCTACCCACAGGTCAGTCATGTAGGCCTGCCGGGACTTGAAGGTGAGCACGCCTCCGGAATCATGCGTGCAATTGGTGCTAAGGCCGGTCTGAAACGCGCCTGGAGTGACAGGCGGCGGAGAGGAAATGCTCGCGGTTCCAGCGACAAAGAACCGGCCTCCAGCGGTGATGAGCAGTTTCACCGGAGTCACGGGCACACGTGAGGATTGGAGCAGCGCACCATCCTCGCCGAACCAAACCAACCCGGCCTCGGAGGCGTCCACTTTCATCAGGCCCGCGAGCATGAAGCCGCCCTCGGGGTGAAGGGCAATCGATTCCGCAGAGCCATCCAGCGCCGTGGCGTACTCGAAAGTGGCGCCGTCCGGCGACAATCGCGCGGCGAATCCGCCGCCGGCTTCAGAGAAACCAGCAATGGCGTTGGAGGTGAGCGGGAAGAGTGGCGAGACTGTGCGTCCGGTCAGATACAGCCGCCCGCTGGAATCCACGGCGATGGACCGGACCGTATCGTCTCTGCCGTCGCCCACGAGAGTGACATAGATCGGGCGGCCGGCCGGATCGAGTTTCGCGGCGAACAGAGAAGGCGAGTGGCCCGGATAGTGCTTTGCCGTGGCTGCTGGGAAGTCGGGCGATGTTGTCTCGCCGGCGACATAGAGGTTCCCCTGTCCGTCAACAGCAAGCGCCGTGGCGCTGTCGGTCCCCTGACCGCCCAGATAAGTTGAGTAGACGATTTCGCCAGCCGGATTCAGTTTGACGACGAACGCATCGGCTGTGGGCGTGCCTGCGGCAAACAGGCGCGACGGGCGCGAGGGGTCGAACCGGAAGCCGTGAAACGGCCGGCTAACGCCCATCGGTTGCCAGGACTGCCCGCCGTCCGTCGAGATCAGGTTCACCGTGCGGCCGAATACCCCTGGGGCTTGGCCTGAAACCACCAGATAGTCCGGATTTCCGGGCTGCACCGCAAACGTAAAGGGGGCCGTGCCGTTCATCGGATCGCCCGGCGGATCGACGATCACCTGCGTCCAGGAGCCGCCTCCATCGCTGGACCGGAATAGCCCCGTCTGCGAGAGCGCGTAAATCCGGCCCGGCAGCGAGGGGTCGAGCTGAAGCCATATGAAAAGACCGCTATCTTCCCGGATCAGCGACCAGGAGTCTCCCGCGTCGGTGGAGCGCCAGGCGCCTTCATAGCTGTAGAGATACCAGCGGCCGGCTATGTGCGGATCGGTGAGCAAGACGGGCCTCCGCAGCCCCGGCGGCAGCGCCAGCAGGCGCCACGTGGCCCCGGCATCCTGCGAAACGTAGGCCCGCTCGTTGATTGTGTAGATGATCCGCCCCGGGTGATGCGGGTCCACCGCCAGGCCCGCACCGACGCAACAGGAGCCGGGAGTCAGGCCATTGGTGAGCAAGGTCCAGGTGATGCCGGTGTCCGCGCTCTTCAATACACCGCCGGTCGAGGACGCGTAGACGATGGAAGGATCGTGCGGATCGAAAGCTGCCTGGTCCAGATAACCGATGCGCTGCCTTTGCTGTGGCTGGTTCAAGTCCACCACCGTGCTCCAGCTTTCGCCACCGTCCGTGCTGCGATAGATCCCGTAAACCCCGGTGGCGATCAGCAGTCTGGAGTCCTTGGGATGCACGGCCGGCGCATTCACTCCCGTGATCGGGAGATCCGGAACAAAGCCCAATGGCCGCCAAGTGCGTCCCGCATCCTCGCTCACCACGATGGCCGAGGCGGGATTGCGTGCCTGGTAAGCGTTCTTGACCGCGAAGTCGAAGGCGCTGGTCGTCCCTGCCACGTATACGTTACCGTCCGGATCGGAGGCAACCGCGCCAATCGTCACCGCCTGATTCCCACGAAAAATCCGCTGGTATTCGAGAAAAGCCCCCGGCATAGATAGCGATAGTGTAAATGCCATCAGCGCTATGAATCCGGCTCGCATGGCAAGATTATAGTCCTTTTGTGCGGCACTGACCCATCCGCCCCAGCGGGGCCGCACAACTAGTATCCTGTCCCTGAAGTTCGCTTGATAACTTGATAACTGAGCGCTCCTTTCGCATCTCATTTACAAAGGAGTACGGCGATATGTATCGGACGTCCCATCCCGGGGCTAATTGTCACGGCAGGTGAACGCGAGCTTTTTCAGAACCGGGCATGACGGCCGAAGTCCGCTCCGGCGCCCGCACTTCGGGCCAAGATCATTCTCGCCTGCGCGGTTGGCAGTACCAAGACCGAAGCGGCGCACCCGTCTCAGGTGGCCGGACAGATGGCCGACACTCTCAAGTTGAGGATCTGCCCGGGCAACCCCGGCGCTGGGCGGCACGGGATCTTTGAAGACCTGCGATCTGTAGCCGGCTGTGCGCGTCGAGTGGATGAGGGACCCGCCAAATGTGCTGCCGGGGAGAAGGTTTACGGAATGGCGGGCGACGGTGTGGCCCGCAGCGATGCGCCAAGAAATCGGCATCCTGAAGAACTGTCGGGTGAGCGGCAGTTTTCGTTGTGCACTCCAGCCAGGAACCAGATGAGCGAGTCCCGCGCTTCGCGACTTTATTTATATCGAACAATCCCTTCTCCCTCAGCCACTTCCAGCCTCACCTCCGCCCCGCCCCGAGCCGCCTCCACTTTTCACCCCCCTACTCTTTCGCGCGGGAGTGGAACTATGTCCTTTGCCTTCGACATCAACGACGCCGGCCGCTGCACTGCCTCCTTGCGCCGTCATGCCGGCCGCTCCGCCCAGCCTCCTCGCCCCGATTCCTGCCATCATCATCGCCGCCACCGGAGCGAACCCAAAGGCATCTTACTTTTCAAACACTTGACCTATCCGAACAACCCGCCAAAACCCAAACGAACCCAGGAAATACCCAGCAAGCTCACAAATGCCGCCAGAATCCCAACCACCAGCCGCAATTTCACGCGAACCAGGAAAACCAGACTGAACCCCTTTCGTTTCAAACAAATCCATGCAAAAATAGCCCGCCGGAACAACCCGGTTCGAACCCAACGACTCTCCATCTTTCAATCAATTGCATTTGCAGCCCAACGCGGCTTCCGCCCCCTCTTCTCTCGCCCTTCCCCGTCCCTCCCCCTCCCCTCCACCCGCGGATACAATGAAAGTCTCCTCCCTCCCATGCGCGTCGCTCTTTGCCAGATCAATAACACCGTCGGCGACCTCCCCGGCAATTCCGCCCTCATCCTCAACTTCGCCCGCCGGGCCGCCGCTGCCGGCGCCGATCTCGCCGTCTTCCCCGAACTCGCTCTCAACGGCTACCCCCCGCGCGATCTCGTCGAAAAACCCTCCTTCCTGCACCACTCCCTCCAAGCCCTCCGGCAGATCGTCGATGCCTCCCGCGATCTCACCTGCGGTCTCGTCGTCGGCTACGTCGGCCAGGCCCCCGAAGGCTCCATCCGCCACGCCACCAACTCCGCCGCCCTCATCGAGAACGGACGCATCGTCGCCACTCAAACCAAGATGCTCCTCCCCACCTACGACGTCTTCGACGAGTGGCGCTACTTCCAGGCCGCCGAACGCCAGGATGTGTGCGCCTTCCGCGGTGCCCGCATCGCCCTCACCATCTGCGAGGACGCCTGGAACGACAAACAGTTCTGGGAACGCCGCAAATACCGCAAGGACCCCGTCGAATCCCTCGTCCAGCAGGGCGCCGACTTCGTCATCTCCATCAACGGCTCGCCCTACGACACCACCAAACGAGCCCTGCGCCGCCAGATGTTCTCCGCCATGGCCCGCCGCTACGGCCTCACTCACATCTACTGCAACATGGTCGGCGGCAACGACCAACTCGTCTTCGACGGCTCCAGTTTCGTCATGGGCCCCTCCGGCGACATCCTCGCCTCCGCCCGCTCCTTCGCCGAAGACCTGGTTCTCTTCGACACCACCTCGGGACAGTCACCTGTGTCCCCCAGTGGACACAGCGTGACTGTCCCGCCCCCGTCCACCATCCCCGACCCCACCCCGGGACAGTCATCTGTGTCCCTCCGTGGACACAGCGTGACTGTCCCGCCCGGCGTCCCCACCACGCCCCCCGAGGAAACCTCCGCCGTCTACGACGCCCTCGTCCTCGGCACCCGCGACTACATCCGCAAGTGCGGCTTCCACCGCGCCCTCATCGGCCTCAGCGGCGGCATCGACTCCACCCTCGTCGCGTGCGTCGCCGTCGACGCCATCGGCCGCGAAAACGTCGCCGGCATCGCCATGCCCGGCCCCTTCTCTTCCGATCACTCCATCTCCGACGCCCGCTCCCTCGCCGAAAACCTCGACATCCGCTTCGATATCGTCCCCATCACCGGCGCTTACTCCAGCGTCCTCTCCGGCCTCGAAAACATCTTTGCCGGCGCCACCCTCGGCGTCACCGAAGAGAACATCCAGGCCCGCCTCCGCGGCCTCACCCTCATGGCTCTCTCCAACAAGTGGGGCTCCCTCGTACTCACTACCGGCAATAAGAGCGAAATCGCCGTCGGCTACTGCACTCTCTACGGCGACATGTGCGGCGGCCTCGCCGTCATCAGCGATGTCCCCAAAACCATGGTCTATGACCTCTGCCATGAGGTGAACCGCCGCCACGGCCCCGTCATCCCCGAGAACGTCTTCACCAAGCCGCCCTCGGCCGAGCTGCGTCCCGATCAGAAGGACTCCGATTCGCTCCCCGAATACCCTATCCTCGACAGAATCCTCAAAGCTTACGTCGAGGAACTCAAAACGCCCGCCCAGATCGCCGAAGAACAGCAGCTCCCCCTCCCGCTCGTCCGCGACATCGCCAACAAAGTCGACCGCAACGAATACAAGCGCCAGCAGGCCGCACCTGGACTCAAGGTCACCACCAAGGCCTTCGGCATTGGCCGCCGCTTCCCCATCGCTCAGAGGTTCTCAGAATGAAGACCATCCTCCGCCTCGCGCCGCTCGCCGGCCTCCTCGCCGCCGCCGGCATCCTCATCTCCCAGCCCGCCGCTCCCGTCCGCGTCGGCCCCCAGCCCGGCGGAGGCTTCCTCCTGAACTCCGGCTGGCTCCTCAAGCCCGCCGGCCGCCAGATCCCGTTGAGCACCGGGCCCCAGGCCACCGCCCTCTCCCCCAACGGCAAGTACCTCGCCATCCTCCAGGCCGGCTACCTCCAGCCCTCCGTCTCCATTCACGATCCCCTCACCCTCGCCGAAATCCACCGCATCACGCTGCCCGATGCCTGGCTCGGCCTCGCCTTCTCCCCCTCCGGCCTCCTCTACGTCTCCGGCGGCTCCACCGCCTCCGTCTACGAACTCGCCATCACCACCGAGGCCCGGCTCGAGCTCCGCCGCACCTTCACCATCGTCCCCGAGAAGGACCGCAAACACACTGACTTCATCGGCGACGTCACCCTCTCCCCCGACGGCCGCCTCATCTACGCCGCCGGGCTCCATCGCAACTCCATCATCGTCATCAACCCCCAGTCCGGCATGATCATCGAAGAGTGGAAAACCGCCTACCGCCCCTACCGCATCCTCTTCCACCCCGACGGCAAGAGCTTCTTCGTCACCGGCTGGGGCGACGCATCACTCCGCCAGGTCAATCCCGTCAACGGCCAGGAGATCGCCCGCTTCAACGTCGGCCTCCAACCCATGGATATGGTCTGGCGCACCAAGCCCATCCCCGTCGAAGGCACAGATCAGCCCGCGCCTTTCAAAGAGCGCCTCTTCGTCACCTCCTCCGGCTCCAACCTCGTCCACGTCTTCGGCGCTGTCGAAAACGGAGACTTCCGCCGCATCGAGTCCATCAATACCTCCTACCTCCGGGACTTCTATCAGCCCGTCGGGATGACCCCCTCCGCCCTCGCGCTCTCTCCCGATCAGGACACCCTCTACATCGTCTGTGCCGATGCCAACGCCGTCGCCCGTGTCGATATCTCCACGCGCCGCAGCGCCGTCACCGGCTTCATCCCCACCGGCTGGTACCCGCTCGCCGCCCGCGTCCTCTCCAACAACGATCTGCTTGTCCTCAACGGCCGCGGCGCCGCCTCTTATCCCAATCCCAAGGGCCCCAATCCCACCATCAACCGCGCCGTCATCCATGAGGGCAACGTCGAGGTCGAATACGTCGGCGCCATCCAGCGCGGTTCCGCTTCTCTCATCCCCGCGCCGCGCCCCGAGCAGATGGCCGCCTACACCCAGCAGGTCATCTCCAGCTCCCCCCTGCGCGCCGCCACCATCCCTCCCGCCAACATTCCCGCCGGACACGTCCTCTCTTACGCCAATGGCGCCAAGCCGCCCATCGAGCACGTCATCTACGTCGTCAAGGAGAACCGCACCTACGACCAGGTCCTGGGCGATCTCGGCATCGGCAACGGCGATCCCTCCCTCACGCTCTTCACCGAAGAGTCCTCCCCCAATCACCACAAGCTCGCCCGCGAGTTCGTTCTCCTCGACAACTTCTACGTCTCCGCCGACGTCTCCGCCGAAGGCCACAACTGGTCCACCTCCGCCATCGCCCCCGCTTACGTTCAGCGCATGTGGCCCAACTCTTACGCGCGCCGCCGCCGCCACTACGACTATGAGGGCCAGGAACGCGCCGCCCTCCCTCCCGCCGGCTACATCTGGACCAGCGCACTCCAGGCCGGTCTCACCTATCGCAACTACGGCTGGTGGGTCACCAACATCTCGCCCGCCCCCACCACCGGCAGACAGATCGCCGCCGTCCGCGACCCCGCAATCGCCCAGCACACCAACTTCGACTACCGCTCCTTCGACCTCGACTACAAGGACGTCGATCGCCTCAGCGTACTCCTCAAGGACCTCGCCGAGTTCGAAGCCTCCGGCCAGATGCCCCGCTTCATCACCCTCCGCCTCGGCAACGACCACACCTCCGGCACTGCCGCCGGCAAGATCGCGCCCCTCGCTGCCATGGCCGATAACGACGCCGCCCTCGGCCAACTCGTCGAGGCCGTCTCCAAATCGAAGTTCTGGGCCACCACCGCCATCTTCGTCCTCGAGGACGACGCCCAGAACGGCCCAGATCACGTCGATTCACACCGCTCCCCCGCCTATGTGATCTCCCCTTATACCCGCGGCCGCGGCATCGACTCCTCCATGTACAACACCGTCTCCATGCTCCGCACCATGGAGTACATCCTCGGCCTCAACCCCATGACCATGCACGACGCCTCCGCGCATCTCATGACCGCCGCCTTCAATCCCAAGCCCGATACCCGGCCCTATGTCGCCGAGAAACCTCGCATCTCCCTCGATACGCGCAACCCATCCAACACTCCGCTCGCCCGCCGGTCCCGCGAGTTCGAATTCGAAGAGGCCGACCGCGCCGATGACGACGACCTCAACGAAGTCCTCTGGCTCGCCATCAAAAAAACAAATCCGCCCGCTCCTGTTCGGAGCTTCTGGGGCCAGTAATGCCGCATACCTACCTCGTCTTCGTCTGGCACATGCACCAGCCCTTCTACAAGGATCTGGCCACCGGTGAATACCAACTCCCCTGGACGAGGATGCACGCCCTCAAGGACTACTACGGCATGGCCGCCATGCTGGAGGAGTTTCCCCAACTCCACCAGACCTTCAACCTCGTCCCTTCGATGCTCGTCCAGATCGAAGAGTACGCCCGAGGTATCGCCCGCGACCCCTTCCTCCGCGTCGCCCTCAAACCCGCCGAGGAACTCACTCCCCAGGAGCAGGAGTTCCTCCTCAAATATTTCTTCCAGGCCGAGCCAGGGCGTGTCATCCACCGCTACCCCCGTTACGGCGAACTCTACGAACAATGGCGCGCCGCCCACGGCCACTACGCCGCCCTCGCCCGCCAGTTCGGCCCGCAGGGCCTGCGCGATCTCCAGGTCCTCTCCCAACTCGCCTGGTTCGACGAGATCATCCTCGCCACGGATCCTGAAGTCCGCGCCCTCGTCGCCAAACAGCGCAACTACTCGCTCGATGACCAGGCCCTCATGGGCCGCAAACAGCGCGAGATCTGCGGCATGGTGCTGCCCGTCTATCAGAAGCTCGCCGCCGCCGGGCAGATCGAACTCTCGGTCACGCCCTTCTATCACCCCATCCTGCCACTGCTCTGCGACTCCTCCATCGCCAGCGTCGCCCAGCCCACCGCCTCCCTGCCGCGCCGCTTCCACTACCCCCAGGACGCCCGCCGCCAGATGGTGGATGCCATCGACTATGCCGAACGCCACTTCGGCAGCAAGCCCGCCGGCATGTGGCCGTCCGAGGGCTCCGTCTCCGATCAGGCCCTGGCGCTCGCCGCCGATCTCGGCGTCAAGTGGATGGCTACCGACAACGGTGTGCTCGGCGCCACGCTTCAGACCCTCGCCGGCGTCCGCGAAACCTACCGGCCCTATCTCTGGAAACGCGACGGCCGCGAGATGCGGATGATCTTCCGCGACCACTTCCTCAGCGACCTCATCGGCTTCGTCTACTCCCGCATGGACGCCCGCGACGCCGCCCACCACTTCCTCGATCGCGTCCGCGACAACGCCCGCCACCTCCACGCCGAAGGCCGCGACGCGCTGGTGCCCGTCATCCTCGACGGCGAGAACGCCTGGGAGCATTACCACCTCAGCGGACGGCCGTTCCTCAAGGAGCTTTACCGTCTCATCTCCGAGTCCGGCGATCTCTCCGCCGTCACCGTCAGCGAGGCCATCGAACTCGTGCCCGCCGACGAGATCGGCCATATTCACCCCGGATCCTGGATCAACGCCAACTTCGACGTCTGGATCGGACACGAGGAGGACAACCAGGCCTGGGAGTTCCTGCTCGATGCCCGCGAGACTTACGACCGTGTCGTGAATTCAGAGGAAGGCGCAGCGCTCACCCAGCGGCAGAAGGACCTTGCCTTCGAGGAGCTGCTCATCGCCGAAGGCAGCGACTGGTGCTGGTGGTACGGTCCGCACCACCACTCCGAGAACCGGCCCGAGTTCGACAAGCTCTTCCGTGACCACCTCGCCCACTTCTACCGCGCCCTCAACCTCGCCCCGCCAGAGGCGCTGTCGCGGCCCATCCTGCGCGTCGCCGTTCCAGCTTTTCAGCAGCAGCCCAGCGGTGCCATCACGCCCATCATCGACGGCGATGTCAGCTCTTACTTTGAATGGCTCGGCTCCGGCGTCTACAGCCAGGACAACCGCCAGGGCGCCATGCACGGCCGGACGACGTATATTCAGGAGATCCGCTACGGCAGCGACGGCGAGCACTGGTTCCTGCGGGTGGACCTCGAAGAGTGCGATGCGTCCGCCGAAATCCGTGTCAACACCAGGTCTGAGGGCCGCGGCTGCGAAATGCGCTTCCCGCTGGACGGTCCTCCACCGCCTGGAACGCGCGCCGCCTTCGGCCGCATCTTCGAGATGGCCGCGCCGCTCGAATTGATGGGAGCCCACGCCGAGAAGCCGCTCGGCTTTCAGCTCTCACTCTGGAGAGACGGCCTCCCTCTGGAGGCCGCCCCAGTGCAGGGTTGGATTGAGTTCATCCCCTCCGATCCGGATCAGTGGGAGTGAAGGCTTACTTGCTCCGGAAGCCGGCGTACTTGTTCAGCAGTTCCACCATGGGTTTGGCGCTGCCGGGCACTTCCTTCTTGCCCTGCAGGACGCCCTTGCGGTCCGTACCGGCGCCGTAGAGCGCGGTATCGACATCGGAGTCTGCACGCATCGTCGCGCCGTCCAGTGCGATGCCGCCGAAGACGCCGCGGGAACGCGACCAGGATAGGATTTCCGCGCGCATCGTCGCATCGGTTTGCGCGGTGGCGTTGCGGCCCACTGGGCCGGCGGCGGCGGTGGCTTCGCCACCGATGGTGAACTTGCTGGAGAGCAGGCGCTCCATGCCCTTCTCGTTCATCACCAGCATGATGACGTCGCTTTCCGCGCCGCCGATCTGGAAGCCGAAGCTGCCGCCCTCCACGCGGACTCCGACCGGCGCGGTCCAACCCTTGCCATCGTGCTGGCGGCAGGTTGCAAAGCCGCGGCCATACTTTGCTCCGACAATGAAGCCGGCCTTCTTCACACCCGGCACAATGACGGCGCATTCAGCCTTGGCGAAGAGATCCTGTGGGATGGCCTTGTCGTCGGCGCCCATGATCTCTTTCAGGACAGTGGCGGATTCGGTGAGGCGCTTGTCCTCGGCCTCACCGGCAAAGACGGGAAGGCAAAGTGCGAGCGATGCAAGGAAGACTCTCATATCTAATGAGAAGCCTCCGGCCACGCCGGGGTTGCGAATATTTGATGGGGTGGGGAAGGGAGGGGAAAGACAAAAAGACCGGAGACCCTCGAGCGAGGGCCTCCGGAAGAATGGGGGGGACGCCAGGTGGGAACAGTCTCGCTGTGTCCACGGGGGGACACAGGCGACTGTCCCCGGGGGGCGTTAGAAGGTGTAGCGAAGGGCCATGACGATGCGGCGGTTGCCGCCGTCGGTGTTGCCTTCGAGGCCGAAAGCGGAGCTGTTGATCCGTGCTTCCGGGATGCCGTAGTTGCGGGTGTTGGTGGAGTTGTAGAACTCGCAGCGGTACTGGAGGTTGTGGGTCTCCGTGATCTTGAAGTTCTTGGCGATGGAGGCGTCGAGGTTCTGGATGCCCTTGGCGCGGAGGATGTTGCGGCCGGCATTGCCGATGGGGTTGGCGGCGGTGACGGGTGAGAACAGGGTGCGGCCTCCGTTGTTGAGGATGTCTCGGACGCTCATGGAGGAGAGGTCGAGAGAGGTGTTCAGGTTGGGGCGGATGGCGTTGCCGACGAGGGCGTCGATGCCGGAGAGGCGGAAGCCGGGGTCGGCGCCATTGAGGGCGCTGAAGGGAGCGCCGGCCTGGAAGGTGAGGAAGCCGGAGAGCTGCCAGCCTCCGACGATGCGGCCGAGGACGCCATGCTGTTCCCTCATGAACGGCAGCTCGTAGACGCCGTTGATGGAGAAGCGCTGCGGACGGTCGTAGGTGGAGCGGCCGCGGTCGGCGGCGCGGTTGTAGCTGTCCTGAGAGACGGCGACTTCACCGGCGTTGGAGGGGTTGAAGACCTCGCTGGCGAGATCGATGAAGGTGGACCAGGTGTAGTGAGCGCCCATGGAGAAGTTCTGCGAGAGGCGCTTCTCGAGGCTGGTCTGGAGCGAGTTGTAGGAGGAACTGGCGGCGTTGGCGCGGAGGCGGCGAACGCCCTGGGTGCCATCGACGCGCCACACGCCGTTGGTGCCGGGGATGGTGGGATTGCCGTCGATGGTCTGGAAGAGCGCGGTGCCCTTGGTGCCGACGTAGCCGGCGGTGACCATCCAGTTCCTGGCGACCTCGCGCTGGACCTGGAAGGAGACCTGCTCAGCATAAGGCGAACGGAAGTCGCCGCCGACGATGGTGCGCGGAACCAGCAGCGGATCGACGGCCGGCGGCGTGGCGCCCTGGAAGCCGAGAGCGTAGACGTACTGGTAGCTCTTGGGGGTGCGGGCCGCGAGGTTGTTGACCTGCGTGAAGGGGAAGGCGCTGTAAATGTTGAGGTAGATGTTGTTGAAGATCAGGTCATAGGTGCGGGAGTAGCCGCCGCGGAGGACCGTCTTGTCATTGATCTTGTAGTTGAAGCCGAAGCGCGGAGCCCAGTTGTTCATATCGCGGGTCGGCACGGGGGTGAAGGCGTAGCGGGGATCGTTGTTGTTGTTGGCGAGCACCTTCTGGTTGAGGCCGACGAGGAAGTCAGCCGGGTTGCCGGGGGTCTCGTAGCGGATGCCGTAGGTGATGGTGAAGCGGGGGTTGATGCGCCACTCATCCTGAACGTAGAAGGCGTAGTCGTAGTAGCGGTAGCTCTGCCAGCGGCCGACGCCGGGCAGGAAGGTGTTGATGGACGCGGTTTGAGCGACGTCGTCCACGAAGTCCTGTAGGGTGTTGTAGGAGAGGCGGCCGCGGATGGTGGGATTGAAGTCCTGGTTCTGATCCTGGCGGCGGAAGTCGAAGCCGAACTTGAGGGAGTGGCTGCCCTTGAGGATGCCGAAGTTGTCGGCGAGTTGGTAGCTGGTGAGGGCCTGGGATTGGGGCAGGTTGACGGCGAGGCCGAGTGCGGTGCGGCTGGTGGCGTCGTTGAAGCCGGTCATGCCGAACTCGGGGATTTCGATGGAGGGGATGGTGATGGCGCGCGGATCGGCGGCGCTGGTGACGGAGTAGATGCGCTGGAAGTTGGCACGCAGTTCGTTGTAGGCGTAGGGAGAGAGCGCCCAATTGTAAGTGGTGGCGAGACCCTGGCGGCGGGCGGGAGTGGAAGCAGTGAGGCCCGGAGGCACTGCCTGGCCGGAGACGCTGACGCGATCGTCGAACATGTAGCGGCCCATGAGGTTGTGCTTGTCGTTGAAGTGGTGGTCGATACGGCCGCTCCACTGCCAGTATTCGGCGACGTTGGAGGCGGCGCCGGCGAGTGTGCCGAGGGGGACGGTGTAGTTGCCGCCGTTGTAGGTGTAGCGCGCGACGGCGCCGGTGGCGGTTTGCGCGGCGGGCATGTTGTCGAGGAATGCCTTGATCTGGGGGAGGTTGCCGACGGAGCTCCTCAGGATGTTCAGGCCGTCGGCAGTGGGGGCGGCACCGATGGGGGTGCCGCTGGCGTAGCGATGGTCGGTCCAGCGGAGCAGGGAGCCGAAGAAGAAGGTCTTGTCCTTGATGATGGGACCGCCGAAGGTGCCGGCGAACTGGTTTTCCACGCGCCAGGGGGCTTTGGTGAACGTGCGCTTGTCGAGGTTGGAGCGGGCGTTCAGCGCGTTGCCGTTGTAGGTCCAGTAGGCGGAGCCGTGGAAGGCGTTGGTGCCGGACTTGGTGAGGATGTTGACGACGGAGCCGGCGGCCCGGCCGTACTCGGGAGCGAATTGGTTGGTGACGACGCGGAACTCAGCGACGAGGTCCGGGTTGTTTACTTCCTGGACGAGGCCGGCGACGGATGCGTTATTGGAGTCCGCGCCATCGAGCATGAAGTTGTTGGAGCGGGTGCGCATACCGTTGACGGAGAAGGTGACGCCGCCGGCGGCGAAAGAGCTGTTGCCCGAAGAGAGCTGGCTGACGCCGGGGATCTGGAGGGCAAGGTTGAGGATGTTGCGGTTGGGCGCCATGGGCAGTTCGCCGATGCGCTTGACGTCGAAGTTGGTGCCGACTTCGCTGTTGGTGGTGTTGAGCAGAGGGGCGTCGGAGATGACGCTGACGGTCTCAGTGACGTTGGCGATTTCGAGGCGGATATTGAGTTCGGCGTCCTGGCCCAGGCGGAGGGCGATGGGGCCCTGGACGTATTTGCCGAAGCCTTTGGCGATGATTGCCACCTGGTAGTTGCCAGGCGGAAGCTGAGTGGCTCGGAAGAGGCCCTCAGCGGTGGTGGTGAGTTCGCGTTTGCTGTTTGTGTCGAGGTTCTGAACCTGGACCTGTGCATTGGCCACGACGGCGCCGGAGGCGTCTCGGACGGTACCAAGGATTTCAGCGGTGGTGATCTGCGCGGGTGCCATGGATGACAGGAGCAGACCAAGGGATAGAGCTATTACTAGCTGTTTCATTGGTGTAGACCCCATTTAGATTTCTGGTCCGGCAGCCCTGGGCGGACCTAAGATCGGAACGTGTGTCTTATTTGATGCAGAAAACAATGGAGTAGAATCAAGGGAATATGAGGCGGCGAAACCTTCTCTTTTTGTTTGTTTCCATTTGTGCCGTTGCGGAGTTTGTGCGGGCACAGAGCGTGCAACCGATTTCGGCGCGGCCCGCGGTGGTGTTGATGAACGGGCTGCAACTGCCGGCCAGCCTGGGGGATATCTTAAGATATGGAATTTGCCCGGTTTCTCAAAGTGTTCCGCCATCGAGGAGCACTTTTGGAGAGCTGGAAAGCGTACTTACCGCGGCAGGGCACGAGGTGCTGTTTTTCGATAATTGCGCGCAGTGCGCGGGCAAGTCGATAGAAGAGTGCGGGCTGGCGCTGGGCAGGTTTCTGTCGGAGGTGAAGCGGGGAGACGGGACTACCGGCGTGGAGCAGGTGGACCTGGTGGCGCACAGCATGGGCGGGCTGATTGCGCGGGCGTACCTGGCGGGCATGCAGGCGGATGGGTCGTTCGCGCCGCCGGAGCCGCACAAGGTGCGGAAGCTGGTGATGATGGGGACGCCGAACTTCGGGTCGTTCTGGGCGGTGGGGCTGCCGGCATTGACGCCGCAGGTGGTGGAGATGGCGCCGGGGTCGGACTTCCTGTTCCGGTTGGCGACATGGAACAACGGGAAGGACGATGTGCGGGGTGTGGATCTGATGGCTCTGGCGGGGAATGCGTGTCCTCTGGGTACCGTGGGGGCGGCGAGCGACGGGGTGGTGAGCCTGATGAGCGCTTCGGGGAGTTTCGCAGCGGAGCCGGTGAGGACGCGGGTGCTGCCATACCGGCATACGGATGCGCTGGGGGCGATCTGCGCGGGGTCGCCTTCGATTGTGGGTGTGGATGGACCGGGGCATCTGAGCGCGCAGGCGGTGCTGTCGTTCCTGGAGGACACGGAGACTTGGAAGGTGATTGGGCAGGCGGCGGATGAGGACTTCTATCTGCTGCGGTATGGGGCAGGGATGGTGTCGCGGCCGGGGGCAACGCGTTTGATTTCGGGGGCTGGAGTGGAGTGGGCGCGGGCGTCGGAGCCGAATCCGCTGAATGTGTTTTATGCGCAGATGCTGCCGGGGGAGGCTACGGATCTGTGGTTTGAGGTGGGGACGGGGTTCTGGATGAGGTATGACGCGGTGATTCCCGTGGGCACTTCGCTGGCGACGACGGTGAAGTAAGAGAGCCGGACAGGCAGGCGGGAGGCGGCGGTCCTCCGCCTGCAGGTGGGCTACACGTCGACGGTGACAGGTTGTGTGGGATTGGGGATGCGCTTGGGCTTTGCGCCCCGGGTGACCTTCACCGTCACGGGCTGCTTTTTGATGAGAAGGCGGGCTGTCGCCGACTCAATGCCCGCGGGGAGGTTGGGCTGGATGGTGACACCTTCCAGGTCGGGGCGGATGCCCAGGATGTGATGGACGACCAGGGTAACCAGTTCGGCGCAGTTCCAGGGGATGACGGCGACCGGGGGGAGCGGGGGGATGGGCCGGGGGCCGTAGTATTCGAACCAGGTTCCGGAGTTTCCTCCGGGGACGGAGGCGAGCCAGCGGAGGGTGCGCATGGCCTTTTCGGAGTTGCCCGCTTCCAGGTAGGCTCTGGCGATGAAGAGAGAGCCGAAGGGCCAGGGGCCGGGGGAATCCGGCTCGCCGGTGACGTTGTAGCGGCCGTAGCCGCCGAGGGACCAGCGCTGGTTCCAGAGGGTTTCCATCTCTTCGAGCGTCTTGAGGGCTACGGGCGACTTGGGATCGAGGATGCCCAGGAGCATGGGATAGACGCTGGAGGAGTCTGGGTTGAGATAAGAGACGGACTCGGTGCGGAGGGGCATGCCGGGGGGGAGCGAATCGCGGTTGGGGGGGGTGAGGGTGGTCTGGACGTCCCCGTTGAGCAGGAGGCGTTTGACGAGGCGGCCGTCGCGGATGAAGGAGAGGCGGGGGTGGTGGAGGAAGGAGTCCTGCATCTGGTCGGCGGCTTCGGTCCAGCGGCGGGCGGAAGCGGTGTCGTCGAAAAGGGCGGCGAGCTGCGCGGCTTTGCGCCAGCCGGCGATGTTCCAGACCTGATAGGTGAGTTCGTAGCCGGGGAGGACGCCGTGGGCGGAGTGACGTTCCCAGAATTCGCGCGAATTGTGAACGAGGCCGGTGGAGGGATCGCGGAAGATCGGGTTGAGGGCAAAGTCAGCGACGGCACGGATGCGGGGCCAATGGCGGCGGAGGATATCGGCGTTGCCGGTCCAGGCGTAGTGGGTCCAGAGGGCGTGGAGGATCTGGCCGTTCTGATCGAGTTCGACGAGTTCGGGGGGGCGCTGGGCGGAGGAGTCCATGGCGGCGCCGCGATCGTTGACCATGCGTGAGACGATGCGTTCGAAGACGGCGTCGCCGATGTCGGGGAGGCCGGCCATGCAGGAGGCGGCGGCGGACATGGAGGCGTCGCGGGGCCATTCGAGGTTGTAGCCCCAGGGGCCGCCGTCCATTTTCCCGGAGTTGGCGACGACGGCGCGGAAGATGTGGGAAGCGGAGCGGAAGAGGCGGTCGAGGGTGGGGTCTCCGGTCTCGACGTGAGCAAAGGTGGACCAGTATTTGACGGAAGACTGGCGGGCGGAGGAGAGGCTGGCGGGAGAGAGGGGCGTTTCGTTGGGCTGGTCGACGGTGATGATGAACTGGCCGGAGGCCCTGGCGGCGGGAGCGAGCGAGGGGAAGGCGATTTCGACTTCCCGGAAGAGGGCGCGGGCGCCGGGGGAGGCGGAGAGTTCGACGCGGTGGTAGCCGCGGGCGATGATGCGCTGGTTGGGGTGATCGACCTCGTACTCGTCCATGAGGAGCGTATTGGGACGGAGGGTGACTACAGCGCGGGCGTCGACGGTTTGGTTGGAGCGGTTTTCGATGGTGACGGTGCGGACGAGGGCGGGGAGACCGATGGGGCAGTAGAGGTCTTCGGAGACGAAGAGGGGGCCGGCCTGCCATTCGAGATGGAGGGTAGGGATGCCGTCAGGGTAGCGCCAGGAGAAGGCGACGGCGCCGGGCTGGGGGGTGAAGGGCTGGGCGGCGGCCCAGACGGCGCAGCGGGTGAGGTCGAGGCCGGCGCGGGAGGGTTGGAAGAGGAGGGAGCCGAACTTGCGGTTGAGATGGTCAGAGGACATCAGGACAACGCCGGCCTGGGCACCGGTCTCGGGGGTGGCGACGGACTGGATGCCGGCGCAGATGAGGCCATTGCCGAGGAGGTAGTATTCCAGGCCGGGCGGGTTGGTGACGGAGTCAGGATTCTGGAGGGCCTGGGGGATTTGAGCCTGTGCGACAGAGGCCGCGGCGAGGGCGGCAGAGGGAGTGTAGAAGAACTGGCGGCGGTACATCGTTGGGCAAATGCTATCACCACGCGGGGCTGGTGGGAAGTTGCGGATTTGTAAGTGCGCGAGTTGCCCCACCCCACAAAGTCGGTAAAGTGTTGAAACTGTTGAGGAGTGTTGCAGATTTCCACATCTGAAATGCTGGCATAGCGATTGCATATACAAAATGGTCAAGGAGGGGCAAATGCCCAAAGGCTCCGTTGCCATTACGACTGAACGCTGCAAGGGATGCGGCTTCTGCGTCGAGTTCTGCCCGACCCACGTGCTGGAACTTTCGAACGCATTCAACGCGAAGGGGTATCACCCGCCGCACATGACAAATGCCGAGAAATGTTCAGGATGCAACCTGTGCGGGATGTACTGCCCGGACTTTGCGATTTTCGGCTACAAGTATCCGGACCAGAAGGCACAGAAGGGGGTGGAGGCACAATGAAAGCCGATCCGCGGTGTGTGTTGACGGGCACGCATTTCATCAATGGAGATGCGGCGTGTTGTGAGGGTGCGCTTTCCGCAGGTGCGCGATTTGCCGCAGGGTATCCGATCACGCCGTCCACGGAGATCGTGGAGCGGTTTGCCGCGAGGGCGCCGCAGGTGGGTGGGCTGTTCATCCAGATGGAAGACGAACTGGCGTCTTCGATTGCGATTCAGGGGATGGTGTGGGGCGGTCAGAAGTCGTTCACAGTGACTTCTGGGCCGGGCTATTCGCTGATGATGGAGCACATCGGGCTGGCGGCGATCTCAGAGACGCCGTGCGTCTTTGTGGACGTGCAGCGGGGCGGGCCATCGACGGGGCTGCCGACGCTGCCAGCGCAGGGGGACATGATGCAGGCGCGGTTCGGGTCGCACGGCGATTACGCGACGATCGCGATCTGTCCGAACTCGCCGCAGGAGTGCTTCGATTTGACGGTGAAGTGCTTCAACCTGGCGGAGAAGTTCCGGGTGCCGGTGATGTTCATGATGGACGAGTGCGTGGGGCACATGACGGAGAAGGTGGTGATTCCGCCGGCGGAGCAGATCGATCTGTATCCGCGGCGGCACGCATCGAAGCCGCCGGGCGAGTTCCTGTTGTTCGAAGCGGGCGAGGAACTGGTGCCGGAGATGGCGCACGCGGGTGAAGGGTACAAGGTGTATGTGACGGGATTGACGCACGACAAGCGCGGCTATCCGGCGTTGAATCCGACGGTGCAGCGGGAGCTGATCGGACGGCTGTTCGAGAAGATCCGGCGGGCGCAGGACGAGCTGACGATGGTGGAGGCGGAAGGGCTGGAAGACGCCGATGTGGTGGTGGTGAGCTACGGCATCACGTCGCGTGTTGCGCAGAAAGCGATTCAGGCGGCGCGGGAGAAGGGGCTGAAGGTCGGGAAGCTGCGGCTGATCTGCGTGTGGCCGTTCCCGGAGAAGCTGATCCGGGAGCTGGCAGGGAAGGTGAAGGCTCTGGTGATGCCGGAGTTGAACATGGGGCAGGTGGTGCTGGAGCTGGAGCGCTGCGCGGGCGGGCAGTGCCAGGTGATCGGCGTGCCGCATCCAGGCGGCACGGTGCACAAGCCGGCGGAGATTCTGGAAGCGATCGAAAGGGGCGCGCGATGAGCACGACGGAGTTGAAGGTCCACAACCCGGTGGAAGACCTGCTGCGGCAGGACCGGGTGCCGACAATCTGGTGCCCGGGCTGCGGCATCGGGACGACGGTGAACTCGTTTGCGCATGCGCTGCTGGGGCAGCAGATCAACCTGCAGAAGACCGCGATTGTGAGCGGCATCGGCTGTTCGGGGCGCGTGAGCGGATACATGAACGTGGACTCGTTCCACACGACGCACGGGCGGGCGATTCCGTTCGCGACGGGTTTGAAGCTGGCGAACCCCGAGTTGACGGTGATTGTGTACTCGGGCGACGGCGATTTGACGTCGATCGGCGGAAATCACCTGATTCACGCGGCGCGGCGGAACATGGACCTGATGGTGGTCTGCGTCAACAACATGATCTACGCGATGACCGGCGGGCAGGCGGCGGCGACGACGCCGGGGGCATCGAACTCGACGACGACGCCGTATGGGGCGTTCGAGCCGGAGTTGAACATGGTGCAACTGGTGGATGCGGCGGGGGCGTGCTTTGTGGCGCGCTGGACGGCGTTCCACGTGATGCAGCTGGAGCGGACGATGGCGAAGGCATTGAAGAAGAAGGGCTTCCGCTTCATCGAGGTTTTGAGCCCGTGTCCGACGTACTATCAGCGGAAGAACAACATGGGCGACGCGCTGGCGGCGATGGTGGACTACAAGAAGCGGTCGAAGATCAAGAACGGCTGCCCGACGTGGGAGACGGCGCTGGAGCCGGGTGGGGAGATTGTGGTGGGCGAGTTCGTGGACCGCGAGCGGGAAGATTACCTGACGCGGATGAGGCGGCAGTTGGGCTCGCATTACACCGAGTTTCCGCCGCAACCGGAAGAGCACGAATCGGAAGGATGTGAAAAGGAATGCTGAAAGAACTCCGCATTGCAGGTTTTGGCGGGCAGGGCGTGATCCTGGCCGCGCACATTCTGGGCAGGGCCGTGTCGATTCACGAGGGCGGCTTTGCGACGATGACGCAGAACTACGGTCCGGAGGCGCGGGGCGGCGCGGCGAGCGCGGCGCTGGTGGTGTCGGACCAGCCGGTGCTGTATCCGTATGCGGTGAGCCTGGACGTGCTGGTGGCGATGTCATCCGAAGCGTACACGCGGTTCGTGCCGGAGGTGCGGGCCGGCGGGATGCTGCTGGTGGAAGAAGATCTTGTTCCGCTGGACCACAAGGCACAGCATCTGCGGGTCTACGGCATTCCGGCGACGCGGTTGGCGGAAGAGTTGGGGAAGAAGATGGTGCTGAACGTGATCATGGTGGGGTTCTTCTGCGCGATGACGGGGATCGTGACGAAGGATGCGGCGATGAAGTCAGTGAAAGATGCCGTGCCGGCGCGGTTTCTGGAGCTGAATCTGAAGGCGTTCGAGCGTGGGTTTGAGTACGGGGTGGAGTTGCTGGCGAAAGGGCCGGCGCTGGGGGAGAACAACGAGGCGGTGCCGCAGGAGGCGGAGGTCTAGCTCGCTGCTTTGAGGTTGAAATGCCGAGGGGGCTCCCTGCCGGGGGCTCCTTCGTGGTGTTTAGGGAGGGTTCCAGTTGGTCGGGGAGGATGCCTGGGGGGACGGTCATGCTGTGTCCACCTGGGGAATTGGTGGAAGTTGGGGAGTTTTGCGTTTTGGGACACAGATGACCGTCCCGGGTGGGTTCCGTTGATTTGGAGAGGAATGAGTGTTGCGGGTGTAGCTAGTGGCTGCTATATTAGTGGCTGCTATGTTAGTGGATGCTAATTCTGAGGGGCACCAAGCGGGACCGCGTGCCCGGCTGACCGGGGCTGAGCGGCGGGCGGCGATTCTTGAAGCGGCGATCAACTTGTTTTCCCAGAATGGGTTCCGGGGGACGACGACGCGGCAACTGGCGTCGGCGGTGGGGGTGAGCGAGCCGGTACTTTACCAGCACTTCGCCACGAAGCGAGACCTGTACACCGCGATTGTGGACCACCTGATCGAGGGGACGCAGGCGCTGTTTTGCCATTCGCTGGCGTTGTTGGGGGAGAAATTTACAGAACGCGAGTTCTTCCTTTGGTTGGGGAAGCTCATTTTGGAGTGGTACGAACAACGGCCGCGGGAAGTGCGTCTGTTGTTGTTTAGTGCCCTGGAAGGACACGAACTGGCGCAGCTCTGGCACCAGAAGGCGGTGTCGCAGTTCATGGGGTACGTGGAAGCGTGCTATGAACGCCAGGTAGCGGCCGGCACCTTTGTGAAGGGCGATCCGCGCTTTTCGGCGCGGGCGTTCATCTGCATGGTGGGCCACTATGGCCAGACGTCGATTCTGTTTCCTGAGCATGGGCTGGACCTCTCGTCGGAGGTGGCCGTGCCGCAGTTGGTGGACCTATTCTTGAACGGGGTTCGGACGCGCTAGTTCCGGGAGTCATTCATGTTGAAAACTACTATTGTTGTCATCGCCTTACTGGCTGCCGTGGGATGCGGCGCGAAGAAGGAAGAGAAGAAGGCCGCGAACGTGGATCCGATCGCCGTGAAGACGGCGCGGGCGGAGGCGCGGACGGTGGAGAAGTCGATCATGGTGACCGGCTCATTGTTGCCGGACGAAGTGACGACGGTTTCGGCGGAGGTGCCGGGCCGCGTGGTGGCGCTGAAGGCGGACTTCGGGCAGCCGGTGAGGAAGGGCGAGGTGGTGGCGGAGATTGACACGCAGGAGTTGGCGCTGCAACTGGACCGGGTGAAGGCGATGCTGGCGCAGGCGATGGCGCGAGTTGGCATGGATGGAAAGACGATGGAGGAGCCGAAGTCGACGCCGATGACGAGGCAGGCGGCGGCGCAGATGGAAGACGCGAAGTCGAAGTATGAAAACGCCGCGAAGCTGGTGAAGACGGGGGACATCTCTCCGGAGCGGCATACGGAGCTGGAGAAGGCGTACCGGGCGCGGCTGGCGGCATACGAAGCGACGCAGGACGATTTGCAGACACAACTGGCATTGATCCGGTCGTTGCAGGCGGACGTGAAGCTGGCGGAGAAGCGATTGCGGGACGCGAAGGTGGTGGCGCCATTCGACGGGCTGGTGCAGGTGAAGCACGTGTCGCTGGGACAGTACATCAAGGAGAACGTGGCGATCTACACGATTGTGAAGGGTGCGCCGCTGCGGCTGCGGGTGGACGTGCCGGAGAGCGCCGTGGCGCAAGTGAAGGTGGGGACGACGCTGGCGTTCAAGACGGAGGCGGTGCCGGAGGCGGAGTTCAAGGCGGTGGTGCGGGAGCTGAACCCAGCGCTGGACAACCGGTCGCGGACGCTGACGGCGGAAGGGCGGCTGGTGCAGAACGACGGGCGGCTGAAGCCGGGGTCGTTCGTGCAGGTACGGCTGATCACGGATGCGGCGGCGCCGGTGGTGGCAGTGCCGAAGGCGGCGGTGTACACGGTGGCGGGGTTGAACAAGTTCTTCTCGATCGAAGGGGGGAAGGCGGTGGAGCACAAGATACCGGAGATTCTGGGGTCGAACGGCTTCGTGGAGATGCCGGCTGGGACGATTGAGCCGGGGGCGGCCGTCGCGGTGAGCAATGTTCCACAACTGACGTCGGGCGCGCCGGTGCGGGTGGAGCAGGGAAGAGCGCAGTAGGGGAGAGGCCGATTCATGCAAAAACTGGCACAAATCTGCATTCGCAGGCCCGTGTTCGCCACCATGCTGATCCTGGCGCTGGTGGTGATCGGGCTGGATTCATACCGCAAGCTGGGCGTGGACTATTTCCCGAAGATCGAATTTCCGTACGTGAACATCACGACGGTACTGCCTGGGGCTTCTCCGGAAGAGGTGGAGTCGCAGGTGACGAAGCAGATTGAAGAGGCGGTCAACACGATTTCGGGCATCGACGAGCTGAACTCGACGTCGGCCGAAGGACTGTCGCTGGTGACGCTGCAGTTTGTGCTGGAGAAGGACCCGGACATCGCGGCGCAAGAGGTGCGGGACAAGATCTCGACGGTGCTGGGGCAACTGCCGAAGGACGCGAAGGTGCCGGTGGTGGAGAAACTGGCGACGGACGCGGCGCCGGTATTGAACGTGGTGGTGTCGGCGAACCGGGATCTGCGCGAGATCACGAAGCTGGTGGACGACAATCTGAAGAAGAACATCGAGTCGATCAACGGCGTGGGGCAGGTGCGGTTTGTAGGCGATAGGAAGCGGCAGATCCAGGTGATTCTGAATCCGGAGAAGCTGACGGCGTACAACCTGAATATCGAGCAGGTGCGGGGCGCGCTGGCGGCGCAGAACATCGAGATACCTGGGGGCAGGATTGATGAAGGCAGCCGCGAGCTGTCGCTGCGGACGCTGGGGCGCGTGGAGAAGCCGATGGACTTCGCGCGGATCACGGTAGGGACGCTGAACGGCGCGCCGGTGCGCATCGCAGACATCGCCGAAGTGGTGGACGGATTTGAAGAGCCCCGGTCGATGGCGCGGCTGAATGGGGAGCAGGCGGTGGCGCTGGCGGTGAGGAAGCAGGCGGGGACGAACTCGCTGGACGTGATTTCGGCGGTGAAGTCGAGAGTGAAAGAGCTGCAGCGAACGTTGCCGCCGGATTTCAAGATCACATATACGCGCGACCAATCGGGGTTCATTCAAGCGGCGTTTGAGGCGGTGCAGGAGCACCTGATTCTGGGCGGGGTGTTTGCGGCGATTATCGTGATGTTCTTCATCCGGAACTGGCGTTCGACGCTGATAGCGGCGGTGGCGATTCCTACGTCGATCATCTCGACCTTTTCGCTGATGGAGTGGATGGGTTTCACGCTGAACCAGATCACAATGCTGGCGCTGACGCTGGTGGTGGGTATTGTGATCGACGACGCCATCGTGGTGCTGGAGAACATCTTCCGGCACATGGAAGAGAAAGAGATGACGGCGATGGAAGCGGCGGCGCAGGGCACGAAGGAGATCGGGCTGGCGGTGCTGGCGACGACGCTGTCGCTGATCATCATCTTCCTGCCGGTGGCGATGATGCCAGGGATCGTGGGGCGGTTCATGTCGTCGTTCGGGTACACGGCGGCGTTCGCGATTGGTGTGTCGCTGCTGGTGTCGTTCACGCTGACGCCGATGTTGTGTTCGCGCTTCCTGAAGATCGGGAACAAGAACCACGACACGAAGGCGGGATTTTTCGACGTGGTGGCGGCGCGGCCGTACCGGGCGATGCTGGACTGGTCCTTGAGGCACCGGTGGATCATCGTCGGGATTTCGGTAGTGGTGGTGCTGTCAACGGTTCCGATGATCAAGAGCATGGGCGTGGACTTCCTGCCGGTGGACGACCAGAGCGAGTTTGAAGTAACGGTGAGGATGCCGGTGGGATCGTCGCTGGAAGGGACGCTGCAGGTGATGGAACTGGTGGAAAAAGACCTGCTGACATTACCTGGCGTGCGGGATCTGTTTACGACGATCGGCGCGGACCAACGGAGGCAAGTGGATCGCGGGTCGATCATTGTTGAGCTGGTGGACGTGAAGGAGCGGAAGCTGAGCCAGCGTCAGTTGATGGACAGGACGCGCGAGATCCTGTCGAAGTACAAGGATTTGATTGTAGGCGTGCAGTTGCCGTCGCTGTTCGCGGGCGGCACGGACCGGGACTTCATGTATTCGATCCAGGGGCCGGACCTGAACCGGCTGGAAGGGTTCGCGCACAAGCTGATGGACAAGGTCCGGCCGATGGAAGGCGTGGCGGACCTGGAGCTGACATACGAGTCGGGAAAGCCGGAAGTGCGGGTGAACATCAACCGCGACAAGGCGGCGGACCTGAATGTGAACGTGGCGCAGGTGGCGAATGCGATGAGGATCCTAGTGGGGGGCGACGACCAGGTGAC
>JARKQJ010000232.1 GCA_029973955.1 Paludibaculum sp. | reverse complement strand
GTTCAGCGAGTGTCCGAAGTACGGCGAGGCGATCAAGAGCAAGAAGACGGTAAGCCGGACGCTGCTGCCGGAGTACTATGTGATGCGGGTGGCGATGGGGACGGTGGAGACGGTGGGTCCGGATGTGGTGGGCAGGCACCGGCATCCGATGCTGGAACAGTTGTTCCTGGGGTTGAAGGGGAACGACATCACGGTGCTGGCGGACGGCGACAGCGCGAATCTGACGCCGCTCTCGCTGCTGCACATTCCTTCGGCATCGATGCACGGGGCGGAGGTGGCGGAGGGCAAGAAGCTGCACTACATCTGGATGGACTTCTTCGCCACGAAGGAAGGGCAGGAGTGGTTGAAGATGCACAAGCCGGAGACGCCGGAGGCGGCGAAGTAGGGGGAGTGGTCCAGGGGCGCCGGGACTGACCTTACGGCGCTATCTTTCGTGTTAGTTTGGGGCTTATGCGCTTCCCGCAGGCAAGTCTCGCGATCAGTGTCTTTGGAGTTTTGTGTTGGGCGGCCGACCTACCGGCAGGGGTAGTGCGGGACGGATCGGGCTCAGTGGTGGCCGGGGCGAAGGTGGAGGTGTTGACGTCGGGCGGCGGATCGGGGAGCGGGGCGATTCTGTGGGAAGGGCGGACGGGGGCGGACGGCCGCTTTGAGTTGCCGCAGGGTGGCTGGTCGGCGGGGCGACTGAGGGTGACGGCGGAGGGCTTCGCGGTGTGGGAAGGACGGTGGACGGCGGAGGTCCGGCTGTCGCCGCAGGCGAACTACAGCAGCATCACGGTGGCAGCGACTCCAACGGCACGCGGCTCCGTGGAGGTTGTGGAAGATTCGGCCCACGTGGCCATGGTGAAGACGGAGCAGGCGCTGAACGAGCAGCCGATGCCGACCATCGGCCAGGCGCTGGCGGCCGAGCCGGGGATTCTGCTGCAACAGAGCACGTACGCGCAGGCATCGCCGTTCCTGCGTGGGTTGACGGGGTATCAGGTGTTGAATTTGCTGGATGGGATCCGGTTCAATAATTCGACGTTCCGCTCGGGGCCGAACCAGTATCTGGCGTACGTCGAGCCGGGCCAGATCCAGCGGGTGGAAGCTGTGTTGG
>JARKQJ010000231.1 GCA_029973955.1 Paludibaculum sp. | reverse complement strand
CTGCGGAACTGCACCTTCGGATTGTGCTTCGCCAGCGTCTTCGTGATGGCCGCCGTCAGCGTCGTCTTGCCGTGGTCAATGTGCCCGATCGTGCCGATGTTGACGTGCGGTTTGCTGCGATCAAATTTCTCTTTCGCCATGACCTTTTCCTTCTCCTACGCGACTAGAAACCTCAACCGGAAACCTTGCCCTGCATCCGGCTCACCACCTCTTCGGTGACCGATGCCGGCGCTTCTTCGTACCTCCCGAAATGCATCGTGAAGCTGCCGCGGCCCTGCGTTCTCGAACGCAGCTCCGTAGCGTAGCCGAACATCTCGGAGAGCGGCACCATCGCACGAATGATCTGCGTGGCGCCCTTCAATTCCATACCTTCCAAACGGCCCCGGCGGCTGATCAGGTCGCCGTTCACGGCGCCCATGTATTCGTCCGGAACCACCACTTCAACGCTCATCACCGGCTCCAGCAGCACCGGCTTCGCCTTCTGGGCGGCAGCCTTCAGCGCCATCGAACCGGCGATTTTGAACGCCATTTCGGAAGAGTCCACATCGTGGTAGCTGCCGTCGTAGATCGTCACCTTGACGTTCGACATCGGGAAGCCCGCCAGTACACCGCCTTCCAGGGCTTCGACGATGCCCTTTTCGGCCGGTCCGATGAACTCCTTCGGCACAGTGCCGCCCACCACGGCGTTGACAAACTCGTATTCCTTCTCCGGGTTCGGCGCGAGCCGGATCTTCACGTGGCCATACTGGCCGCGCCCGCCCGTCTGCCGCACGAAGCGGCCTTCCGCTTCGCTGGCGTTGCGGATCGTTTCGCGGTAGGCCACCTGAGGCTTGCCCACGTTGGCGCCCACGTTAAACTCGCGCTGCAGGCGGTCGACAATGATCTCCAGGTGCAACTCGCCCATGCCGGCCAGAATCGTCTGCCCGGTCTCCGGATCGGTGTTTACCTTCAGCGTCGGATCTTCCTGCACCAGCTTGGCGATAGCCATGCCCAGCTTTTCCTGGTCGGCCTTCGTCTTCGGCTCGATAGCGAGCTGAATCACCGGCGCCGCGAATTCGATCGTCTCCAGGGAGATCGGCTTCACTTCGTCGCAGATCGTGTCACTCGTCACCACGCTCTTCAGACCCACGCAAGCCACGATGTCGCCGGCCAGAACCTCGGTGATCTCCTCACGCTTGTTGGCGTGCATCTTCACCAGGCGGCCGATGCGCTCCTTGCGGCTCTTAGTGACGTTCAAAATCGTGTCGCCGCTGTTCAGCTTGCCCGAGTACACCCGGATGAAGGCCAACTGGCCCACAAACGGGTCGGTCATGATCTTGAATACCAGCGCCGAAAACGGCTCGTTGTCGTCGGCCTTGCGCACCAGTTCGATGTTCCGGTCGTCGATGTCGAAGCCCTTCACCGGGGGAATGTCCAGCGGCGAGGGCAGCAGATCCACCACGGCGTCCAGCATGTTCTGCACGCCCTTGTTCTTGAAGGAGCTGCCGCAGATCACCGGGAAGATCGCCTGCGAGATCGTCGCCTTGCGCAGGCCGACCATCACCTCAGCCGGGGTCAGCTCTTCGCCGCCCAGGTACTTCTCCATCAGGTGGTCGTCGGCTTCCGCCGCCGCTTCCACCATCTTTTCGCGGTATTCTTTGGCCTTCTCCACCAGGTCCGCCGGGATCTCGACGTCATCGTAGGCCGCGCCCAGCGTTTCATCGCGCCAGATGCGTGCCGTCATCGAGATGAGGTCCACAATCCCCTTGAACTGGTCTTCAGCACCCACCGGCAACTGGATCGGCACCGGACGCGCCTGCAACCGCTCCACGATGGTGTCCACGGCGTGATAAAAATCCGCGCCGACCCGATCCATCTTATTGATGAAGCAGACGCGCGGCACTGCGTACTTGTCCGCCTGGCGCCACACCGTCTCAGACTGCGGCTGGACGCCGGCCACCGCGTCAAACACAGCCACGGCGCCATCCAGAACTCTCAGCGAACGCTCCACTTCGGCCGTGAAATCCACGTGGCCCGGCGTGTCGATGATGTTGATCTGGTAGTCGCGCCATGAACAGGTGGTTGCCGCGGACGTGATCGTGATTCCGCGCTCCTGCTCCTGCACCATCCAGTCCATGGTGGCAGTGCCTTCATGAACTTCACCGATCTTATAGGTGCGGCCGGTGTAATAGAGGATGCGCTCGGTCGTAGTGGTCTTACCGGCATCGATGTGGGCCATGATGCCGATATTTCTCATCTTCTCGAGTGCGATAGTGCGGGGCATATGAAGTCGTCGCTAGCGCGGCGGCTGAGCTCGGATGATCCTTTCTGCTACCAGCGGAAGTGCGCGAAAGCCTTATTGGCCTCCGCCATGCGGTGAACGTCGTCCTTCTTCTTGATGGCCGCGCCACGAAGGTTCGCCGCATCCATCAACTCGTTGGCCAACTTCTCGGCCATGCTCTTGTCCGTCCGGGCGCGCGCGCCCATCAGGATCCAGCGGATCGCCAAAGAGGTCCGGCGGTTGTTCGGAACTTCAATCGGAACCTGGTAGTTGGCGCCGCCCACGCGGCGGGTCTTCACTTCCAGGAGCGGCTTGGCATTTTCCACAGCCTTCTTGAACAGCTTCAGCGGATCGTCGTTGGAACGGTCGCGAATCGTGTCCATGGCGGTGTAGAAGATCCTCTGCGATGTGGTCTTCTTGCCGTCCCACATCATAGAGTTGATGAACTTCTCAGCCAGCGTGGAATTGTAGACGCCGTCGGCCTGGATTTCGCGAATTTCAGCGCGTCTTCTGCGGGGCATACGTTCTTCTCCGGATCCTTACTTCTTCTTCGCTACTTTTTCTTCGCCGCAGTGGCCGCGCCCGCCTTCGGACGCTTGGCGCCATACTTCGAGCGGCTCTGCATGCGGCCCGTCACGCCGGCGGTATCCAGCGTGCCGCGCACCACGTGGTAGCGCACGCCCGGCAGGTCCTTCACACGGCCTCCGCGAATCAGCACAATCGAGTGCTCCTGCAGATTGTGGCCGACACCGGGAATGTAGGTCGTCACTTCAATGCCATTGGTCAGGCGCACGCGCGCCACCTTCCGCAAAGCGGAATTCGGCTTCTTCGGCGTGGTGGTGTACACGCGGGTGCAAACGCCACGGCGCTGCGGGCATGACTGCAGCGCGGGACTAGCCGTCTTGTAGCGGGTGGGCCGGCGGCCCTTTCGGACAAGCTGATTAAAAGTCGGCACGAACTATCCTCTCTGAGCAGCTTTCAGAGCGCGGTATCTACCGCACACACGTCAAAGCCGTACGCGAGCCTTGTCCCCTGAGCGAAGCTCAAAGGCGCTCACGCACAGCCTGAGGTGAACCGGCGAAAACCTCGAATTCGATCAAACGTTGCGGCGGGCGTAAAACCCACCTAAAATGAGGGTCACTTTCGGACACGCCCATGCGCCGTTCAGCTCGGTGTCTGAAGGAACCTCGGGGCGGGCTCCCGGCCGGCTTCCCGCCGTTTTGTCCAGACTTGCCGGACACAGGAAGGGTAGCCAGGAGCGGAAGAGCTAACTCCTCGAACCTTCTCATCATACACATCTTCAGGAAAAACTGTCAACTCCGGGCACAACGAACTGAATCTGAATCACATCCGCTTCTCTCCCCCTCACCTCCTTCATCCCTCATTCCTGTTCGCCTTGAGTTCACCACCCGGATGTGAGGATTTAGGCGCCGGCCCGCCCTTTCACTGGCGGCCTCGCCCGCCCGGGACCGCTCCGATGCCACTAACCTCCTGAAAATACAAAACATACAATCGTGACGCAAGATTCACGGTGAATTCTTCGCTCTGTAACCCTTCGACGTGAATCTGAGAACATGAAGCTTCTCGCTTGCCTGGCCCTATCGGCCAGCGTTCTCTTTGCTCAAGGTGACGCCTCCCGCCTCACGGGCATCGTCGTCGACCAGACCGGCGCCGTCATCCCCGGCGCAGTCGTCAAACTCCTCAACGAAAAGACCGGCGCCACCCGCGAACTCGCCGCCAACCCCCAGGGCGCCTACACCTTCACTAACGTTTCCCCCTCTACCTACACCGTAACGGCCAGCGCCCCGGGCATGGCCAACACCGAGTACACCCACATCCCCCTCACCGTCGGCCAGGAACGCGTCCTCGCCCTCACTCTCTCCCCCGCCCAAGTCCAGCAGTCCGTGTCGGTCTCCGCCGGCGACCTGGTGGTCATCGACGTAAGCTCCGCCCGCGTAGGCGCCAACATTAATGAGCGCGAGGTCGCAAACATGCCTCTCAACGGACGGCAACTCTCGCAACTCTATCTAATGGCCCCGGGCGCTCAGACCGCCGGCGGCGGCAGCTACGACAATATTCGCTTCTCCGGCCGCGCCAACCAGCAGAACGCCGTCCGTTTTGACGGCGTCGAGGCCTCCTCCATCATCGACGCCTCCCCGGGCAACCTCAACGGCGAAACCTCCACTGGCTTCCGCCTCCAGTCCAGCCTCGAAAACGTCCAGGAGTTCCGCGTCGAGTCCTCCAACTATCCCGCCGAATACGGCACCGGCACCGGCGGCCAGATCACGGTCGTTACCAAATCCGGCTCCAACGACTTCCACGGCTCCGTCTTCGAGTACCTCCGCAACAACTCCCTGGACGCCCGCAACTTTTTCGACTCCACCAAATCCCCTCTCCGCCTCAACCAGTTCGGCGCCTCTCTCGGCGGCCCCATCAAGAAGGATAAGGCCTTCTTTTTCGCCAACTTCGAAGCCCTGCGCCAGCGCGCCGGCATTAATCTCATCTCCACCGTCCCCAGCCTCTCGGCCCGCTCCCGCGCCGTGGCCTCCATCAAGCCCCTGCTCGACGCCTACCCCGTCGGCCAGCAGCCCTCCTCCAATCCAGACCTCGACATCGCCAGCCTCAACGCCAGCACGGCCCTCGACGAGTACTTCGGATCCGTCCGCTTCGACTACGCCATCAATTCGAAACTCAATCTCAGCACCCGCTACAACCGCGATCAGGGTACCATCACCAGCCCACTCGATGTCTCCGGCAGCTTCCAGCGCGTCAGCGCCGTTCCGCAAAACGCCATGATCAGCCTCCAGCAGGTCTACTCCGGCAACATCGTCAACGAGACCAAGTTCGGCTTCAACGGCGCCAAAACCCGGATCAATGGTGTCGCCCCCGGCGTCAACGGCATCGACATCTCCGCCATCTCCGTCAGCTACACCGGCACGGTTGCCATCCCGGGCGTCGGCGGCCAGGGCGCCAGCGCCGGCGCTTCCACGCTCGGCGGCCTCATCCGCTCCAACAGCTCCCAGAACGGCCGCGCCCAGCCCTACACCAACTACACCATCTCCTTCATCGACAACCTCTCCATCCTGAAGGGCAACCACAGCCTCAAGTTCGGCGGTGAATGGCGCCCCATCCGCCTCTATACCGACCGCCTCGGCGGCACCACCTACACCTACGGCAACATCTCCGCCCTGCTCGCCAACACCCCCTCGCAGGTGCAGGTCCTGGGCGACGTCAGCGCTCCGAACCCGCTCCACAACGGCATCGCCACCAATCGCCAACTCAAGCAGAGCTACTCCATCTTCTACGCTCAGGACGAATGGCGCATCCGCCCCAATCTCACCCTCAACTACGGCCTGCGCTACGAATACTATTCCGTCCTGCGCGAGGCCAACGATCTCTACACCCTCTTCCTCGTCGGCCAGGGGCTGACGAAGGGCCCCTGGTATCAGTCCTCCAAAACCAACTTCGGACCGCGCCTCGGCCTCTCCTGGTCGCCCACCCGCTTCAACAGCAAAACCGTCTTCCGCATCGGCGGCGGCTACTTCTACGGCCCCGGCCAGACCGAAGACCAGGTGCAGCCGATCGACTCCGATCGCGTCACAGTCACCCTCACCAACGCCGCCTTCCCCGTCGACAGCCAGAAGATCATCGCCGGCGTTGACCCCAACAACCTCTCCGGCTTCACCCCGCGCGCCTACGCCCCCGGCTACACGCTGCCCGAGAAGATCCTCTCCTACACCGCCTCCATCCAGCAGCAGTTCGGCGGCGGAACCGTCCTCACCGTGGCCTACGTCGGCAGCCAGGGCCGCAACCTCTTCTTGCGCTCCTGGGCCAACGGCATCGTTGGCGTCTCCATGAACCCCACCACCGGCGCCGGCAGCGCCATCCTCGAGATGGGCAGCAGGTACGGCCAAATGGACTACAAGACCAGCGGTGGCACAGACCACTACGATTCCCTCCAAACCTCCGTCCAGCGCCGCTTCTCCAAGGGCCTCACCCTCGGCGGCCAGTGGACGTATGGCCACTCTCTGGGCAACACCGGCGGCTCCAATGAAGCCCAAACCGCCCAGAACCCCTTCAATTTCGAAGCTGACCGCGGCAATAACGCCTTCGACGTGCGCCACTCCATGAACGCCACCGCGCTCTACGAACTTCCCTTCGGAAAGGGCCGCTCGTACATGTCCGACGCTCACCCTGTCACCGAAGCACTGCTCGGCGGCTGGCAGGCCGGCGGCGTCGTCAACGCCCGCACCGGCCTTCCCATCGATGTCACCATCGCCCGCAACGACATCGCCTACCTCGACACCCGCAACGGCGCCTATGTCAACGCCCCCATCCTCTCGGGTAGCCAGATCGTCACCATTCCCGTGATCAACAATCCCTACGGCGGAGCCTTCCGCAACAATCGCCGCCCCAACGTCGTCGCCGGCGTCAACCCGTTCCTCGAAACCAGCGACCGGCGCTTTATCCTCAACCCGGCCGCGTTTTCCACCCCTGCCCCCGGACAGTTCGGCAATCTCGGACGCTGGGCCCTGCACGGCCCCGGCCTGGTCCAAACGGACCTCACCCTCCAGAAGAAGTTCCGCATCTCAGAGCGCTTCAACCTCGAGTTCCGCTCCGAAATCTACAACGTCTTCAATCGCGCCAACTTCGCCAATCCCCCGGCGCGATTCAACAACGCCCTGGGCACCGCGGCCGGAAACCTCCAGCCCGGCCAGCCCTACACCCTCTCCGCCGCCGGCGGCACCTTCGGCATCGCCAACTCCACCGTCACCAAGGATGTCGGCCTCGGCGCCAGCCGCCAGATCCAACTCTCGTTGCGGCTCAACTTCTAACTAGACCGGGATCCACTCCCGTCTCTGGCCCCAGCCCAACGGCTGGGGCCTTTTCTTTACCCCGCGTTAATCCGGTACTATCGTTCGCCACATGAGAGAACTAGTACCCGCGCGCCACTATCATTGCGTAAGACCACATCCTAACTAGCTGAAAGTACGGTATCTACAGGTGTTTCACCGTGTCTCTCAGTCCTGGCGGCGCAGCCCTGCGCCGGCCCAGCGACCCGAGTCCCGCCGCGGTTCTCGCTTCCCCATAGCCCGCCCCTCCATGGCGCTCCTGCCTCTCGTGCTCTTCTCAATCTCCTCTTCCGTCGCAGCGCCTTTGAGCGGATGCATCCGGCCCTCACCCTTGAGCGGCTACTTCCTGCACGAACCCCTCTCCGAGAGGATCTCCCCCAACTATCTGGTAGCCCCGGCCCTGCCCGTCTCCCGCGGATTGACCCGCGAACAGTTGGGAACCGGCCGCCTTGTGCCGCACAAACTCGCGGCCGGCCTTCTGCCCCGCTCATCCCGCTGGCTTCTCACGGCGCGCACGCGCGAGGATGGCCCCGTGACGGTGGAGACGATCCTCAGAGAACCACGCACCATGGGCACGCCCGTCCGCCGCTCCAGGCGTCCGTTTGGATTGCTGCATGGCACGGAGCACGTCGAAGCGGCGCTGCTGTTCCTCGCCGGCACAGCCCTCTTCCTCACGAGTGTGGTTCTAGGCACCGCGCACGCTTCGCCCCTCGATCCGGTTCTACCGCCGAAACCGGCCTCCCGCCAGGCGCCGCTCCTGCCCGCGCTGGTCGCTTCTCCTCGCGCGGCCATCCGCGGCGCTACCGTCTCATAGTAAATTCAACAACATGAAGTTGTTGTCCCTGGCCCTGCTCTCCGCCACCCTGTGGGCTCAACCGGCCCTGCGGTTCGCCGAACTGCGCGATCTCAAGCTCGCCGGCGGACAGACCCTCCCACTTTGCAGGGTGGGCTACCGCACCTACGGCACGCTCAACGCGGAGCGATCCAACGCCATTCTCTTTCCCACCTGGTTCGGCGGCCGGTCGGAGAACCTCGACGGCTTCATCGGCCCCGGCAAGATGGTGGACTCCTCGCGGTTCTTCGTCATCACGGTGGATGCCCTCGGCAATGGCGTCAGTTGTTCGCCCTCGCAGTCCACAGGCGAGTTCCCCGCCATCACCATCGGTGACATGGTCGCCTCTCAATATCGCCTCGCCACCGAGACCCTCAAACTCCCGCGCCTCCATGCCGTCATGGGCATCTCCATGGGCGGCATGCAGACTTACGAGTGGATTACCGCCCATCCCGAGTTCGTGAAACTCGCCATTCCCATCGTCGGCTCTCCCAAACTCACCATGGCCGACCTGCTCCTCTGGCAGGCCGAACTCGGCACCATCGAAGCCGTTCAAAAGGCCGGCGGCGATCCCCGCTCCGCCATGCCGGCCGTCCGCGCCATGCACGAGTTCGCGCTCCATACTCCGCATTGGCTCACCACGAATCGCCCGGCCTCTTCCTTCTCTGAATTCATGGCCAAACAGCAAGCCGACTCTCAAAGCGGAATCAGCCCGCTCGACTATGCCGCGCAGCTCCGCGCCATGATGGCGCACGACATCACGCGCCGCTTCCAGGGTTCCTTCGAATCCGCCGGCGCCGCCGTGCGCGCCCGCGTCCTCACCATCGTCGCCACCGAAGACCATATGGTAAACCCAGAACCCGCCCTCACCCTGGCCGCCAGCGCGGGCTGGCCCGTCGTCAAACTCACCGGCATCTGCGGCCACCAGGCGCCCGGCTGCGAAGCCGGCACCCTCAACACCCGCATCCCCGAGTTCCTCAACCAGTAGCCGCTACCGCCCGTGGCGCAACAATCCCGCCACGCCGTTCCAAGTGATCTGCACACCAATGCAGAACAGGATGAAGCTCGACAGGCGCAGCAGGACGCTGGTTCCCGTCGGACCCAGCGCGCGGCCCATCCGCTCCGCCGAAGCGTAACAGAGCCAGATCAATACACAAACGGCCAATGATCCCAACGTCGAAGCCACCAGCGCTTCGGCGGAGAACATGTTTGCGGAGTCGATCTCCTTCGGCAGGTTCGCGCCCAGCGTGATCGCTACTGAAATCGAGCCGGGGCCCACCGTCAACGGCAGCGTGTAGGGGTAAAAAGCGTGGGTCAGGATGTCGGCATCACCGGCGGTTTCGCGGTCCTGGTTCTTGCGGTCCGGCTGGTTCAGCAGCGCCCAGCCCGCCGAGGCCACCACCAGTCCGCCGCCTAACTGCACTGCCGGCAACGAGATACCGAAGAAGTTGAGGACGTGCGCACCGATGAAAAGCGAGCCCATCAGCAGCAGGAAACTGTTCACCGCGATGCGCCGCGCCAGCGCCCGCTGCACGCTGGTGGGGTGGTTGCCGGTCAGGCTGAGGAAGATGGGCGCCCCGCCCAGCGGGTTCACGATGGGAAACAGCGTGGCGGTGATCAGGAACGTGCCGCGCGCCACTTCTGCCGGATCGAAGGTCATATCCACCTCCAGTGTAGACGGCATGCGCGAAAGTGGCACGAAACGATTCAAAAATGCCCTTTCCGGTGGCATGTAAGGCCTAACATTGATACGATCTTGAATCGTCTATGACCAGCGCTGCCAACAAACTCATCTCATTGGGCGGGGTCGATATCGCCATCATCGTGGTCTACTTCGCCATGGTTCTTGCCATCGGTTTCTATCTCAAGGGCAAGTCCGGAACCGGCGAAGACTTCTTCCTGGCCGGCCGCGAGATGACCATGTGGATCGCCGGCCTCAGCTTCCTGTCGGCGAACCTCGGTTCGCTGGAACTGATGGGCTGGGCGGCGGCGGCGTATCAATACGGCATCCTGGCCACGCACTGGTATTGGGTGGGCGCCATCCCGGCGATGCTCTTCCTCGGCATTGTGATGATGCCGTTCTATTACATCTCCAAGACGCACTCGGTGCCGGGCTACCTGCAACTTCGCTTCGGCGAACCGTCGCGCGCGCTGTCGGCCATCACGTTCGGCTTCATGACGGTGCTGATGAGCGGCATCAACATGTACTCGATGGCGCTGGTGATGAAAGTGGTACTGGGCTGGGACATCAACTTCTCCATCTGGGTCTCGTCGATCACGGTGGCGATCTACGTGGCTCTGGGCGGGCTGCGCTCAGCCATCTTCAACGAAGTGCTGCAGTTCATTCTGATCTGGGTGGGCGCCCTGGTGATTCCGATCGTGGGTCTGGTGGAAGCGGGCGGCTGGGACGGCATGGTGGCCAAGATCCAGCAGAACTGGGCCGGGCAGGACTACACGCACCTGTGGTCGACCATGGGCAGTTTCACGGACAACCCGATGGGCATCCACTGGACCGGCATCGTGCTGGGCCTGGGCTGGGTGATCTCATTCGGCTACTGGACCACGGACTTTCTCGTGGTGCAGCGCGTACTGGCAGCCAAGGACATGCGCGCCGCCAAGATGGCGCCGATCATCGGCGCGGCGTTCAAGATGATGGTGCCGTTCATCGTCATCCTGCCGGGGCTGCTGGCGCTGGCGGTGCTGCCGATGAAGCTCACCGGCGAAGGCGCCGCTCTGGCCAACGGGGGCCACTCCTATAACGAAGTGCTGCCGATCATGCTGGCGCGCTACTGCGGACCGGGCCTGCTGGGCCTGGGCATCACGGCGCTGATCGCCGGCTTCATGAGCGGCATGGCGGGCAACGTGAGCGCCTTCGCCACGGTGTGGACCTACGATATCTACCGCGCGTTCATGAAGAAGGACGCCACGGACGCGCACTACGTCGCCATGGGCCGCTGGTGCACGGTGCTGGGCGTGCTGGTCTCCATCGGCACAGCCTACCTGGTGATGGAGTTCAAGTCCATCATGGATTACGTCCAGGCGCTGTTCAGCTTCTTCATCGCGCCGCTGTTCGGCACGGTGCTGCTGGGCATGTTGTGGAAGCGGGCCACGCCGCAGGGCGGCTTCTGGGGCCTGCTCACGGGGACACTCTCTTCCATCGCCATGTGGGCGTGGGTGAAGGCCGATCCGTCGGCGCTGAAGTACATCGCGCTCTCATCGAACGCCAAGGACATGGCGGAGAATATGTACCGCGCACTGTGGTCGTGGCTGGTGTGCTTCTTCGTGACGGTAATCGTCAGCCTGATGACGAAGCCGAAGCCTGAATCAGAACTGCAGGGCCTGGTCTACGGCTGCACGGAGGTGCCGCACGAGCACGAGCTGGCGCTGTGGCAGAGGCCGGGCTTCTGGGCCACGGTGGTTGGCGTGGTATTCGTGATCCTGCAGGTCGTCTTCTGGTAGACGTCAGCCCTGACCATAAGAAGCGCCGGGGCCGTGCTTGCGGAGAAAGTGCTCGTCGTGCAGCGCCTTGCCGATGGCCTGCGCCTGGGGGTTGAGGCTGAGCGTGATGGAGGCGATGCGCGCGATTTCTTCCAGCAGCACGGCGTTCATGGCGGCCTTGGCGGGCGAAGCGCCCCAGGCGAAAGGTCCGTGCGAGGAGACCAGCACGCCCGGACGGGTGAGCGGATCGATGCCTTCAAAGCGCCGCACAATGGCCTTGCCGGTGTTCAGCTCGTACTCAGAAGCGATTTCGGCTTCGGTGAGCGGCGCGGTGAGCGGCACGCTGCCGTAGAAGTAATCCGCATGGGTGGTCCCGAGGCAGGGGATCTCCATTTTGGCCTGCGCGAAAGCCGTGGCATGGCCGGAGTGGGTGTGCACCACGCCCAACACGCACGGGAAGTTGCGGTAGATCTCGAGGTGCGTGGCGAGATCGGAGGAGGGCCGCAAGGTTCCGTCCACGATCTTCCCATCCAGGTCCGTCACCACCATGTCTTCGGGGCGGAGCTTCTCAAATGGGACCCCACTCGGCTTGATCGCAACCAGCCCATCCTCCGGCGAATACCCGCTGGCATTTCCGAAAGTATACAGCACGAGGCCGCGGCGAACGATTTCCAGGTTGGCCTCCAACACCTGTTGGCGGAGCGATTCGATGAGCATGTTCAACGTGGTTAACCCTACTACCAGCGTATGCGATAAGATGCCCTTTTCACAGGAGGTAGGCGCGATCATGTCAGTCGTCGCTGGTGTCGATTTCGGGACGCAGAGCGTCCGTGTCTCATTGTTCGATAGCGGGAAGGGCCGCCTTGGCGCGGCGTCCGCCGAGTACCCGGTGAAGCGGAAGCGCGAAGATCCGGATCACGCCACCCAAAGCCATTCAGACCACATGACCGCCCTGGCCGCCGCCATGCGCGACGCATTGAAAGTGGCCGGCATCGATGGTAGCGCCGTGGCGGCCCTGGCGCTGGATACCACCGGCTCGACAGTGATCCCGCTGGCCGCGGGCCTCACGCCCATCGACGACTACTACCTCTGGTGCGACCACAGAGCCAAGAACGAAGCGGCGGAAATCACGGCCAAGGCGAGGGCAACGTCGCTGGAAGCGCTGAACTGGTGCGGCGGCGTCTACTCCTCCGAGTGGGGCTTCTCCAAACTCCTGCACTGGCTGCGGAACAATCCCGAAAAGCGCTCCAGCATGGTGACGGCCATGGAGCACTGCGACCTGGTGGCCGCGGCGCTGTGCGGCATCACGAACCCGGCCGAAGCACCGCGCAGCATCTGCGCCATGGGCCACAAGTGGATGTGGAACGAATCGCTGGGCGGACTGCCGCCGGAGGAGTTCCTCACGCAGGTGGACCCGCTGCTGGCCGGGGTCCGGCCGAAGCTGGACGGCCGCTATGAGACGTCGAACCAGATTGCCGGCCACCTCTCTCCCGAATGGGCGGAGAAGCTTGGCCTGAAGGCCGGCATCCCGATCCCCGTGGGCGCGTTCGACGCGCATTGGGACGCGATCGGCGCCGGCATCCGCGAAGGCGACGTGGTGAACGTGGTGGGCACCTCCACCTGCATGATGGCGATCGCCAGGGAAGTGGGCCTGATCCCGGGCGTGTGCGGCGTGGTGAAGGGCTCCATCCACCCCGATTACTTCGGCATCGAAGCCGGGCTGTCGGCGGTGGGCGACATCTTCGAAGCCATCGCGCGCCGCGCGGGCACAACGGTGGCGAAGCTCTCCGAAGGGCTCGACCAATGCAAGGCCGGCTCCTCCGGCCTGTTGCGCTTCTCCTGGGATAACGGCGACCGCACCGTGCTGGTGAACCCCGAACTCGGCGGCGTGACGCTGGGCTGGACACTCACCACCACTGCCTCCGACGAACTCTTCGCGGCCATCGAAGGCACCGCCTTCCACACGCGCATCATTCTGGAACGCATGGCCGAGCACGGCGTCACGATCAACCGCGTGATCAACGGCGGCGGCATCCCGCAGAAGAACCCCACGCTAAACCGCGTCTACGCCAACGTCTTCAACAAGCCCGTGCTGGTGCCTGCGCAGGAAGTGACCAGCCTCGGCTCGGCGATCTTCGCGTTCATGGCCGCCGGCGCCTTCAAGACAGTGGAAGAGGCGCAGGACCGGCTCTGCCCCAGCTACCAGGTGATCGAGCCCGACCCGGCTGAAGCAGCGGTCTACGAGAAGCTGTTCGCGCTGTACCGCAAGCTCTATTTCGGACTCGGCCAGCCGGGCTCAGAGGCCGTGGCGATCGGCGACGTGCTGCCGGCGCTGCGCAAGCTGCGAGGCTAAGGTTTCGCGGCCGCACATTTCACGAAACCGGAACAGTGTTCGCTCGCGTCTCCGAGAGCAGGAGCAACGAGCCATGCGAACAACTCTCCTGGTAGCAGTGGCAGTAATGGCAGCCCCGGCGGCATTCGCCGATTGGGGCATCAACGTGAATATCGGCACGCCGCCGTACTACGGGTATGCTCCGCGGGAAGTTGTTTATGTGGAGCGCTATGTCCCGGCGTATGAGGTGCCGCGGGTCTTCGTAGTGGCGCGCCATGCGCGCATCCGGCCCGCGGTGGTGGTGGATTACTACCGCCGCCATCCGTCCTGGGATCGCGTCTGCACACGGTTTGGCGTGCCTGCCCCCGCGGTGTATGGTTACGGCTATGCCGAGCCGCGTTATGTAGCGCCGCCCGTGCCGGTCTATTCCTACCGCCCCGGCCCTCCGCCGCGCGGCCACGCCTACGGCCACCACAAGGCCCGCGGCCGCTGGCGCGACTAGGCCGGCTTACTCGGTCCAGTCCATCACGACCTTCGCCGCATCGCCGGCAATCATCGCTTCGAAGCCTTTGCGGAAATCCGTGTAGTGGAAGCGGTGCGTGATGACGGGCGAGATGTCGAGGCCTGACTGTAGCATGACAGTCATCATGTACCAGGTCTCGTACATCTCGCGGCCGTAGATGCCCTTGATGGTGAGCATGGAGAAGATGACGGTGTTCCAGTCGATGAGCGAGTCTTTCGGCTGAATGCCGAGCATGGCGATCTTGCCGCCGTGGCACATGTTGGCCACCATGTCGCGGAAGGCCGCCGGGCTGCCGGACATCTCCAGGCCGACGTCGAAACCTTCTTTCATGCCGAGTTCTTTCTGCGCTTCGGCCAACGATGAGGTGCTGACGTTGACGGCCCTGGTAACGCCGAACTGCTCCGCCAGCTTGAGGCGCGCGGGGTTCACGTCGGTGATCACCACGTGGCGCGCGCCGGCGTGGCGCACTACGGCCGCGGCCATCAGGCCGATGGGCCCGGCGCCGGTGATGAGCACGTCTTCGCCCAGCACGGGAAAGCTCAAGGCGGTGTGTACGGCGTTGCCGAAGGGATCGAAGATGCTGGCCACGTCGAGCGGAATCTTGCTGGAGTGCTTCCAGAGATTGGTCATCGGCACGGAGATGTACTCGGCGAAGCAGCCGGGGCGGTTCACGCCTACGCCTTGGGTGTGCGCACAGAGGTGGCGGCGGCCGGCCAGACAGTTGCGGCAGCGGCCGCAGACCACATGGCCTTCGGCGCTCACCACGTCGCCGGGAAAGAAGTCGTTGACGTTGGAGCCCACTGCGACGATGCGCCCGACGAACTCATGCCCCACGGCCATGGGCACCGGGATGGTCTTCTGCGCCCATTCGTCCCACTTCCAGATGTGAACGTCCGTGCCGCAGATAGCTGCTTTCTCCACGCGGATCAGCACGTCGTTGATGCCGATGGTTGGGACAGGAATCTCCTCCAGCCACAGTCCCGGCTCGGCCTTGCTTTTCACGAGCGCTTTCATCGTCTTGGGGATGGTCATGGTATGGATCTCCGTGGAACTTACTCCAGTAAAGCAGTTCCGCGGACTAGCGGGGATTTCGGACCTGCTAGCCTCTTACTATGCCTTACGGTTCCAGACGCTCCTTCTTTGGAACAGCCGCCGGTTTCGCCGCTGTCAAGGGCAGGGCACGGGCGGCAGCACCGGAATCCGCTCTTGACCGCAGGACGATTTCGCTGAACGGCGAATGGGAGTTCTCGCTCGATCAGAAGTCGTGGCGCACGGTGACCGTGCCGCACACGTGGCAAACGGAGCCGGAATGCGCCTCACATCTCGGCAAGGCGTGGTACCGGCGCCGGATTGTGGCCCTTCCGTCCTGGAAGCAGGGCGCGGTCCGCGTTGAGTTTGAGAGCGTGTTCCACTCGGCGCGCGTTTTCGTCAATGGCCGCTCCGCCGGTGAACATATCGGGAAAGGCTATACGGCGTTTGCCCTGGACATCTCCTCACTGCTCGATTACGAGGGCCCCAGCACGCTGACTGTCGAAGTGGACAACTCTTTCGACGACGCGATGCTGCCGCGCAACAACAGTTACGACTGGACGCCGGACGGCGGCATCTACCGGCCTGTCTGGCTGCACGTGACGCCTACTCTCTTCATCGAGCGCTTGGAGATCGACGCCACGCCGGACCTCGCCTCCGGCCGCGCCGAGGCAGCCATGCGTGCCGTGGTCTGCAACCGCGGCGGCAGGACCGCCCGTTTCGTCCTGGAAGCCGAAGTCTACGAGGAAGCATCGGGGCTGCTGGTGGCGAAAAACGCTACCGCCACCGAGATCCCGGGCGGCCAGACGGAGACCGTGGCGCTCCCGAACGCCCACATCCTGCACCCCAAACTTTGGCACTTCGATCACCCGCAGCTCTACCGCCTGCGGGTGAGTGCCGGCACGCACGCCATGGAGGAGACGTTCGGCATCCGCAAGTTTGAGGTGCGCGGCCCGGCGTTCTACCTGAACGGAGAGCGCGTTTGGCTGATGGGCGTGGAACGCATGGCGGGGAGCCATCCGCAGTACGGCATGGCGGAACCGCTCCCCTGGATCGAACACGACCACCGCGACATGAAGGAGCTGAACTGCGTCTTCACGCGCGTGCACTGGATGCAGGACCGGCGGCTGCTGGACTGGTGCGACCGCAACGGCATGTTGATTCAGCTCGAAGTGCCCACCTGGGGCCCGGGCACCTTCAAAGGCATGCAGAGCGAGCCCTCCGAGGCGATTCTCAACAACGGCCTGGCGCAACTGCGCGAACTGATCAGCCAGAACCGCAACCACCCGTGCGTCTTCGCGTGGGGCCTGTGCAACGAGATCAGCGGCCAGAATCCGCCGGCGAAGAAGTTCGCGCAGGCGATGTTCCGCGAGGCGCGCAAGCTGGATTCGTCCCGGCCGCTCTCCTACGCGTCCAACACCCTGCACAGTCACACGGATGACGACGTCGCGGGGGAGATGGACTTCCTCGAATGGAACGAATACTACGAGAGCTGGTACAAGGGCACGGCGGAGAGTGTGCGAGAGTCGTTGGCAAAGATCCGCGCCAAGTACCCTAACAAGCCGATCGTCATCAGCGAATACGGCCTGTGCGAGTGCGATCCGAAGAATCCCACCAGCGACGAGCGCCGCATCGAGATTCTCAAGTCTCACAACGCGGTCTACCGCGCAGAGCCCAATGTCGGGGGCCTGATCTTCTTCTGCTACAACGACTACCGCACGCACATGGGCGACAAGGGGCTGGGCATCTTCCGGCAGCGCGTACACGGCGTGGTGGACCTGTACGGCAACCGCAAGCCGAGCTATGACGTTCTGCGGCGGGAGTCGAGTCCGGTGGAGACGCTCACGCTGACGCGCACCGGCCAGCGCTGGCAGGCCGCGCTGAAGACGCGCTCAACGATTCCTTGCCACACACTGGCCGGCTATCACCTGCGGTTCACGCTCTATGGCTTCGGCGGCCTGCCGATGGAGCAGAAGCTGGTGGCGGTGCCGACGCTGCCGCCCGGCGGGCACTTTGACGCCGCGGCGGAGTTTGCCGAAACGAAGCCAGTGAAGGTAGTGGTGGAGATCGTGCGGCCGACGGCCAGCACGGTGCTTGCGGCGGAGTGGAAAGCCTAGTCCGCGGAAGGCGGATTGACAGGCACGAGCGCGGCATGCGCGGCGCGCGTGTCCAACAGCGGCGCGCCGGATTCGAGGCCGTTCAACGCGAATAGCGAACCGGCGCCGATGCGCTCCAGCCGGGTGGGAGTGAAATCCAACTCCAGCGCCTCTTTCACGGCCATGGAGCGCGTGTCGATGGTGAGCACTTGGCGAGTGCCGCCGCTGGCGACGTAGAGCAGCCGCCTTTCCGGGTCCACCGCGAAGCCGACCGGGTCCGACACGCCCTGCCCGGCGGAGGCCAGGGCCGTCACGTTCGGCATCCCTTCCCAGTTGGTCATCTTCAGCACTTCGTTGCGCCCGCGGTCGGCGACATAGAGCGCGCCTCCGGCGAGCCCGAGCACACCGGCCCGTCCCAGGGGCATCACCATGAGCGGCTCCTGCCCCGGCTTCACGAGATAGAGCGTTCCAGACTCCTTGCCCTGGGTGGACATGAACGCGTAGCGCGCCTCGTTGTCCACGGCCACGCTGACGATGCGCTCATCCATTCCATTCATGGAGGTGAGGTCCACCGCGCCTTTGCGCTTTGGTTCGTGCCCCATGCCGGCCCAGAGTTCCAGGCGGTTCTTTTCTTTGTCGATGACCGCCGCGGCATCGGAGTTCTCGCTCCACACGGCGCGGGAGACATCGATCTTGTCCGCCATCTCGCGCCATACGGGCAGCACGCCATCGAGGCGGCGCACGACATAGAGCGAATCCCGGCGGACCACCAGTGCGTTGCGGCCGTCGGGCGAAGCCGCGGCGAGATCGAACTCGCGGACTTTGGCGCTGCCGGCCTGCGCGGCGCCGGCGGTGGCCACTACCTGGCGGATGGCGCGCCCCACCTGGTCCACAATCACCCCGGACGCAGGAAGCGTCTGTGCTCCGGCGAGCGCGGAAGAAACAGTGATGGTAAACAGAAGGCGCATGGGCGGGGGCGGGAATCCAGAAAGGAACTGTATGCCTTCATGGATTCGCCGCGCCCGCTTTCGGTTGCGAGAGTTTCAGGCGATCTTCATGGGGCGCCCACCGTCGAGCACCGATTTCCGCGCCGCTTCCACCACCGCCTCGTTGTACCGGGAGTTGGCGGGCGTGGCCATGACGCCGGCGTCGTCAAACTCCTTCAGCTTGGCGCGGCGTTCCTCCAGGCCGAGGCCCTGCAGTTCCAGAGCCCGCTCCACGATGTAGGAGACGGAACGATAGCCGTAGCCCACGGGCGTGAGGCCTGGGCCACCCACGTTGACGTATTGGAAGTAGTCCGGCGACGGCTCATTATAGACGTTGGCGCCGTCGCCCCCGGGGTGGCGGGTGAAGCAGTACTGCATGCCGCGGTATTGGTCGTCGTGGTTGATCCAGGCGCCGGTTTCGCCGTTGGAACAGTACATGTTCAGGCCCTGGGTGTTGGTGCCCGGCGCGGCGTCAGGGAAGCCCAAGGCGTTCTGCACATTCAGGCAGGCGCCGTTGGACCAGATGACGCGCGCGTCGGTCCACAGCCAGCCTTCGTTGCCGTTGGGAAAGCGGTCCTTCATGCCATAGACGGAGATCTCCACGGGGAGAAGGCCGGTGATGAAGGCGACCAGGTCCACGTAGTGGCAGCCGATGTAAGTAAAGGCGTCGGTGGCCTCACAGGTGAACCAGTTCTGGAAGTTCGAGTAGCGGTAGTACCACTTCTCCAGCAGGCTGGCGGTGCCCAGCTTGAACTCGCCGAACAGGCCGGCGCGGTAGCGGCGGCGGGCCATGAGGGAGCGGTCATCGAAGCGCTTGTGATATTCGACGCCCACCAGCAGACCGCGGTCGCGGGCCTCGTGTTCGATCTCCTCGGCCTGCGCCACGGTGAGCACCAGCGGCTTCACGCACAGCACGTGCTGATCGGCCCGGAGAGCGGCCATCACCGCCTTGTAGTGCAGCGCGTCGGGCAGCGCCACGATGGCGAGCTGCCTCGCCGGCAGACCGGCGAGGCACTCTTCATAGGGCTCCAGGCGCTGGCCGAAGGTCTGGTCGGGAAAGGCCTCGTTCAGCAGCGCGGCGTTGAGCAGCGCGTCGAGCGATTCCTTGCGCCGGTCGCAGATCTCGATCCCTTCGATGCGGCCGAGACGCTTCAACTGGTAGAGCGAAGGCAGAATCTGGTCGTGGGCGATCATGCCGCCCCCAATCATGAACGTGCGCATTGGATCTCCTTAGCGTCCCACGCGCTCCGCCAGCACCTCGGCGAAGCTCTCCTCCAGCACCTGGCAGCCCTCTTCCACCGCTTCGGCAGTGATGGTGAGAGGCGGCGCGATCTTGATGGTGCAGCCCTGCGGACCCACGGGGTTGAACATGAGCAGGCCCTTTTCCATCGCACGGTAGACGATGTCGTGGGCCAGTTTGCCGTCCGGCTGGCCGTGCACGGGATCCACGCACGCCAGGCCCGCCACCAGGCCCTTGCCGGCCAGGAAGCCGGCCTGTTTGTAATGGCTTTGGATGCGCCGCAGCCCGTCCATCAGCACCGCGCCGACGCGCGCCGCGTTGGCCGCCAGGTCTTCTTTCAGGATCAGGTCCACGTTCGCCAGCGCCGCAGCGCAGCAGATGGGATTGCCGGTGTGGGTGGAGGAGGCGGTGCCGGGCGCGTGCAGGTCCATCAGCTCCGGCCGGCCGACGATGGCAGAGATCGGCAGCGAACTGGAGATGCCCTTGCCCCAAGTGGTGAGGTCCGGCAAAACGCCGTAGTGCTCGTAGCCCCACAGTTTACCCGTGCGGCCGAAGCCGGCCTGCACTTCGTCAAACACCAGCAGTGCCTGATGGCCGTCGCACCACTTACGCAGCATCTTGACGTATTCCACCGGCGCGAACGAGGCCGTGCCGCCCTGGTAGGTCTCCATGACCACGCCGCATACCTGGCTGGGCGCCACGCCCTTCTCAGACAATGTCCTTTCGAAGAGGTCAAAGCTGGTGTCCGCCGTCCAATAGCCGTCCGGGAAGGGCACCTGCACGAAGCCCGGGTCGAGGTTCCCGATCCATTCCTTCAGCACCGGGATGCCGCCCACCTGCTGCGAACCCAAGGTGCGGCCGTGGAAGGCTTTTTCGAAGGAAACCACCACGTTTTTGCCACGTCCGCCCACCTTCTGCCCGTGCGTCCGCGCTACCTTGATGGCGAACTCCACGGTTTCCGAACCGGTGGTGAGGATGAAGATCTTCTTCAGCGGCTCCGGCGTCAACGAAACCAGCCGCTCGGCCAGTTGGGCACGAATCGCCGAGGGGAAACAGTAGTTGGTGAGCAGCCCGTGCTGGGCCTGCTTCACGATGGCATCGACAATCTCCTGCCGCCCATGGCCGGCATTGGTGATCAAAACGCCGGAGGACCAGTCCAGCCAGCAGTTGCCCCAGGCGTCATAGACCTGGAACCCCTCGGCGCGGTCCCACACCACCGGCGGCTGCCCGCCCATGGCACGCAACTCGTACTGCTCGAGCTTATGCAGTGTCTCCAACGAAGCAGGCACCGGAATCTCCGTAACAATCTTCCGGAACTTCGTCTCAACCTGCGGCACTGGCCGCGGCACTAAAACAGCTTCCTGGCTCATGCATTCATTCTATGCTCCCGCTCAGCGCCAGCGCCGAGCGGAAGCCGCCACTCCAGGGTGCCCATCAAAAGATAGCAAACAATTCTCTGGAATTGTTCTAATAAACTAGTACACTAGTTAACTAGATGATGTCAGCAAAGCCAAACCGGGAAGCGCCCTTCGAATTCCGCCTGGATCTCTCCAGCGGCGTTCCGGTTTACCGGCAGTTGATTGATCGGGTGCAGCTTGCCATCGCCTCCGGCACGCTGACGGGCGGGCAGCAACTTCCGACGGTCCGGCAGGTGGCGGTGGATCTCGCCATTAACCCGAACACGGTGATGCGCGCCTATCGCGAGTTGGAGATCCGCGGGATTCTCACCACGCAGCAGGGCTCGGGGACGTTTGTCACGCCGCAAAAAGTGGAGCAGGACGACGCGTTGCGACAGGAGCGTCTGAGCCGCCTGGCGGCCGAGTGCGCGTCCAAGGCCGGGGCCGAGGGCATCTCGCTGCAGGAGTTGGTGGAGCGGCTGAAGGAGATGTTGCCGTGATCTTGAAAGCAGTGATCGTGATTGCCGCCTGGGTCACCCTGGCGGTGTGCACCGCGCAGTTGCTGCAAACAGGCAGCGCGGCCGTGGCCGCGGCCGGGACGGAGTTGGTTGAATTGATGGCCCAGCGGGCCGCAAGGAGATAGTCGTATGTTCCCCAAGAAGAATCTGCTGGTTCCCGAGGTTTTCAGCGCGGCAAGGAGCAACACCGTCAGCGGCATCGGCGCGCTGACCTGCGTCATGGTGATGCTGGCTTCGGCCGGAGTGAGCGCGCTGTTCCGCTCGCCGTGGCCGATGATTCCGGGCACGCTGCTCGCTGTCTACCTTCTGAATGCCATCAAGGTGGCGAACCAGTGGGAGAAAGTGGCGATTCTGCGCCTGGGCAAGTATCAGGGCCTGAAGGGTCCGGGCATCTTCACCATCATTCCGGTGGTGGACCAGCTCAGCAGCTATGTGGATCAGCGCGTGCGCGTCACCGACGTGAAGGCGGAGTCCACGCTCACGCGCGACGCCGTGCCGGTGTACGTCGATGCGATCGTCTTCTGGGTGGTGTGGAACGCCGAGAAGTGCATCCTGGAGGTCCAGGCCTTCGAAGACGCCATCTCGCTGAGCGCGCAGACGGCGCTGCGGGAGTCCATCGGCCGGCATCTGCTGACGGAGATGCTGACGGACCGCGACGCGCTGGGCCACGAGTTGCAGAAGATCCTCGACGTCAAGACCAACCCGTGGGGGGTTACCGTGCAGAGCGTGGAGATCCGCGACGTGCAGATCCCGCAAGGCCTGGAAGACGCCATGAGCCGCGAGGCGCAGGCCCAGCGGGAACGCCACGCGCGCATCATTCTGGGCACTGCCGAGACCGAGATCGCGGAGAAGTTCGCCGCGGCTTCAGTGCAGTACAAGGACAATCCCGTCGCGCTGCACCTGCGGGCGATGAACATGCTCTATGAGGCGATCAAGGAGAAGGGCTCCATGGTGATTGTTCCGTCCTCGGCCGTGGAGACCATGGGTCTGGGCGGGATGATCGGTACCAGCGCGCTCTCCAAAATCACGAACCCAGGCGATGCGCCCAGCGCCTGACGCGGCCGCAGATCAGAGGCCGCAACAGAAAGGAAGGAATGCCATGAAAGCCCTATGCAATACGTTTGTCCTATCGCTGGCGATGTCGGCCGCGCTCGCCGCCCAGGTCTCTCCCCACACGCCGGTGCTCCGGCCTGGCGTGAGCGTAGAGATGGCCGTGACAAGGAACGCCGTTCCGCTGCCCGAGGCGGACGCGAACGATGCCCGCGTCGTGGCTGTAACGGCCTCCGGGAAGGTGTACCTGGACGTCACGGCCGTTCAACCGGAAGAGTTGGCGTCCAAGTTGAAGGGCACCGCCAACATTTTCGTGAAGGCCGACTCGCGAGCCGCGTTCGCCGCGGTGGCAAAGGTGCTGGAAGCGCTGCGCCAGGCCGGCCTCTCCAGGCCGCTGCTGCTTACCTCGCAGAATGCGCGGGCAGAGTCAGGCCGGCCTGTCCCGCCGGTCGGGCTGGCAGTGAACACCGGAGCCGCCGGGACGCCGGGCAGTGCGATTCAGGCCGTGCTGCGCGCGCCGGCATCGGCCACCTTCGGTGACGTGGTCCGCCTCATCGATGCCTGCCGCGGCGAGAAAGCGGAAGTCCTCCTCACCCTACCCTCCCCCGCCCGTTAACCCCCTGAGAGGCCATCCGCACGCAGCCGCACTTCCAGTTTGCCTCTCGCCTGCCCGGTGGTGGATAGTGGAGAGGAAGCCTGGAGGCAGCGATGGCGGATGGCCGAACAAATCCTCTATCTCACCGAACTTCTCGGGCTAAAGGTCTATGATCTGAAGCACCGGCTCCTCGGCCGCGTCCACGACGCTGTGCTGGTGCCAGTGGTGCATCCTCTCCGCGTCGATCGCTTCCTCATTGCCGGCGGCAGCGGCTACTCCTGGCTCACTGTCCGATACGACCAGATCTCCACGATTGCGCTCGACGGCATCACGCTGAGCGACGAGCAACTGGTTCCTTACCACCAGGACGAATACATGCTCCGCCTGGTGCGCGATCTCCTCGATCAGCAGATCATCGACGCCCGCGGCCGGAAGGTGGTGAGAGTCACTGACGTCACCTTCGACATCCTGCGGGAAGGCGGCCGCGATGTTCTGAACGTGCTGGAAGTGGACATCGGCGTGCGCAGTATCCTGCGGCGCCTCCTGCAAGGGTGGATGCCGCGGCGCCTCATCCGCCGCCTGCAACGGCACATCCCGCCCAACTCGATCAGTTGGCAGCTCTGCAACATCGTCGAGCCCGACCCCCAGCGCCGCCTGCGCCTGAACATCTCCATGGCCGCCCTGGAGAACATGCATCCGGCCGACCTCGCCGATATCGTCGAAGAACTGAGCCACGAAGACCGTGAAGCCATCTTCGAGGCCATCGACACGGAAGTGGCAGCCGAAGCCCTCTCCGAGATGGACCCCGAGATGCAGGCTCAGATCATCGAATCTCTCGAAACCGAGAAGGCCGCCGACATCCTGGAAGAGATGGACCCCGACGAAGCCGCCGACGTGCTGGGCGAACTCGAAGAGGAGACGTCCGAGGAGATCCTCGAAGAGATGGAGAGCGAGCCCAAGGCCGATGTCGAGGAGCTTCTTGAATACGACGAAGACACCGCCGGCGGCATGATGAACACGGAGTTCGTCGCCGTGCACGAAGACGCCTCGGTGGCCGACGCCATTGACGCGCTCCGCCAGAACCCCGATCTGATCGACACCACCAACACCATCTTCGTCACCGACATCGACGACCGCCTGAAGGCCGCGCTGCCAGTGGCTCGTGTTTTCCTCGCGCGGCCCAACCAGACACTCTCCGAACTCGTCGCCGTCGAAGAGCCGATCATCCATGTCCCGGCTTCCGAACACTCCTCCCGCGTCGTCGAACTGTTCGACAAATACAACCTCATGACCCTGCCGGTCCTCGATGAAGAGGACCGCCTGGCCGGCATTGTCACGGCCGACGACATCATCTCCCGCTTGAGGCAGAAGTAATGCTGAAGCGCCTCAAGTACCACATCCTGGTCTTTTTCGCCGTCATCGGGCCGGGCTTCGTCACGGCCATGGTGGACAACGACGCGGGCGGCATCTTTACCTACTCCCAGGCCGGCGCGCGCTACGGCTATCTGCCCCTCTGGACCCTGGCCCCCATCACGCTGCTCCTGGTCGTCACCCAGGAGATGTGCTCGCGCATGGGCGCGGTGACAGGCAAGGGGCTCTCCGACCTTATCCGCGAAGAGTTCGGCCTCCGGACCACTTTCTTCATGATGGCCCTGCTGGTGGCCGCCAACCTCACCAACGTGATGGCCAACTTCGCCGGCGTGGCCAGTTCCCTGGAGCTCTTCCACGTCAGCCGCTACATCAGCGTTCCGCTTGCCGCGGCGGGCGTCTGGTTCCTCATCGTCAAAGGCACCTATGCGCGCGTCGAAAAGGTCTTCCTGTTCGCCACGGCGCTCTATGTCTGCTACATCATCTCAGGTGTGCTGGTGAAACCGGACTGGAAGGAGGCCGCCATCTACAGCGTAAAGCCGGTGCTGATGCTCGACCCCGGCTACATCACCATGCTCATCGGGATGGTGGGCACCTCCGTGGCGCCCTGGATGCAGTTCTACCTGCAGGCCGCCGTCGTCGAGAAGGGCATCAGCGCGAAGGAATACGCCGAAAGCCGCATTGAAGTAGTGGTGGGCTGCATCGCGATGACGGTGATCGCGTTCTTCATCATCGTGGCCTGCGCCGGCGCGATCCACTCCGTCCGCCCCCGCGACATCACCGACGCCACCGACGCAGCGCTCGGCCTGCAGCCGTTCGGCCAGTACGCCTACCTGCTTTTCTGTGCCGGCCTTTTTAACGCATCTCTGTTCGCCGCCTGTATCCTTCCGCTCTCCACTGCCTACACGGTTTGTGAAGGCCTGGGTTTCGAGAGCGGCGTCAATCGCCGCTTCCGCGAAGCGCCGATCTTCTACTGGCTCTTCACGCTGCTCATCGTCATCGGCGGCGGAGTCATCCTGATCCCGAACTTCCCGCTGGTAAAGATGATCCTGCTCAGCCAGGTAATCAACGGCGCGCTGCTGCCACTGGTGCTCATTTTCATGATCCGTCTCGTCAACAAGGAACGGCTGATGAGGAAGTGGAAGAACAGCACGTTCTACAACATCGTCGGCTGGCTCAGCGTGGTGGTGATGATCGGCCTCACTGTGGCCCTGGTGGTTTTCTCCGCCCGCGACCTCTTTGGCCTTTAACCCGCCAGCCCGGGCACTCCGCCCAGCGTCTTCGCCGCCCGCACCGCCCTGACAATCGCCGCGGATACAGCCTCACCCGCGGCCAGGTTCAACGCGTCCGGCGGCGCACTCATTGCCCCCATGCTGAGCGCAATCGCCAGGTCTCCGTCCATCGAGGTGTGCACCGGCGCAATCGCGCGCACGAATCCATGATGACTCAACTGCGCCATCCGAGTGGCCTCAACCTTGTTCAGCTTCGCGTTAGTCGCCACCACGGCCAGCGTCGTGTTGCGCCGCAACCCGCCCGTCGCCCCGCGCCGCTTCATCCACTCCCCCGAATTGGCGAACTCCCTCGACCCCGGCTCCTTCCGCGCGCCGGCCACAATCGCGCCGCTTTTCGGGTCCAGCACATCGCCAGCCGCGTTCACAGCCACCAGCGCCGACACCAACACGCCCCCGCCCAACTCCACAGTGAACGTCCCCACTCCACCCTTCATCGCGTTCCTCATCCCCAGCGCTTTGCCCACCGTGGCGCCGGTTCCAGCACCCACATTGCCCTCCGCCACCGGACCATTGTGCGCCGCGGCCGCCGCCGCTTCACCCATCTCGCGCGTCGGCCGCACGTTCGCCTTCCCAATCCCCAGGTCGTACAGAATCGCGCACGGCACAATCGGCACGACTGCCGCGCCGGTTGGGAATCCGATTCCCTTGTGCTCCAGGAACCGCCGCACGCCGCTGGCCGCCTCCAACCCGAAGGCACTCCCGCCGGCCAGCACCACCGCGTGCACCTGCGTGGTGATGTGGAACGGACTCATCACGTCCATCTCTTCCGTGCCGCTGGCTCCGCCGCGAATATCGTAGCCGGCCACCGCGCCGCGCTCGCAGAGGATGGCCGTGCAGCCCGTGATCGCTTCGTAGTCCGAAGCGTGGCCCACCTGGATGCCGGCGATGTCCGTCAAGCCCTTCATGCCCTCTATGGTAGCTTTGAAATACGAGAGGATCTCTCAGGATTGCTGGACCTTCTCAAGCGACCCGTTCTTACCTTCCAGAACTTCATCCGGCTCTCCGGGATGGCGTTGCGCGGCATCCTGCGCAAGCCCTACTACTGGGACGACATCTTCATCCAGATGGACCTCATCGGCATCGGCAGCCTGCCGGTGGTCATTCTCACGGGCTTCTTCAGCGGCGCCGTCATGGCACTGCAGATGTCCCGGGCGTTGCAGACCTACGGCGCCACCAGCCAGGTGGGCATGATTGTCGCCATTACGCTGGTGCGTGAGATGGGACCCGTCCTCACCGCCCTCATGGTGGCCGGGCGCAACGCCTCCGGCATGGCCAGCGAACTCGGCTCCATGACCGTCACCGAGCAGATCGACGCCATGCGCGCCCTCGGCACGGACCCGATCCTCAAACTCGTCAAGCCGCGCCTCATCGCCACCGCCTTCGTCCTTCCTCTGCTCACCGTCATTGCCGACTTCCTCGGCCTCTTCGGCGGCTATATCATCGCCTGCCGAATGCTCAAACTCACCCAGGGCACCCAGTACTGGCAGAGTGCCTGGCGCGCGCTCGAATACAACGACATCGCACAGGGCCTCATCAAACCTTTCACCTTCGCCATCGTCCTCTCCCTGGTAGGCTGCTACTACGGGATGCAGACCACCGGAGGAACACAGGGTGTCGGCCGCTCCACCACGCAGGCCGTGGTGGTGGCCTCCGTGTGGGTGGTCGTGCTCACCTTCGTCATCAGCCGGATCTTCACCTCTCTCTGATCTCATGAGCGACACCGGCCCCCATCCCGTAGTACTGGAATTCCAGGATGTCTCTTTCGCCTTCGATACGGAGCCGTTACTCACCGGCATCACCTTCGAACTGCGCCGCGGCGAAGCGCTGGTCCTTCACGGCGCCGCCGGCAGCGGAAAGACGCTGCTGCTCAAGCTCTGCCTCGGACTGCTTCGTCCAACCGCCGGCCGAATCCTCCTTTTCGGCCAGGATGTCACCCACCTCCGCGAAAACGAGTGGTTTGATGTGCGCGCCCGCATCGGCGTTCTGTTTCAGGAGGGCGGCCTCTTCGATTCGCTCACCATCGAGGAGAACGTCTCCTACCCACTGCTGAACCAGAAGCCGCTCACCGTCACCCCTGCCCAGGCACGCGCGCGAGTCGAAACCACCCTCGACTTCGTCGAACTCGGCCACACGCTCGACAAATTTCCCAGCGAACTTTCCGGTGGCATGCGCCGGCGCGTCGGTATCGCGCGCGCCATCGCCACGCAGCCTGAACTGCTCCTCTACGACTCTCCCACCGCCGGCCTGGACCCGATCACCGCCAACAACATCATGGCCCTCATCGTCAAAGGCCGAGACCTGCGCAGCGCCACCACCGTCATGGCCACGCACCGGCACCAGGATGGCGAAATTCTCCACCGCTACCGCCACGACCGCGCTCTCAACCGCCTGGTCCCGGCCACGGAATCCACCCATACCCGCTACCTTGTCCTGAAGGAGGGACGCATCGTCTTCCTCGGTTCGCCGGAAGAGTTCGATACATGCACGGAACCCTACGTCGCGAAGTTCGCAAGCCGATGAATATGCTGCCGCCATTCATGGGAAGCTAAGGAGAAGGAGTCATGCCCGCATCTCACAAAGTCGCCTGGTCGCAGTTGCGCGTGGGCATCATGGCCATCGCCGCGCTGTCGGTGCTCGCGGTCCTCATCTTCCTCATGACCGGCGCCGAGAATCCCTTTGAGAAAAAGGCTACGCTCTACACCTACATGCTCGATTCGGCCGCGATGACCGACGGCTCCGGCGTCCGCCTCAACGGCATCCTCATCGGCAAGATCACCCGCGTGGAACTGACCGGCGATAAGGACAACGACCGGGCCATCCGCATGACCATGGAGATCGACTCCAAGTGGCTCGCCAACATCCCCGAAGACTCCATCATCGGCTTCTCCGCCGAAAACGTCCTCGGCGCCAAGTTTCTCAACATCCGCCGCGGCAGCAGTGCCAAGCCCATTAAAGACGGCGGCACACTCCAGTCCAAGGACGAAAAGGACTTTCTCGAAGTCGTGCAGTCCGCCATGCCGCTGCTTGAATCCATGCAGGCCATCCTGGCCCGCATCAACAAGATCGTCGCCCAGGTCGAGTCCGGCCACGGCAGCATTGGCAAGTTCATCTACGACGAGCAGCTCTACAACCGCGTCAACGTCGCGCTCGCCGACATTACCGTCCTCACCGGCGCCCTCAAGGAAGGCAAGGGCACCATGGGCCGCCTCATCTTCGACGAGGCGCTCTACAACGACCTCCAGCGCACGCTCAAGCGCTTCGACACCCTCGCCACCGGCCTCGAAAGAGGCGAAGGCACCGCCGGCAAGCTCATGAAGGACCCCGCGCTTTACGACGACCTCCGCAAGTCCTCCAGCGAACTCCGCACCCTGCTGGCCGACCTCAACGCCGGCAAAGGCACCGCCGGCAAACTCCTCAAGGACGAAGCCCTGCACAAGCGCATGGTTGGCACGCTCGACCGCGTCAACGCGACCATCGACCGCGTCAACTCCGGCCAGGGCACCCTCGGCCAGCTCATGACCAACCAGGCCCTCTACGACAACATCAACGCCACTTCGGCGCAGATGAACGCCCTGATGAAGGACTTCCGCGCCAACCCCAAGAAGTTCCTCACCATCCAACTGAAGCTCTTCTGATGCGCCTGCTCACGGTCAACGCCGATGACTTCGGCTTCACCCGCGATGTGAATGCCGGTATCGTCCAGGCGCACCTCCACGGGATCCTCACTTCCACCACCCTCATGGCCAACGGCGCCGCCTTCGACGACGCTGTGCAACTCGCCCGCCTGCACCCCACACTCGACATTGGCGTGCACTTCGTGCTCGTGCAGGGTCTGTCGCTGGTCGACGGCCGTCCGCTGCCCCGCACGCCCGGAGAGCTGGTGAAAGCCGTGGCGCTGGGTCGCCTCGACATCTATCGCGAACTGCGCGCGCAGATGGAAAAGATCGCCGCCACGGGCATTCCCGTCACGCATGCCGACGCGCACAAGCACACTCACATCCTGCCTCCCGTTCTGGATGCCCTGGCTCGCGTCTGCGCCGAGTTCGGCGTGAAATGGGTGCGCCGCCCGTTCGACCTGGCGCTCCCGCACACTTCCGGCGTGCCTTGGAACAAGCGAGTGGTGAGCCGGGCGCTGTGGATGCTGGCGGCGCGCTTTGAACGGACGCTCCGGCGCCACCAACTGCGGCACACCGATGCCTTCTGGGGATTTCAGGTGACCGGCCGCTTCACCGCCGGAGATGTGGTCCACCTCCTCCGTCATCTACCCGAAGGCGTGACGGAATTCATGGTGCATCCGGGCCGCTACGGAGAGGAATTACAGAGCGCGCCCACCCGCCTGAAGCAAAGCCGCGAGGAGGAACTGCGGGCGCTCATGGACCCCGGGGTGCTCTCCGCGGTCCATGATACGCGAATCAAGTTGACGGGGTTCGGAGAGCTCTAGCGGCCGTAGAACGCCGCGTTCTTCTGCGCGAAGTCCGACCACTTCTCGGGCAGATCGTCCAGCGCGAAGATGGCGCTCACCGGACACACCGGCACGCACGCGCCGCAGTCGATGCACTCCACCGGATCGATGTAGAGCAGCTCCGCTTCAGCGTGAGCCGGCTCGTCCTTCTTGGGGTGGATGCAGTCGACCGGACAGGCGTCGACACATGCGGTATCTTTCGTGCCAATGCACGGTTCAGCGATGACGTAAGCCATATTGGAAGCCCTTTCTTGGCCGGGCCACGGAGGCGCCGGACTCCAGTTGCTCAGAGGATAGCACAAGCCCAAAAAACTCTGCAATTTCAGTAATTTCGAGCCGGTTTAGGTCATTGCAGCAGGCGCCGGACCTGCTGTAGCGCCTCCTGCGCCGGACCGTATTCCGGCTCGATGTCCAGCGCGTGCTGGAAACACTCCCGCGCCTTGCCGAACAACTCCTGCGCCAGATAGGCGCGCCCCAGGTTGTACCAGGGGTAGTGGTAACAGGAGTAACGCTGCGCCGTGGTGGCCTGCTCCAGCCACGGAATCGCCTCCTCCGGACGGCCCATCTCGATCAGGTAGGCGCCCATGTCGTTGTATGGATTGCCCAGCGCCGGGTCCAGCCGGATCGCCGCCCGGCACTCCGCCAGGGCATCTTCCCCGCGCCCCTGCTGGTCGTAAGTGAAGGCCAGCGCCGTGTGCGCCTCCGCCGTCGGGTGGAGGTGCAGAGATTGCCGGCACAGCTCGGCTGCCAGTTCGTAGTCGCCCTGCGTCTGAAGCTGGCACGCCCTCAGGTAGAGTTCCCATGCCATCTCGTACTTGGGATCGCCTGCCATCGAACTCATTGTGCCTCTATTCGGGCCGCCCTTGTCTACAATAGGTTGCATGACTCCAAAGGTGCGCAAGGCGGTGTTTCCCGCCGCTGGGTTGGGTACCAGGTTCCTTCCGGCCACCAAGGCAATGCCGAAGGAGATGTTGCCGCTGGTGGACAAGCCCCTCATTCAGTACGCGATTGAAGAGGCCATCGCTTCCGGCATCCACAATATCGTCATTGTCACAGGCCGCGGCAAGTCCTCCATCGAGGATCACTTCGATGTTTCGTTCGAACTCGAGCATCTGCTCGAATCGAAACATAAGACAGAGACCCTGCAGGCGGTCCGCCAGATCAGCGAGATGATCGATGTCGCCTATGTCCGCCAGAAGGAAGCGCTCGGACTGGGTCACGCCATCCTGCGCGCCAAGGATCTGGTCGGCCCTGAGCCTTTCGCCGCCGTGCTCTCTGATGACGTCATCGACTCGCAGGTCCCGTGTCTGAAGCAACTGGGCGACGTCTATGAGTTCTACGGCTGCCCCGTGGTGGCCCTCATGGAGGTTCCCAGGGAGGCGATCTCCGCCTATGGCGTCGTCGCGGCGGAGCCTGTGAAACACGCCGGCCACGGTTCCAATGTCTTCCGGATCCACGACCTCGTCGAAAAGCCCAAGGCCGAGGAGGCACCCTCGAACCTAGCCATCATCGGGCGCTACATCCTCACCCCCGAGGTCTTTTCCGCCATCGAAGCGACGCCCCCGGGACGCGGCGGCGAAATCCAGCTCACAGACGGCCTCCGCCATCTCCTGCGCTCCCGCCCCATCTACGGCGTGAAGTTCGAAGGCAAGCGCTTCGACGCCGGCGACAAACTGGGCTTCCTCAAAGCCACGGTCGAGTTCGCTCTGAAACGCGAAGACCTGGGGGGGCCGTTCCGCGACTATCTGCAGAAACTCGGATTCTGAGGGGGTGACACCACGTGAATCCGGTACCCTTTGACCTGCCCCTCCGCCCCAGCGAGGCATCCCAGATCGCAGGGCTGATCCACGACCAGGTGGAAGGGCGGCCGCTCACCGAAGACGCACGCAATCGCCTGGCCGGGCGCGCCAGCGCCCTCGAACTCACCACCGTCCGCCCCTACTTCGGCTCGCTGGAGACCGATCCGGTTCACTCCTCCTCTTACTACCTGGCCGTCGATGGGCTCGCTTTCGGCGGCTCGCAGCCTCTACTGCTGCACATCGCGCCGGCCACCGCCCCGGTCTCCTCGTTCTTCGCCAAGCCGGTGCTCATCGGCCGCGTGCGCCCCGGAGGAGGCCTCGAGGCGGTGGTGAACGCCGTGCCGTTCGGCCCCGCCGACATCGTTGCCATCGAGACCTATGCCCACTCTCTCGGCAAGGTCTTTCTGCCCCGCGCCCACGGCCTGCGCCCCAGTGTCCGCGCCGTCCTCTCCGCGCCCGCCCTCAGCGGACCGGCGGCGTTCCGCACCTACCGCACCCACTTCAAAACCACAGGCCGCAATCTCGCGGCCCTCGGAATCGCTCCGGACGCCTCTCTCTTCTGGCAGACCGTCTGGGCCGCCATCCGCGCCGGCTACCGCGATGGCTACACCCTCGGCGGTGCGCTCACGGAAGAGACCGCGCGCCTCTTCTCTCTCTTTACCGTCCATCCGGATGAGGCGGCCGATGCCGCCCGTCATCTGCGTGCCGTCCGCCAGGGCGACGCCTTCGATCTTGAGATCGACCTCAGCCAAGTCCCCCCAGAAGAACTCGCTTCACAACTGGAGCGGCTCAAAGCGGAGGGCGTCAGCCCCCAAACCGTGCTGCTTTCTCATGACTGCCACTTGCACCCGGCCTGCGCCGCCGTCAACGCGGCCGGAGCGCTGCCCGCCTTCTCGCTGCAACATCACGCTGAAGAGGTACTCGCGCCTTTGCGGGAAGCCGCCAGCGCCCGCCTCGCTCTGATCCTGCCCGTCTCGGGCGACACTGCCGCGCCGCTGGCCGAGGCCATCGAGGCGCTCCGCTAACACCCCCGCAACTGCTGCTCCATCTCACGGATCCGGAACTTCTGCACCTTCCCGGTGACAGTCATCGGGAACCCGTCCACAAAACGGATGGTCGCCGGTACTTTGAAGTACGCGATCCTCCCATCGCAGTGCCGGCGAAGCTCCTCCTCGGTCGCCGTCTCCCCCGGTTGCAGCTTCACCCAGGCCACCACCGTCTCTCCCAGCCTCGCATCCGGCATGCCCACCACGTGTACGTCGGCCACCTTCGGGTGCGCGTGCAGGAACTCTTCAATCTCGCGCGGGTAGATATTCTCTCCACCGCGCACAATCATGTCCTTCAACCGGCCCGTGATCCGGAAGCAGCCGTCTTCCCGCATCACGGCCAGATCGCCGGAGTGCAGCCACCCTTCGGCGTCCACTGTCTTCGCCGTGGCTTCCTCGTCGGCGTCGTAGCCCTGCATCACCAGGTAGCCGCGGGAGCACAACTCGCCCTGCTGGCCGCACGGCAGAGTCTCGCCGCTGGCCGGATCGACGATCTTGATCTCTGTCGCCGGCATCGCCCGCCCCACCGTCGTGCAGCGGAGTTCGATGGAGTCGTCCACGCTCGACATCGTGCTCACCGGCGAGCTCTCCGTCTGCCCGTAGCAGATGGTGATCTGGTGGCAGTGCATCTCCTCCACCACTTTCCGCATCACCTCCACGGGACACGGCGCGCCCGCCATGACGCCCGTGCGAAGGCTCGTCAGGTCATACTGTCCGAACCCCTCCAGCGCCAGTTCTGCGATGAACATCGTCGGCACGCCATACAACGCCGTCGCCCGCTCCGCGTGGACCGCTTCCAGCGTCTTCCGCGCGTCGAATGTCGCCGCCGGCAATAGCATCGCCGCACCCGACACCGCCGCCGCCATCGTCCCGATCACGCAGCCAAAGCAGTGATACAGCGGCACCGGAATGCAGATCTTGTCGTCGTCCGTGGCCCGCAGCCGCTCCGCGATGAACCGCCCGTTGTTGATCAGGTTCCTGTGCGTCAGCAGCACGCCCTTGGGCGAGCCCGTGGTCCCCGACGTGTACTGAATATTCGCCACGTCGCCGGCCATCACAACGGGGGCTTCCCAGCCGTGCCCCGCCCGCAGCATCGCCTCCCAGTCGGCGGTGCCCAGGTACAGCGCCCGTTCCAGTTCGCACTCCACATCCTTCAACGACTGCCCCAGAATCGCCCGGTAGTCCGCCCGCTGGTCCCGTTCATGCAGAAACAGCAAGCGGATACGGCTCTTCTTCAGCACATACTGCAGTTCGTGCGACCGGTACGCCGGATTTACGTTCACCAGCACGATGCCCGTCAGCGCGCACGCATACTGAAGCAGAACCCACTCCGCGCAGTTCGTCGACCACACGCCCACCCGGTCTCCCGGGTTCATGCCCAGGGCGATCAGCCCGGCGCCCACCCGCTTGGCCTCGGCTATCAACTCCCGCCAGGAATACCTCAGCCCCTGGTGACGCGACACCAGCGCCGTCTTCGTCCCGCTGCGGGCCGCCGTCTCCAGCAGCAACTCGCCGATCGTCCTGTTCCACACGGCCGATTCCGGCCCGCGAGCGTAGCTCTTCATCACTGCCTGCGCGGTTGCACTCATCGATCCAAGTCCAAATGTCCAATGTAGCTCCGTTTACCCGTCCCGCGTGCGATGCTGGTCTCCATGACCTGGGCCAGACTTACTCTCCCCGTCCTCGCCTGCGCCGCCCTCTGCTCCGCGCAGACCACCACCGTCAACGCCCTCAAGGGCCAGGTAGACGCCATCCGCCAAAACATCATGGAGGCCGCCGAAAAGGCGCCGCTCTCCGTCTACTCCTACAAGCCCGCCGAAGGCGTCATGACCTTCCACCAGCAGCTCGCGCACATCGCCGACGCCAACTACTCCATCTGCGCCCCGCTCAGGAACAACGAGGCCAACCCCAACCAGGGCGCCACCGAAAAGAAGGCTGCCGGCAAGGACGTGATTCCCACCCTCAAGGCCTCGTTCGAATACTGCGACGCCGCTCTGTCCACCCTCACCGACGAGGGCCTCTCCCGGACCATCAAACGCGGCACCTCAGAGCGCCCCGCCGCCTACTACGCCTTCCACCTCCTCGACCACATCGCCCTCCACTACGGCAACCTCATCACCTACATGCGGGCCAACAACATCGTCCCGCCTGAAACAGAACGCCGCTCCCGCCCGGCTCCGGCCAGGAAGTAGCGCCGGGAGGCCACGGCCCAAAGCCTTCGCTCATCAGTCCGTTCTTCGCCGCAGCCGCCGATCGCGAATCAGTGCGCGGAGACGTCCACCCAGCGCTTGTCCTGATACTCCTTCAGCCAGAAGTATGGGTCCACCACGTACGGAGCCGAGGACACCCCCGCCGGCATCGGCTTGCCCTGCGCCTTCGCCAGCGCCGCCTCCGCCATCGCCAGCGTCTTCTTCACATCCACAAACCGGTCATCCTTGTAGAATCCGGCCCACTGTCCATACTCGGAGGCCCTCATGGAAGCCACCACTTTCTTCAACTCCTCTACGGCCAGTGCCAGCTTCTCCGCCGCGTGGGCCCGGTCCCCCCAGGCCTCCGCCGTCAGCCGTAGCGCCGCGTTGGAATGCAGGTGGATGTCGAGCTGCGTCTGCACATGCGATTGAAAGAACTGCCGCCGCGATGCAGGCACCAGCGGCGCTGCCTTCCTGGCCAGATCCTCCGCCACGGCCCAGCGCGCCGCCGCCTCGCTGGTATACCGCTCCGCATTCTCCAGATCCAGATACGGAACCCAGTTCGGCCGCCGCTTCAACGCCTCCGCCAGCTTCGTGTCGCCTTCCATCAGCCCTGCCAGCAGCATCCGCGCGAAGTTGTGATAGGCATTATCGGCCAGCGTCTGGTGCTCCGCCTTCCCATACCGCCCCGGAGCCGAAAAGTAAGCCTGATAGTAATCCGGCAGCACCTCTGCCGCCTTCTCTCCGAACTCCTCCCTGCACCAGCGCGCCAGGTACTCGTCGGCCTTCCAATCCGTGCCGCGCACCCCGATCTCCATCACGGCCCGCGTCGTCATGGGATACGGCCGTACGTCGCTGACATTCACCAGCAGGTACTCCGTCGCTCCCACGCGCGCCGCACGCCCCAACTCCCGCTCGATCCGCTCCAGCGGCACCATCTCCGTCAACTGGTTCGCCAGCGAGTTGTGCATCGCCGTGTGATAGTAAACGCCCTGCCCCTTCGCGATGGTCCCTTCATCCCGGATCACGCCGTGCCCGTTGTCCGGCCACACCAGCGTCACGCCCTCCGGCAGCTTCAGCAGCCCCTTCCGGATAAACGGCACGGACTCCATCCACGCGTTCATCAGAAAGTACGGCGACTTCCGTGCCGCCCGCACCAGTTCCATCTGCTTGTCGATCGCCGCGCGGATCGCCTGCGCCCGCGCCTCATCCGTGGGCGCAATGCTCTTGTCGTCTTCCCAGAACGCCCGGTCGTGCCGCCCGCGGTAGCCTACCGTCCAGATCACCTCCTGCTGCGGCAGATACCCTTGCACGGAGTTCCGCCACGCATTGATCAGCAACTGCGGCTGCTGCGCGAAAGAGTACGGCTGGTCAGTAGGCCAGCGCCAGGTGTTCGTCCCCAGCACTTCAATGTGATGCTGCGTGATGATGAGCCCGCGCTCGGCCGCCGCACGCACCTGCGGCTCGTCCGAAAAGATGAACGTGCCCGGCACCACCATGTTGCCCCGCAGCCGCAGCAGCGCTTCAAAGATGTGATCCCAGGTCTCCAGCGCGATCCCTGTCCCGCCCGGCGTGGCCGGCGTCCAGCCCGTCAGCAGGTCCTCGTCATTGATGAACCAGCCGCGATACCGGAAGACCGGCGGCGGAACCTGCAGATTTGTCGACGCTGCCAGCCGCAGCGCCGTCTTCTTCGCCGGCGCGTGATCGGTCCAATAGTGGAACGGGTCCACGCCCAGGTAGCGCCGTGAGAACTCGTAGATCGCGTAGATCGTCCCCCGCATGTCGGCCCCGGCCAGCGCCACGCCCGGCTTCGCTGCCGTGATCCGAAACGCTTCCGCCGCCGCCGGCCGCGCCACACCCTGCGGCAGGTTGTACTGGCACGACACGATTACCGCCGGCCCCTGGACCTCCGCCACCGTGCCCACCATGCGCGGTTTCGCCCCGAAAACCTTCTCCCAATCCGCCGCCAGATCCTGCGCCGCGCGGCGTACCGCCCCCGGCTCGCGCTGATCCAGCACGATCGCCGTCGTCCGGTTCAGCATCATCTCCTGCGCGGACAACACGCCGCACATTGCCAGCAGGCACGCCAAGCGCATTTTCAACTCCTACTTCCGCAAACTCTCCACCGTGCGATTCGAAAACACCACGCGAGTCCAGCACTCCGGCCGGTGCGTGTCGTAGACGCCGTGCTTCGTCCAGCACCAGGCCGGATGCGGACTCATCTCCACGCCCGCCGTCATCAGCTTCTCAAAGCGTCCGAAGAAGATCCGCCACTCGTCGCCTTCCTTCGGCGGCAGGCTGCGCCCGTTCGCCAGGTGCTTCATCCCCGCCCACGGCAGCGACACTGTTGCCGTCCAACCGCGCGACACCCGCGTCCGGTCGTTCAGGTATCCATCCACCTCCACTGAAGATGTCATCCCAGGGAAATCCCAATCGAGAAACGCCCAGCGCAGCCCGCGCGGATGCGTGCCCCGCCAGAACGTCTCCCCCGCGCGGTCGTAGTCGCCGCCGAACGTCAGGCCCTTCCGCTTCAGCACGTCGAACTCGGGCTCGGCGGCATACTTCTCAAACGCATCCTGCCAGATGAAGAACACCTCGTACACCGTGTTCCGCGCGTTCACTTCGAACTCGTAGTAGCAGTCTCCGCCGTCAATGAAGACCTCCACGTCGTTCTCCAGGAACACCAGCGAATCGCGCTCCGTCAGGTGCGCCTCCACGAACGGCTCCTCATTCCAGAACTTGATGTGCAGCGCATGGTCGTCCCACAGCGCCGCCGCGCTGGTGTCGAAAAAGCAGGGCTCTCCACTCACCATGTCTACGAAACGCGGAGAGCGCGGCGCGCGGGTCCAATCCGCCGGCGAGCCGCTGCGATAACAGGTGTAGGCGTCAGTCACGCCTACAGTTCTAGCATGATGAGACCCGACCCGAGTTTAGGGTAAAAATACGTGGACTTCTGAGGCAGAACTTCACCCGCGAACGACACCTTCGCCATGCCGTCGATCGCGAGGTCCTCCAGCAGAAACGCGATCTGCCCGCGTCCGCTCCGAACCTCCTCCAGTGCCTCTTCGAGCGACCTCTTATACGCCAGGTTCGTCCCCGCCGTCACCACCTCCGGCGTGATCCCCAACAGCGGCGTGAGCACCCGCTCCTGCAACACCGCCACGTTCAACGCGCCCTCCGGCGCCGGCACGTCCGCATGATACTCGCCGTTCTCCATCGCCACTCCGAACCGCACGTACCCCGCCGGCGACACCAGCGGATCCACCCCCATCCCCACGTTCGGCAGCTTCGCCAGGAACGCCTCCGGCTGGAACTCTTTCAACGAATGCACGATGCGGTGCGTCGCAAAGCACCGCAGCCCCTTGGATTGCAGGCTCACGAAGGTCATCAGCGTGCGCGGCTGCCCCATGCGCAGCGCCGTCTCATAGCGGTGGTGCCCGTCGGCGATCAGCAGCTTGCGCTCCGCCATTTTGGCTTGCAGCGCGCCGATCCACGCCGCATCGGCCACGCGCCACAGTTTGTGCCGCGTGCCCTCGTGGTCGCGGTACTCCAGCCCCGGCGCCCCGGCGCACACCGCATCCAGCATCGCGTCCACGTCGCCCGCCGGGTCCGGAAACAGCATGAAGATCGAATCGAACTGGACCCGCGTCGCCTGAAGTAGCCGGAAGCGGTCTTCCTTCGGCCCGCTCATCGTACGTTCGTGCCGGAACACCGTCGTGCCGTAGTCTTCCGTATCGCCTAGCGCGATGAAGCCCCGCCGTGTCAACACCTCGCCCGACCCCGGCGCCGCGAACACCTGCTCGTACACGAACACCGCGTCTTCCTGGTCCGTCGCCAGCACGCCCACACTCTTCCAGTTCCGCAGCTTCGCCGCCGCGCCATCATAGTCGCCTCGTGGCAGAATCAGGTGCGCGAAGTTGTAAGGGCTCCGCGCCTTGTACTCCTCTTCCAAGGCCGCCGGAATCACGTCGTAAGGCAGCGTCGCCAACTGGCCCATATCGCCAGCCTGAGACGTATAGCGCAAAGCGCGAAGGGGGTGAATCTGAGCCATGTTGCACCAAAGGTTGAATTCGGGAGAACTCTCACGATAGCTTAGCGAGTGATGCGCCTGCAAAAGTGGATGTCCTTCCTTTGCCTGGCTGCCGGGCTGCCGCACGTTGCCTCTGCCAATCAGTGCCCTCCGGTGGCCGATGTCTGCGAACGCCTCCGGGGCAATTCTGTGGTCTTTGTGGGAGTGGCCGAATCCATGAGCCCGCCACCCACCCGTTTCGGATCTGTCGCCGAGCGCATCAAGCAGATCATTCCCACCTCCAGCGACGAAGAAGCCCCGCCGCTCACCCCAGACCAATTCCAGCGCTTGCGCGCCCTCTATGCCGAGATCCTCGCCGGTACCGATGAAGGCGCAATCGCCGCCGCCAAGGACCAGGAGGAACTCGAAGCCGCACTCACTGCCGCGCGAGACAGGGGCCAGCGCACCACTTTTCTGGTGCTGCGGGGGTACCAGGGCGCCTCAACCGGCGAGCAGGTCGTGGTCCGTACCGACTTCGGCCTCGCCAACCCCTCGTTCGTCCCCGGCGAGACTTATATCGTATTCGCGAACCCGGATCCCGACGGCTCTCTGTCTTCCGGACCATGCAGCGCCACGCGCTCCATCACCGAGGCGAAGGAACTGCTTCCATACCTTCTCAGCCTCGAACTGCACGGCGACCGCGCCGGCCGCATCTTCGGCACAGCCACTCCCCCAAAGTCCCCGCCGCCCGCCAAGGACCCAACGTACCCCGACTTCGACCCCATCTACTTCGTACACCTCTCCGCCGGCAGCTTCGAGCGGGTCATGGACACGGATGACCACGGCCGCTTCGTCTTCGATGGAATCCCCGAAGGCGACTACGAGATCTCTCTCCGTCAGGCGTTTTTCGACGGCAGCGCCACACCCATCCTCCCGCCGAAGACCATCCGCGTCGGCGCCCGCGCCTGCCAGCGCGAAGACCTCCCCTCGCCAATGCCGGCAAAGAACTAACCGGCGCGCGGTGGCATTGGAGATGAGCCGCGTTGCGCCCGCGGATCGCTCACGATAGCGTAGCGGTTGATGTTGCCTCAGCCAACCCTCACGCGCCGGGACTTCACCACCTCCCTGGCCTCTGCGTTCGCTGCCCCGGAACGCAAGCGCCCCAATATCATCCTCATGCTCGCCGACGACATGGGCTTCAGCGACCTCGGCTGTTACGGCAGCGAGATCGCCACCCCGAATCTCGACTCCATGGCCCGCCAGGGTGTCCGCTTCACCCAGTTCTACAACACCGCCCGCTGCTGCCCCACCCGCGCCTCGCTCCTCACCGGACTCCATCCCCACCAGGCCGGCGTCGGCCACATGGTGGACACCGGACGCCAACTCCCCGGCTACCGCGGCGATCTCAATCCCCGTTGCGTCACCATCGCCGAAGCCCTCAAGACCGCCGGCTACCGCATCGCCATGTCCGGCAAGTGGCACGTTACCCCCGTCAATGAGTCCAAACATAACTGGCCCCTACAGCGCGGTTTCGATCACTACTACGGCATCATCCACGGCGGCTCCAGCTACTATGATCCCGTCACCCTCGTCCGCGATCACGAATCCATCCCCCGCCCCGACGGCGACTACTACCTCACCGACGCCATCGGCGAGAATGCAGTCAACCACATCGACTCGCTCTCCAAACAGCCCGATCCCTTCTTTCTCTACGTCGCCTTCACCTCGCCCCACTGGCCCCTCCATGCCCGCGAGGCGGACGCCGCCAGATACCGCGGCCGTTACAAAGAAGGCTGGGACGCCCTGCGCCTGGAACGCCACACGCGCATGAAGAAGCTTGGCATCGTCGATCCCCGCTGGCCGCTCTCTCCGCGCGACACTCAATCCCCGGCTTGGCCGGATGCCGCTCACCGCGATTGGCAGCAGCGCCGCATGGAAGTCTACGCCGCCCAGATCGACGTCATGGACCGGAATGTGGGCCGGATCCTCTCGAAACTCACGGAGACCGGCGCCGGCGACACCACCCTGGTCCTGTTCCTGGCCGACAACGGCGGCTGCGCCGAAGAACTCGGACCCAAGGCCGCGGCGCTCCATATTCCCAAGTCCACGCCCGACGGCCGCCCCGTCTTCCCCGGCAACCGCCCCGAACTCATGCCTGGCGGCCCGGACACCTATCAGAGCTACGGCCTGTCCTGGGCCAATGCCTCCAACACCCCCTTCCGGCGGTTCAAGCACTGGGTGCACGAAGGCGGCATCGCCACTCCTCTCATCGCCCGCTGGCCGAAGGAACTCAAGAAGACCGGCAGCCTCTCCCACCAACCCGGCCAGCTCATGGACATCATGGCGACCTGTCTCGATGCCGCCGGAGCCGCCTACCCGAAACTACGCGGCAGTGAACCCGTCCAGCCGCTCGAAGGCCGCACGCTCCTCCCCGCCGCCCGCGGCGCCAGGCCTGTGGATCGCGAACTCTATTGGGAGCACGAAGGCAACAAAGCTGTCCGCGCCGGCAAGTGGAAGCTCGTCTGCAAACACCCCGGCGACTGGGAACTTTTCGACCTCGAGGCCGACCGCACCGAAACCCGCAACCTCGCCGCCGCCCAGCCGGCCAAAGCCGCCGAGCTTAAGTCTCTATGGGAAGCCTGGGCTCGACGCGCCAACGTCGAACCCTGGGATGTCGTCCAGAAAGCGCCCCGTCTCTAGCGGCTAGTCGAACGACCGTTCGTCCCGCGGCACGCCCTGGATCCCCAGCGGCTCCAGCATCGCCTGCGCCCCGCGCGCCATCAGATCCACTTCCGTCGGGCATTGGAAGAACAGGAAGCCCTGCTCCATGTACGCCCGCACCAGTTCCGGAGTGGCCGCCGGACGCCCTAGAAACTTCTTGTGGCGTAACGCGGCATCCCGGATCTTCTCAATCGCCCGCAGCAGCTCCGGTTCGTCCTGCCGCCCGCGGAAGCCCATCGAGAACGACAGATCCCACGACCCGATGAAGATCACGTCCACGCCCGGCGTCGCTGCAATCTCGTCAATCCGCTCCACCGCCGCCGCCTCTTCCACCACGCACACCGTCAGGACACTCGCATCCGCCGAGTCGTAGTAGTTCCCCGCCTCGGGCCAGGTCCGGGTCGCCGCGCCCGCCCCGCAGCCGCGCTTGCCCACGGGTGGATAGTGCGTCGCCGCCGCCGCCCGCGCCGCCAGCTCCGGCGTCGTCGTGAACGGAAAGATCACCCCGCTCACTCCCTGGTCCAGCACGCGCTTCGCCGTCCACAAATCGTTCACCGGGACTCGCGCGAACACCTGCGCCGGCCGCCCCTTGGCCGCCAGTGTGATCAGCCGCAGCGTCTCCAGCGTCACGGGCGAGTGCTCCATCTCCACCCAGATGAAGTGGAAGCCCAGCGATGCCAGTTGCGCCGCCGCTTCCACCGAGGGCGTCGTGATGGTGGCGCCGAAAACAGGCTGGCCCGCGCGAAGACGGGCCAGCACCGGAAAGTTGGATTCAGACATTAGAGTAAAGTGGAGAGTTCCGTGCACTCAATATTCTGCGAAGCAGCCACCGCCGGATAGGTGCACTTGCCCTTGTACGTGTTCACGCCCAGCGCCAGCGCCGGATTGGCCGCGATGGCGGCGTGCGGCCCTTTGTTCGCCAACTGCATCAGGAAGGGGAACGTCGCGTTGTTCAACCCGTAGGTCGACGTGTGCGGCACCGCGGCCGGCATGTTCGACACGCAGTAGTGCAGCACGTTGTCCACGTAGTAAATCGGATCCGTGTGCGTCGTCGCGTGCGACGTCTCGCAGCAGCCGCCCTGGTCGATCGCCACGTCCACGATCACCGAACCGCGCTTCATCAGCGGAATCATGTCCCGCCGCACCACCTTCGGCGCCGACGCGCCCGGAATCAGCACCGCGCCAATCACCAGGTCCGCCTGCTTCAAAGACTCGCGCAGCGTCCAGTCGTTCGACGACAGCGTGATCACACCGCCGTTGTAGATGTCGTCCAACTCGCGCAACCGGTTCAGGTTCTTGTCGATAATCGTGACATTCGCCCCCAACCCGTGCGCCATCTTGGCCGCGTTGTGACCCACGATGCCGCCGCCCAACACCACCACGTTCGCGGGCGCCACACCCGGAATCCCGCCCAGCAACACACCCCGACCGCCGTTCGGCGCTTCCAGATACTGCGCACCCACCTGCACCGCCATCCGGCCCGCCACCTCGCTCATCGGCGTCAGCAGCGGTAGCGATCCGTCCTTCTCCTGGATCGTCTCGTACGCGATCCCCGTCACCTTCGTTTCCATCAACTTCTGCGTCAACTCCGGCAGCGGCGCCAGGTGCAGATAGGTGAACAGCGTCAGCCCATCCCGGAAGAAACCGTATTCCGATGCTTGCGGCTCCTTCACCTTGGCGATGATGTCGGCCGCACTCCATACGTCGGCCGCCGTCGGCACGACGCGCGCGCCCGCTTCCAGATACTCTTCGTCCGTGATGGAACTCAGGCTCCCGGCACGGGTTTGCACAACAACTTGATGGCCCGCCTCCACCAGCGCGGTTACGCCGTGGGGTACGAGTGCGACCCTGGATTCGTGGTCTTTGACTTCGCGTGGTACGCCGATAATCATTGTTGTTTTCCTTCCGTCGCCGCTGGGGGTTGGGCGGATTCAGGCGCGCCTTCGCGCTGCGGACCCAGGCCTAGGGCGATCAGTGTCAACGAGTCGAGCTTGCCTTTGCCGCTGAGATTGTTGATGTTCTGGTCTTCCTGGAACTTCTTCAGCGCTTCCACGGACTCTGGACCCCATACGCCATTGGTCTCCACTGGATACCCTTTGGCCGTCAGCGCCGACTGGATCTCCCGGATCCTCTGCTCGTCGGGCTGCCGCTGGGTCTGCGGCGCCCGGCTTGCGGCGGCTTTCGACTTTGAGGACTTCGCCGTACCCTTGCGGGATGCCGAGTTCTTGGGCGCAGTCTTCGACGTGCCCCCCTTGGCGGCTGTCTTGCCGCTGGAAGTGGCCTTCTTCTGTGAGGATTGCGCGGACGAGGAACGAAGCGCGGGACTATAAACCAGAAGCAGCACTAAAGGAACGAACAGCAGGCGGAGCAGCTTCACGATTCACAGCATACCACTGATAGGCAGGTGTCAAGGGAATCCCTATGTCTTCGCCACAACGAAAAAGGCCCCGTTTCCGGGGCCGTTTTCTTGGGGGAGCGGGAGGGGGGCGGATGGGGGAAAGTCCCTCCCGCTCCTGGCGGGTGGTGGAGCTTTAAATATAGCAAGCTTTCACTCGTTTGGGAAGAGGCTGGAACATTTTTCTGATTTTTTTTAGCCTCGTCCGTGCTCAGCACGGCCCCGCACGTACCGCCGCAACCCCTCCCGCCAGTGCGGCAGATCCGGAAATCCACCCGCTTTCAACGCCCCGTTCTCCAGCACAGAGTACGCCGGCCGCGGCGCCGCCGTCTTGTAATACCCTGAAGACACTGGATTTAGCTCAACTTCCAACCCTGCCTCCTCAAAGATCGCCCGCGCAAACTCATACCAACTGCACGCCCCTTCCGACGTCAAGTGGTACAAACCGTACTTCTTCGACTCGATCACCGGCAGCACCGCCTCCACGATGTCCAACGTGGGCGTCGGCGTCAGGAATTGGTCGTCCACCACCTTCAGCGCCTTGCCCTGCCCCCCCAACCCAAGCATCGTCTCGACAAAGTTGGAGCCCTTGTCCCGGCTCCCGGCATAGCCGTAGAGTCCGCACACCCGGAAAATGAAGAATTTTGAACACGAAGCCCGTACCAACAACTCTCCGGCCACCTTCGACGCCCCATAGACAGAACGAGGACATGGCAGATCCCCCTCTACATAGGGCCGCCGCTGGGGGCCGTCGAAGACGTAGTCGGTTGAGAAGTGGACCAGCGTGGCGCCCACCGCCTCTGCCGCCAGCGCCAGATTGCGCGGCCCGAAGGCATTTGCCGCGAAAGCTGCTTCCGGCCGGCTCTCAGCTTCGTCTACACGGTTGTAGGCCGCGCAGTTCACAATCAGTTCGGGCTGAACGGATGAGACGAAAGACAGCACCTCATCGCGGTGGGACAGGTCGAGGTCCTCCAGCTCAGTCAGCACGAGTTCGGACGACGGGAGAAAGGACTTAAAATCGGTGGCGAGTTGGCCAAGATGGCCAGTGAGAAGAACGCGTGGCACGGATACCTCTGAGCCAGCATCGCACGCCGCGCCCCCTCCCCGGGGATGCTCCGGCGAACCGATGACGTATGATCATGGGGATGTCCTCTCTATCCGGTCCGATCGGCCGGACGGACTCTGGCCAACTATGGGAGAAAGCAAAGGGCAGACTGTCGGCAGCCGCGTGATGGAGTGGCTGCGGCCCTACTACTTGCGCCTGATCTATTTCCGCCTCGTGGAAGGCGCGCGCCCGCTTGCCTTCGAACATTGCTGGCACTATCCCTTTGAGGAACTGGGAGGCGAACACAGGATTCGCCTCGAAGAACAGGAGCCCGGCAAGCCCGATCTGGTGTTCTTTCCGATGACGGACTGGCACGTCCGCACCCAGCGCACACAGCAACTCGCCCAAGCCTTCGCCGGCCAGGGATTCCGCTGCTTCCTCGTCAATCCGAACCTTGGCCGCCAATACGAGGAACTGCCCGCCGGCGGGCGCCATCACCGCCTGGCCCGCTTGCAGCGAGGAGTCTTTGAGATCCATGCGGCATTGCCCAGCGAGCCCGTCTTTCACCACCGGCTGCTGGAGCAGGACGAATCGAACGAAGTCGCCGCTGCCGTGCACGCCGCCCTCACTCGTGCCGGCTCTTCCCGCGCGGTGGCCGTCGTCAGCCTCCCCACCTGGTCTGCCAGTGCGGAGAAACTGCGCCACCTGATGCCGCTCCGGTATATCTACGACTGCCACGACTGGCTCCCCGGCTTCAGCAACATGGCGCCCGAAATCGCCCAGGCCGAGACCTCCTCGATGGCTGCCGCCGATGCAGTCATCTTCTCCTCCCAGCGCCTGCGCGACCAGTTTGAACCCCACCTCTCCGCGCCCGGCACCAGATCCGCCCTCATCAGAAACGGTGCCCCCAACTGGCCCGAAAGCTTTGGCCCGCGTCCGGCGGATCCCATCGTCGGCTACGTCGGCGCCTGTGAAGATTGGTTCGACGCCGATCTCCTCGCCGGCGCGGCGCAGGCCCTGCCCGGCGTTCGCTTCCGCCTGGCGGGCGCCGCGCCGCCCTCACTCCGGGATCGCTTCAGCGGTCTCGAAAATGTCGAATTCACCGGTGAGATGCCGCACGCCCAACTCCCTGATTTTTTAAGCAGTTTGCGCGCCGCCGTCATCCCTTTCCGCCGCAGCGGCCTGATCCACTACACCGATCCGATCAAGATCTACGAGTACTTCCACTTCGGCCTCCCGGTCATCACTACCTGGGAACCCGATCATCCCGACCATCGCCCGCTCTCCTATTGCGCCGGCAGCCCCCAGTCCTTCCTCGCCTCACTGCAGGCCGCGCTCGCGGAAGACGATCCCGCCCTCGAGCAGGCCCGCCGCCGCCAGGCCGCCGAATCCCGCTGGACCGCGCGCGGCACCCAACTCCGGCAACTGATCGAATCGCTCTGAGGCCGCCCTTTCCCATGAGAGCTCAGCCGATCCAAACCAACTAACTATGTGAGCGGCGCCAATCCGCGCGCCGGTGCTCCGGCAGTTCTCATCGCAATGGCTGGCAACACGTCGCACACGCATACTGTAGGTGGCTGCTTCCGCTGGCTCAACCGGCTGCTCTGGCCGCTTCTGCTCGCTTCGGCGGTCTCCGCGCAGATCCGGCTCGGCTACGCCGGCCGCTTCGGCGGCTCCGGCTACGACACCATTACCGCGATTGCCGCGGACCAGGACGGCTTTCTCTACCTGACCGGAGAGACCGCCTCCGAATCGCTCGCCGGATGCACCGGACCACCCGCCAGCCGCGGCCGCGATGCGTTCATCCTGAAACTCACCCCCGGCGGAACGCGCATCCTGTATTGCACCATCATCGGCGGAACAGGGAACGACGCCGGCAAGGCCATCACCGTCGACAGCGCGGGCACCGTTTGGATGGCGGGCACCACCAACTCCACTGACCTTCCCCAGATCGGCAACGGCCTGCGCATGCCCGCTTCCGGCCAGGAGGACGCCTTCGTCGTCAAGCTCGCCCCTTCCGGCGACGTCGTCTATAACGCCCTGCTCGGCGGCAGCGGCATCGATGGCGCCACTGCCATCCGCGTCGACGCCTCCGGCGCCGCCTATGTCGCCGGCTACACCACCTCTTTCGACCTCGCCACCACCCCAGGCGCCCTCCAAACCGGCTGGCGCGGCTCCATCGATGGCTTCGTCGTCAAACTGGATGCCGCCGGCCAACGGCTCGTCTATTCGACCTATCTCGGCGGCAGCGGCATGGACGGCGTGCAGTCCCTCCAACTCGCCCCCGATGGCCAGCTCTGGCTCGGTGGCTATACCGAATCGCCCGACTTCCCGGGCGGCATCCAGCAGCGTCTCCGGGATGGCTTCGCCGTCCGGTTGAACGCTGCCGGCTCCGCCCTCACCGCCGCCTTCGGCATCTCCGGCATGGGCGAGGATAGCGTCACCTCCATCTTTCTCGACCTCCGCGGAAAGCTCACCGCCGGTGGCTTCACCTCCTCTATCGACTTCCCGGCCACTCCAGGCTACGCACAAACCATGAAGAGCGCCGGCAAAGACGCGTTCGTTTGCCAATGGGATCTCTCCACCGGAACCCGCGCCTTCTGCACCCTCCTCGGCGGATCGGGCGCGGACGGTGTCTCTGCCCTCGCCCTCACTCCGGACGGCACCATCTGGGCCACCGGCAGCACCACCTCTCTGGATTTCCCGACCACCGCCGCCATTCAAGCCACGCCAGGCTCTACCGCCGACAGTTGGGCCGCCGCCCTCAGTCCGGACGGAACCGCTTGGAAATTCAGCAGTTACCTCCGCGGCGCCGGTGACGATGCCGCCACCTCCCTGGCCATCGCCGGAACGCGCATCTGGACCTGCGGCTCTACCGCCTCCCCAGACTTCCCTTCCACCTCCGACGGCCCCCAAACTGCCGCCGGCGGAAGTCTCGACGGCTATCTCGTCAAGCTCCTGGAAGGCGCGGGGCCGGAGACCGTCCAGGTGACCGAGCTCAACGTCTCCGCCAGCGCGCAGCAGTTTCTCGCCGAGGCCAGCCACCCCAACGGCTACGCCCGCCTCAGCTCCTTCACTCTCATCTTCAGCAGCCCGCTCGATTGGCCCGCCGGCTGCCGCCTGGCGGTTTCTCCTTCGCAGAGCCTCGTTAGGCTGATGGATGAAACCGGCAGCGCCCTCGCCTCCGGCTTTGCCGGGACTGCCACCCTGCTGCAGAGCGGTAGCTGCTCCCTCGAGCTCTCCACCGCCCGCATCGAGAACCGCGGCAACACCGTCCTCTTCAGCTTCGCCATCTCCATTCGGCCCTCCGGAGGCGGCGGGGGCAGCCCCCGCTGGATCTTCGCCGAGGCTTTCGACGTTTCCAATGTCTCCACCGGCTGGACCCCCGCCGGCCATTGGACGGTCTCCTCGAGCAACACCCCCCCCATCCTCACCGGCCTCTCACCCAACTCGGGTCAGGGCCTGCGCCAGAAGTTCCGCCTCACCGTCCGCGATGACAACGGCTCCTCCGACCTCCAGATCATCTCCGTCGTCATCGGCTCCTCGCTCCACTGGGACCGCGCCTGCTTCTTCTCCTATTTCCCCGCATACGGCATACTGGCCCTGGCCAACGACTCCGCCACCGCCTACCTCGGCGGCATGATCATAGGCACCCAGAACGCCAAGACCAACTCCCAATGCGCCATCAGCGCCTTGACCTCCTCCGCCTCCACCTCTCCCAACGAAATCCAGCTCGACGTCGACATCCTCTTCTACTCCGCCTTCTCCCTGATCGACGGCTCCCCTTCAAAGCAGATCTACGTCTACGCCGGCGACCTCGCCGGCGCATCCTGGCCCTTTCAATCCGCCGGCTCCTGGACCCTGACCGGTTCATAAACAGAAAGGGTGCAACGCTCCGCGCGCTGCACCCTCTCGAATCCGCCGGCGGTTCGTGCCGCCGCGCTTACTGCTTCAGGTAGTTGTGGATCGCCGTAGCCGCCTTCCGGCCTTCGGCAATCGCCCAAACCACCAGCGACTGTCCGCGGCGCATGTCTCCCGCCGCGAACACACCCGGCAGCGACGACATGTAGTTCTCGTCCGACTTCACGTTTCCGCGCTGGTCCAGATCCACGCCCAGTTGTTCGATCATCCCGTTCTTCACCGGACCCGTGAATCCCATCGCCAGGAACACCAGGTCCGCTTCAAACGTCTCCTCCGTCCCCGCAATCGGCTCGAACTTCGGCGGCGCACTCACTTTCACGGTCTTCAGGCCCTTCAGATTGCCTTGGGCGTCCCCGATGAACTCGGTCGTCAGAATGCCCCAGTGGCGCTCGCCGCCCTCTTCGTGCGACGTCTCCGTGCGCAGCATCAGCGGCCACAGCGGCCAGGGCGTCGAACCCGCCCGTTCCGCCGGAGGCTGCGGCATGATCTCGAATTGCCGGATCGACGCCGCTTTGTGCCGGTGCGACGTCCCCAGGCAATCCGCCCCAGTGTCGCCGCCTCCAATAATGATCACCTTCTTGCCCGCCGCCGAAATCCAAAGCTCTTCGGGAATCGTATCGCCCGCGTTGCGCTTGTTGTTCTGCGGCAGGTACTCCATCGCGAAGTAGATGCCTTTCAAGTGCCGCCCCGGCGCCGGCAGGTCGCGCGGCTGTTCCGCACCGCCGGCCAGCAGGATCGCATGGAACTCTTTGCGCAGCTCTGTCACCGGGACGTTCACCCCAACATGCGCGTTCGTGCGGAACGTCACACCCTCGGCTTCCATCTGCTCCATGCGCCGGTCGATGTGGTGCTTCTCCATCTTGAAGTCCGGGATGCCGTAGCGCAGCAGTCCGCCCACCCGGTCCGCCTTCTCAAATACCGTCACCAAATGGCCCATGCGCGCCAGTTGCTGCGCCGCTGCCAGCCCGGCCGGCCCCGAGCCGACCACCGCCACCTTCTTCCCCGAACGCTCTGCCGGAGGCTCCGGCCGGATCCAGCCCTCTGACCAGGCATGGTCGATGATCGAGCGCTCGATCGTCTTGATCGCCACAGGCGGCTCATTGATCCCCAGTACGCACGCCGCCTCGCACGGAGCCGGGCAGATGCGCGAGGTGAACTCCGGGAAATTGTTCGTCGCGTGCAGGTCGCGAATCGCGGTCTGCCAGCGGCCCCGGTAGACCAGATCGTTCCAGTCCGGAATCAGGTTGTTCAGCGGACATCCTGTGTGGCAGAAAGGGATCCCGCAGTCCATGCACCGCGCGCCCTGCGGCGTGACGCGCTCTTCCGCCAGCGGCTGATAGACCTCAAACCAGTCGTTGACGCGCTCCGCCACCGGACGCCGGCCAATCGTTTCGCGCTGAAATTCCATGAAACCGGTGACTTTACCCACGAGGAGCCTCCCAGGATCTGTTTTTCGTGCCAACTTTGCACAACTCTCGCCTAACCACGGAACACCTCCTCCGTCACCACCGGACGGGTCAGCGTGATCCTCGGCATATCCGCCGACCGCGGCACTCCGGCAACCCGCTTGAATTCGTGCGGGAACACCTTCACAAAGTGCGGCAGCATCACGTACCAGTTCTTCAGAATCCAGGCCGCGCGCGGCGAACCCGTGGCCGCCAGGTGCTGTTCGATCAACGCCCGCACCAGGTCCACGTCCTTCGGATCCGTAAACGGATCCAGGTCTACGCTGGTCGTATTGCACAGCCGGCTCCGGAACTCTCCCGTCTCATCCAGCACGTAGGCGATACCGCCCGACATGCCGGCCGCGAAGTTCTTGCCTGTCTTGCCCAGCACCACGACGAGCCCCTTCGTCATGTACTCGCAGCCGTGGTCGCCCACGCCTTCCACGACCGCCGTCGCGCCGGAGTTGCGCACCGCAAAACGCTCCCCGGCCATTCCGTTGAAGAACGCGATGCCCGACGTGGCGCCGTACAGCACAACGTTGCCGATGAGGATGTTGTCCTCCGGCACAAAGCTCGACGCCTTCGGCGGGTACACCACAATCTTGCCGCCCGAAAGGCCCTTGCCCACATAGTCGTTGGCATCGCCCTCCAGACTCAGCGAAACGCCCGGCGCCAGAAACGCCCCGAACGACTGTCCGGCCGACCCCGTGAACTGAATCGAGATCGTATCGTCCGGCAGCCCCTTCGAGCCGTACTTCTTCGCAATCGCCCCGGAGAGCATCGCGCCCACCGTCCGGTGCACGTTCCTGATCTCCAGCTTGAACGACACCGGCTGGCCGTCTTCAATCGCCTCCTGCGCGTAGTCGATCAGCTTGAAGTCCAGCGCCTGCTCGATGCCGTGATCCTGCTTCGTCGTGCAGCGCCGCGCCACGCGCGACGGAGCCGGCGGATTGTAGAGGATCGACGACAGATCGATGCCCCGCGCCTTCCAGTGGTCGATCGCCAGCCGCATCTCCAGCTTGTCCACGCGGCCCACCATCTCTTCCACCTTGCGGAACCCGAGCTTCGCCATGATCTGCCGCAACTCCTCCGCCACGAAGAAGAAGAAGTTGATCACGTCCTCCGGAGAGCCGCTGAACTTCTTCCGCAGCTCCGGATCCTGCGTCGCAATGCCTACCGGACAGGTATTCAGGTGGCACTTCCGCATCATGATGCAGCCCATCGCGATCAGCGGCATCGTCGAGAAACCGAACTCTTCGGCGCCCAACAGCGCCGCGATGGCCACGTCCCGGCCGGTCTGTAGCTTGCCGTCCGTCTGCACCTGGATCCGCGACCGCAGGTCGTTCATCACCAGCACCTGCTGCGTCTCGGCCAGGCCCAACTCCCACGGCGAACCCGCGTGCTTGATCGACGTCAGCGGCGACGCGCCCGTACCGCCGTTGTCACCCGAAATCAGCACCACGTCGGCATGCGCCTTCGCCACGCCCGCCGCCACCGTGCCCACGCCTACCTCCGCCACCAGCTTCACCGAGATGCGTGCCGAAGGATTGACGTTCTTCAGGTCGTAGATCAACTGCGCCAGGTCTTCAATCGAGTAGATGTCATGGTGCGGCGGCGGCGAAATCAGCCCGACGCCTGGCGTCGAGTGCCTCACCCTCGCAATCACCTCATCCACCTTGTGCCCCGGCAACTGCCCGCCTTCGCCCGGCTTGGCGCCCTGCGCGACTTTGATCTGCAGCTCATCGGCGTTCACGAGGTAGTTCGTCGTCACGCCAAAGCGCCCCGACGCCACCTGCTTCACCGCACTCCGCCGCGAATCGCCGTTCGCCGCCGGCACAAACCGTTCCTCGTCCTCGCCGCCTTCGCCCGTATTCGACCGCGCGCCCATCCTGTTCATCGCGATCGCCAGAGTCTCGTGCGCCTCCTTCGAGATCGATCCGAAGCTCATCGCGCCCGTCGCGAAGCGCTTCACGATCTCCGAAGCCGGCTCCACTTCCTCAATCGGCAGCGGCTCCGCGGCCCACCGGAACTCCATCAGCCCGCGCAGCGTGCAGAGCTGCCGGCTCTGCTTGTTGATGTGGTCCGCGTACTCCTGGTAATTGGCGTAGCTCTTGCCCCGCACCGCATGCTGCAGCTTGGCAACCGTGAGTGGGTTGATCAGGTGATACTCGCCGCGCGCCCGGTAGTGGTACGCGCCGCCGATGTCCAGCTCCGTGTCGGAGTCCGCCACGGGCGTGAACGCAAACGCGTGCTTGCGCCTGACTTCCTCCGCGATCACCGACAGCCCGATGCCTTCGATCCGCGACGCCGTGCCCGTGAAGTACTTATCCACCAGCGCCCTCGACAGCCCGATCGCCTCGAACACCTGCGCGCCCCGATACGACTGTAGCGTCGAAATGCCCATCTTCGAGAAGACTTTCAAGAGCCCTTTATCGATCGACTTCTTGAAGTTCTTCAACGCGGTGTCGAACGTCAGCCCCTTCGGCAGCAGCCCCCGCTGGTCCAGGTTCTCCAGCGTCTCGATCGCCAGATATGGATTCACCGCCGAAGCACCGTAGCCGATCAGCAGGCAGAAGTGCATCACCTCACGCGGCTCGCCCGATTCCAGAATCAGACACACCTGCGTGCGCGTCCCTTCCCTCACCAGATGGTTGTGCACCGCCGACAGCGCCAGCAGCGACGGAATCGGCGCCAACTCTTCGTCAATGCCCCGGTCCGACAGGATCAGCACCGTGTAGCCCTGCTTGATCGCCAGCGAAGCCCGCTTGCACAGGCCCGAGAGCGCCCGTTCCAGCTCCTGCGGCCCGCCGTCCACGCGGTACAGCATCGGCATCGTCGTCGCCAGGAAATCTCCCATCGACACGCGCCGCAGCTTCTCCAGGTCCCGGTTCGTCAGAATCGGCTGCTCCAGCTTCAACGTGTGCGCGTGCTGCGGCGTCTCCGCCAGGATGTTCCGCTCCGTGCCCAGGTACGACGTCAGCGACATCACCAGCTCTTCCCGAATCGGGTCGATCGGCGGGTTCGTCACCTGCGCGAAGAGCTGCTTGAAGTAGTTGAACAGCGTCTGCGGCTTGTCCGAAAGACACGCCAGCGGCGTGTCTGTGCCCATGGAGCCGATCGCCTCCTGCCCGTGCTCCGCCATCGGCAGCAGGATCCGGGTCAGCTCTTCTTCCGTATACCCGAAGCACCGCTGCCGCAGCAGCACCGTCTCATGGTCGGCCTGATGTACTCGGGACGGCTCCGGCAGCGTCTTCAGCTTGATCTGCTGGTCTTCGATCCACTTGCCGTACGGCTGCCGCTCCCACAGTGAGCGTTTGATCTCTTCGTCCGGAACGATGCGGCCTTCCACCGTGTCCACCAGCAGCATCTTGCCGGGCTGCAGCCGGCCCTTGTACGACACGTTTTCCGGCACCACCGGCAGAACGCCGGTCTCCGAACTCATGATCAGCAGCCCGTCTTTCGTCACCATGTAGCGCGCCGGCCGCAATCCGTTGCGGTCCAGTGTCGCTCCAATCATGCGGCCGTCTGTGAACGCCACTGCCGCCGGGCCGTCCCACGGCTCCATCAGCGATGCATGGTACTCATAGAAGGCGCGCTTGTCCGGGTGCATCGTCGCATCCGCGTCCCACGCCTCCGGAATCAGCATCGCCATCACGTGCGGCAGCGAGCGCCCCGCCAGCGTCAGAAGCTCCACCACGTTGTCCAGATTCGCCGAGTCCGAACCATGCGGTTGTATCACCGGCATCAGCTTCCGGATGTCCTGCCCAAACAGCGGCGACTCCAAGATCGGTTGCCGCGCCGCCATCCACGCAGCGTTGCCCCGCACCGTGTTGATCTCGCCGTTGTGGCAGATGTACCGGAACGGATGCGCCAACTGCCAGGTCGGGAACGTATTGGTCGAGAACCGCTGGTGCACCATGCACAGCGCACTCCTGCTGTCCTCGTCCGCCAGGTCCCCAAAGAACTTCTGGATCTGCGGAGCCAGCAGCAGCCCCTTGTAAACGATCGTGCGCGACGACAACGACGGGATAAAGAAGAAGCTCTTGTCGTGCTCTTCGATCTCCGCCGACGAGGCGATCTCCCGCTCCGCCCGCTTCCGCACCACATACAGCTTCCGCTCCAGGGTGTCCTGGTCCATCGACGCCCCGCGCTTCACGAACACCTGCTCTATATATGGTTGCGACGCCCGCGCCACCCGGCCAATGGCTTCGATGTCCACCGGCATGTCACGCCAGCCGATCAGTTCCAGCCCCTCTTCCCGGATGATCCGCTCGATGATCCCTTCGCACAGCAACCGCTGCGGCTTCTCCACCGGTAGAAACACCAGGCCGGAGCCGTACTCCCCCGGATTCGGCAGCGCAAAACCCAGCCGCGCCATCTCCCTCACGTAGAACTCGTGCGGGATCTGGATCAGCACGCCCGCTCCGTCCCCCGTCTCCGGATCGCAGCCGCACGCGCCGCGATGCGTCAGATTCAACAGAATCTGAATGCCCTTCTGAATAATGTCGTGTGATCGCTTCCCTTCGATGTTCACTACAAACCCAATGCCGCATGCGTCGTGCTCATTGCTCGGATGGTACAGTCCGGCGGGGGCGGGCAGTCCGTTCGGATGGGACTCGTGTATATAGGGATAGAGTTCGTCTGGCTGCATGGGTACCTGGTCCTGTCTCTTCGGAGAGTTCTCCTAGTATAAGCGCAGATCCTCCATCAGTCAAAATGAATTTGTGCATCTTGATTCATCAGAGTAGCTTATGATAAGATGTCTCGCGTGGATCTCTCGCAGTTGCAGTTGTTCAAGGACATTGTGCAGGCCCGGAGCATCAGCAAAGGCGCGAGTCAGCACGGCGTCACCCAATCCGCAGCCAGCCAGGCCGTCCAGGAGTTGGAGAAGTCCTTGGGGGTGCAGTTGCTCGACCGCTCCCGCCGTCCGCTGGAAGTCATGCCCGCCGGCCATCTGATGTACGATTTTGCGCGGGACGTCCTGCGCCGCCAGCGCGATTTTCAGGCCCAGATGGACGCCTTGAAGGACGGTGCCGGCGGCATCGTCCGGGTCGCCGCCATCTACTCCGTCGGTCTCAGCGAGATGACCCGCCTCGAATCCGAGTTTTACCGGCGTCTGCCCGCCGCCCAGCTCGAGGTCAATTACCTTCGCCCGGAGAAGGTCTACCAGGCAGTCGCCGATGAGCGCGTCGACATCGGCCTGGTGAGTTACCCCGAAGCGACGCGCGAAGTCGCCGCCCTCCCGTGGCGCCACGAGCCCATGGTCGTCGCCTGCAACCCCCAGCATCCGCTGGCCTCGCACAGCCGCGTCGAGGTCCAGGACCTCCAGGACGCCTCCTTCATCGGCTTCGACGAGGACCTGCCCATCAGCCGCGAAATCGACCGCTTCCTCCGCGACCATGGCGTCCGCGTCCGCGTCCTCATGCAGTTCGACAACATCCAAAGCATGAAGGAAGCTCTCCGCCTCGAACCCGCCGTCTCCATCCTTCCCCTGCCCATGCTCCGCGCGGAGGTCTCCGAAGGACGGCTCTGCGCCATCCCCATGGGCTATGAACTGCTCCGCCCCCTCGGCATCATCCACCGCCGCAAGAAGGTCTTCCCCCGCGCCGCCCAGGTCTTCCTCGACCTGCTGCGCGACCCAGCCGTCTGACCTCTATTGAAATCTCCAGCACTTCTTCAATGCAGCGCTGTTACCGTCCGGTGCTGCCCGCAACCGCAGCGGATTCCGTAGTTCCCTTTCCTCCGCCTCGGTCAACTCGTGCCGGATCAGTCCTTCGTGCATCAATCGGGCATGCAGCGGCTCGAAATTGGAGGAGAGGTAGAAACTCAATACCTCCAGGTTGAATCCCAACGTGTAGATCAGGCCGCCGTATTCCGGCAACGGCGTCCCTAACAGAAACTGCCGGTTCGCCTCCACCCTGAGAAAGAGCGGCAGCGGCAGGGTCCCTCGCGCCCGGCACACATCCGGATGCGGAAAGAGTAGATACGCATACTCGCCGCCGCCTGTCAGCGGCGGCAGTTCGCCGTCCTCCTCTGGCTTCGGCTTCGGAACCTTCGAGAAGGGCAGCTTCAATACTCCCAGCGCGCTGTGGCCCGGCCCCTCCCCTGGGTTGTTGATCGCCGCAAAGACGAACTCCGGCTTTTTGTCCTTATCGACGTCCTGCAAGACAGCCATCTGAATCGCGCCCGGATGCCAGTACTCTTCCACCAGCCGCCCTGTCCGCGCGTCCAAGAGCGAAACCTGCGACGGATACCAAAGCACGTGATTCGCCGCAGTCACCACATAACGGGCTCCATCCGGCATGCTCACCGGCATCACAATCTGCCCGAAGTAGTCGTCAGAAAACGACCGCGTGCCGAACTGCGTTGCCTTGCCGTAGGCGTACTGCCACTTCAAATTCCCCCGCGCGTCGTAGCAGAACAGCCTGCCCCGTGGCGAAGTCCGATCCTGCGGATTGAAGTTGAACAGCACCTCCACCTGCCCGTCCCCGTCAATGTCATCGATTCTCACCAGGCTGTTCTCCTCCGGACTGACCAGCGCCTGAAACGGATGAAATCGCTTCTCCCAGCACACCCGCTCCTTCGCGTCCAGAATCGTCAGCTTTGCCCCTTCCGTCGTCCAGGCCACAGGCACTCGCCCCCAAGGCAATACCCCAGCCCGGTAGGCGGCCCACCCCGCCAATGCAACCAACACCACTCCGCCCGCCACCACCAGCCAGTGCCCCCGCTTGCCCGGCTCCGGCTCGATGCCCGCCCCATCCAGTCCCCCTGCCGCCAGCCAGGCGTCCAACTCCTCCGCATAGGCGAAAATTCGCGCATTGTGGCCGTTGCCCTGCCGGTGCACCGGCAGCCCGGACGTCTTCTCCCACCGCTGCACCGACCTGGCGGTCACTTGGAGATAGGCGCCTATCTCTTTCCAGGACTGTAGGACCTTGCTATTCGGGTCCATTGCTCTCTTTTAACACGGTTACAGCCCTGTGAGGAACCCCAAAATCTAGGTACGACAGCGACGACAGGCAGCAATTGTCTGACGACTGAATGCGAAAAGTGCCATAGAATCATCCTTGCGCAACAAGTTCTCAGTCCATTGAATCGGAGGAAATGAAACGGGGAAGTTGGTACCCGAGGAGGGGTGCCAACTTCCCCGCTGGAGTCTTCCGGATCGCCTCCACCTACATCTTCAGTACCTGTTCCCAGGTCACCGGCTGCCCCTTGATCGCCGCTTGCAGCGCCATATACCCCGTCAGCGTGGAATCCACGGCGTGGAACGCGGCATTCTCGATCTTCCCCGTCCGCGCGCCCTCGATGAACTCATTCACCGCATCCTGCGTGATGTCGTACTTCGTCGGCCACTCCTCCACCTCTTTCACGCCGCCACGGTGGATCTTCACCCCCGTCCGCGACGTGTGGACCGTCCCCTTCTCGCATACGAACGTCTCCCCAATGTCCGCCCACCCCACTTGCCGGCCAAACTGCGCCGCCGCATACGAGAAGTTCAGTCCGGAAGCGAACTTGTAGCTCACCGCCAGGTTGTCGAAAATATCACCAATGTCCGTCCGGACCATCCGCGATCCGCAGGCCGCCGCCCACGTCGGATGCGTCCCCGTAAACCAGTTCACAACGTCGATATTGTGGCAGTCCTGCTCGATGATCATGTCCCCCGACATCTCGCGGTAGAAGTACCAGTTGCGGATCTTCTCTTCCGACGCCGGAACCCCCTTCTTAATCGGCGGGCCGTTCCCGATCCACGCCCCACGCACCAGCTTGATCTCGCCCAGTTCGCCGGACTTGATCAGGTTATACGCTTTCCGGTAATCCTTCCCATAACGCTGCTGGAAGTCCATCGTGATCCGCTTTGTCGGATCCGCCATCTTCGCGGCTTTCAGTACCCGCAGGCAGCCTTGCGCGTTCGCCGCTGCCGGCTTCTCCATGAAGATGTGCTTCCGCGCCTTCACCGCCAGTTCGAAGTGCTCCGGGTGCAGCACCGCCGGCGTTGCGATATACACCGCGTCCACGTCCGAGGCCAGCAGTTCCTTAATGTCCCGGAACACCTTCGCGCCGGAGTACATCGCCTTCCCGGCTTCAATCCGGTCGTCGTAGATGTCGCAGATCGCCGCGATCCGCGCATACTCGTTCTTCGCGAAGATGCCGGAGACGTAACTCCCGCGATTCCCAATGCCAACCACCCCGACCGTCAGGGCCGAATTGGCCTGCGACCCGAGGGCAATGGAGGGAGAAAGGATCGAGAGCCCGGCCGCGGTCGTGCGTACAAAGCCGCGCCGGCTGTCTGGAGTGAAGGATTGCGTACTCATAGAGGCCTTTGAGCCAGCATACGCCACTTGAAAGCCCCGCAGAAGCGCCCCCCCCAAAAGGAGAATCCCCCGCCCGGCGGCCCATGGGCGCGCCAGGCGGGGGATTCTCCAATTTAGACTCGGCTACTTGATCCTGTAAACGTTCTCGGATACCTTCTCGCGGTGCTGGTCATGGCACGCCCGGCAGGACCCGCCGATCAGCTTCCGGTTCGAGGCCACCCCGGCCGCATCGTTCCCCGCGGCCGCCGTCGCGAGCGCCAGCGCCGCCACTTGAATATCCTTCGTGGTCTTGGCGCCCACCTCGGACTTCTTGCCCCAGTAGCCCTCAATCTCCTTATACAGCGCCGCCAGGCTCTTGGCGTTCGCAGCCACATCCTGGCCGTCACGGATCTTATGCTGAAGATCCTCTGTGTCCTTCATCCACTTCACGTGCTGCGGAGAGGGCTCGTCCGCGGCGAATACGGCAGGCACCGCGCAAAGCGCGAGAGATAGAAACAGTGTTTGCATCCTCATGATGGTTGGTGTTGAGACGAAGAATACCATGAATACGTTACGGGGCACGCCGTTTGGGCGTGCCCCGTTTTTACTTCAGATTGGCCGCTTCTTAGAAGTGGTACTTCAGGCCGAACTGAATGTTCCGCGGATCCTGAATCTGGCCCCCGATCGCGCCGAAGCTTGCCGGCGCGGCGATGCTGCGGCCCGGGGCGCCCCAGCTCACGTGATTCAGACCGTTGAAGAATTCAGCCCGGAAGTCGAGGTACTGCCGCTCGGTGATGTTGAACTTCTTCCCGACGGAAAAGTCCATCGTGAAGTAAGTCGGCGCGCGCTCCGTGCCGATCCCGGAAGTGCCGAAGAAACCGTCCGCCGGCTGGCCGTACGGGCAGGTTCCATTCATCACGCCGGCCGCGCAGAAGTACGCCGTCCGCGCCGCCGTGTCGGTCGGCAGACCCCAGAAGTTGTCCACGTTCACCAGGGACTGGTCAACAACCAGCGGTCCGTAGCGGTTCGCGCGGACGTTGCCTCTGGCCGCCTGGCCCGTCCGGTCAGTCGCCATGATCGTCACGGGGAAGCCCGTGTGGCGGTTCAGGAAGTAGTTGATGTTCCAACCACCCAGAATCGCCTGCGCAATCCCGTTCATGTCGTTGCCGAACTTCTTGCCCTTCCCCACCGGCAGGTCATACAGGCCGCCGATCGTGAAGTTGTGCCTTGCGTCGAAGAACGCCGGACCGCGGTTGCCGCGGCGGTCATACGCATTCTGCCAGTACGCGCCCTCGGCCGACACGCCGCTGCTGCCGTAGTAGCCCAGGTTGTCGGTCAGAGTCTTGCCATACGTATAGCTCAGCAGGAACTCCAGCCCGCCGGAAAGCCGGCGCCGGCCGGTCAACTGCATGGAGTGGAAGTCCATCGTCGCCGAGCCTTCCGTCAGCGCAATGTTGTTGACGTTCGGCAGCACGTTGATCAGCGGGCGGCGCAGGTTGATGTTCGTCCAGGTCGAGAACGGACCCGTCCCGGCCACTGCCTGATTCGCTTCGTGCGGCGCCACCAGGTGCGTGCCCTTCTGGCCCACGTAAGCAGCTGTCAGCGAGGTGAACTTGTCGAACTGGTACTCCAGCGAGAAGTTCATCTGCGACGTCGTCTGCGGCCGCAGGTTCTGGTCCCACGCACGGCCCTGCAATTGCGGGTTGTTGCCCGCGGCCGGCGGACGGGGCATGTCCAGCCGGATGTCGCTGGTCACCACGTCCGAGAAGCCCTTCGTAATCGTGCCCGGCGTGCGAGCGTCGTAGGTGAAGTTTGTTTCCAGGAAGAACGGAGGATTCAGCGTCGTGCGCAGATTCGCGCCCGTGCCTTCCATGAAGCTCATGTAGGCATAGCCCGCGCGCACCACCATCTTGTTCTTCAGCGCCGCCGGCGTCCAGGCGAATCCGATGCGCGGCATGAACTGCTTCCAGTAGCCGTTATAGGTCGCCCGGTTGTTGCCGTTCTGGCCCGCGTAGATCAGCTTGCCCGTGTAGGTGTCGATGTTTACCTGCCGGTCCGCCACTTCATACAGCGGTTCCATGTACTCCCAGCGCAGCCCCAGGTTCACCGTGAAGGTCGAGGAGACCTTCCAGTCGTCCTGCGCGAAGATCGCCGTGCGCCACGAACGGTGGCCCCACGTACCCGTCGCCGAACCACGGCCCTTGCTGGAAAGCTGATCCAGCAGGAAGTCCGAATAGTCCAGGCCGGTGTAGGTGGCCGTGTACGTAAAGATGCCCAGCGCGCCATTGTTGCCCGCGTAGTACCGGTTCTGCTGATACCGCGTCAACTGTGCACCCATCTTCAACAGATGGCGGCCCTTCTGCCACGTCAGGTTGTCGTAGTAGATGAACTTGTTGTCGGCCGTGTTACTGATCGACGCGCCCGATCCGGCGCTCGTCAGACCGCCGCCGATCGTCACGCTGCTCAACCCCGGAATCGGCTGCCCGCCCGGAATGCCGAACGCCGCGTTGCCGTCGGCGCCCAACTTCCCTGACCAGTCAATGGTCGCGTCCTTGATGATGATGCGCGAATACGCAACGCGCGCTTCGTTCACCACCGTCGGCGAAAACGCCCGGTTCCAGTTGATCACGCCGGACTTCGTCGGACCAAGCTGGCCGCTCTGCATCTGGATCGCCAGCGGGGACGCGCTGCCAACGCTCTGGTAGTCGCCCATCGAAAACCGGCCGGAAATGCTGTCTTTGTCCGAGAAGCGCCAGTCAATCTTGGCGTCCCCCTGGTGGTTCTTAATTGCGCTCGCCGAGCTGGCGCCATAGTTGCCGCTCACCAGCAGCGCGCCCGTGCCCGGCTGGTTCGGCAGCGGATACAGGTCGGGCGACGAGAACAGCTTCTTCGCCACCGGGTTCACAATCCGAGCAACCGGAATCTGCTTGCCCGGGAACGGCTGGCCCGTCGTCGGATCGGTGATGATATTCGGGAACGCGCTCAGGTCCCCGTTTCGCCACGCCGACGGAGCCACGCTCGCCGTTGCCGGACCGCTGCTCCGGCTCTCCGTCCCTTCGTAGTCCACGAAGAAGAACAGCTTGTCCTTCTTGATCGGCCCGCCCAGCGTGCCGCCGAAGATATTCCGCTTGAACCCCGTCCGCTTCGCCGTCGAGAGGTTGCGGTTGCGGAAGAACCCGTTCGCGTTCAGCTTGTCGTTCTGCAGGAACTCGAAAACGTTCCCATGGAACTGGTTCGTGCCGCTCTTCAACGACATCATCACCGCCGCGCCGCCAGCGTTGCCGTAGTCGGCCGCCGCGTTGCCCGTCAGCACCTTCACCTCTTCCAGCGCGTCCACGTTCGGCGAATAACCAACGCGGTTATCGATCGAATCGTTCACGTCCACGCCGTCCAGCATGAAGTTGTTCGTCTGCTCGCGGTTGCCGTTCACATACGGCCGAGAGCCAAACCGGCCCGTCATGCCGGCCGGGTTCGGCGATACCGCGCCAGGCACCAGCAACGTCAGCGAGACAAAGTTGCGTCCCTTCAGCGGCAGCGACGTCAATTGCGCCGTGTTGATCGCTTCGCCTGTCTGCGTCGTTTCCGTCTGCAGCACCGGCGCCACGCCCTGTACTTCGACAGTTTGCGTCGTGTCGCCAACCTCGAGCTTCACATCGACACGAGCTACCTGCGAGCCTTCCAGCCGGAACGGCCCCATCGACGACTTCTTAAAGCCCGACACCGATGCAGTCAGCGTGTACTCGCCAATCGGCAGGAACAGCAGGTTGTACACGCCTGCTTCGTTGCTCGTCGAGTCGGTCGTGATATTGGTTGCCGTGTTCGTCGCAGCAATCTTGACGTTGGGAACAACAGCGCCAGATGGATCCGTGACGGTACCCGTGATTGTGCCCGTAATGGTCTGCCCAGGAAGCGACAGCGCCATCACGAAGGCACAGGTCAAAACCGTGAGAACCACTTTAGTTTTGTTCATAGTCTTTGGAGACCCCTTCATGAAGGAACCTTAGCAAACCTCGCGGCGGGGTTCAAGGGGCAAGACTATCGAGTTTTCCAGGGGTGATTGTCCTGTTTGCCGCCGTCTACCCTACTGCTTCCTCGGCCGAACCAGTTGCAGCATCAGGTAGGAGAACGGATGGAGGAACCCCATCACCACGAAAACCGGCGTGTACGACCAGTAAGTGATCGCCCTTCCAATCAGATTCGCCGACAGCATTCCACCCAGCCCCGACCCCGCCGCCACCAGTCCAAACACCGTCCCCAGCAAAGGTTTGGGGAACACATCCACAATGATGGTGCTGAGTGAAATCTGCCACGCCAGGTGAGAAAAAGCCGCAATCGATGCAATCCCCACTGCCATCAGCGGAGTCGGCGCCCGTGAGATCAGCGGACTCAACGGCAGCAGCACCGCCGCAATCGCCATCACATACAGCCTCGATTGCGCCGGCACCACGCCCCTCCGGATGAACCATCCCGACAACCACCCCCCGAAAATGCACCCGATGTCCGCCGCCAGGTACACCAGCCACGCGATCTGTCCCACCTCCACAATCGTCAGGTGCCGCGCGTCCGTCAGATACTTCGGGAACCAGAACAGGTAGAAGTACCACACCGGATCCGTCAGCATCCGGCCCATCATCAATAGCCACGTCTCCTTGCGGCTCAACACTGCCCGCCAGGGGTGCGGATGCTCCGCTTCCTCCGCCGGAGCGCTCCCGGCCTGAATGTACGACAACTCCTCCGCCGACACCCGCGGATGCTCCTCCGGCTTCCGATAGACCGCCAGCCACGGAATCACCCAAATCAAACCCAACGACCCCGTCACCAGGAACACCGCCCGCCAGTGAAAGTGCGCCGCCAGAAACGCGATCAGCGGCGGTGCGATGGTCGCCCCAAGCGTCGCTCCAGCCGTATAGATCCCAATCACCAACCCCCGCTCCTTCGGCGGAAACCACTCCGACACCGCCTTCGGCGCCGCCGTGTAGTTCCCCGGCTCGCCAATCCCCAACAGAAACCGGAAGAACCCCAGCGACAGCAATCCCCGGCTCATCGACGTGCACATGTCCGCGATCGACCACCAGATGACAAAGCACGCCATGGAAAGCCGCGTGCCCAACCGGTCTGTGATCCGGCCCGCGAAGACATACGTCACCGTGTACGCCAGCAGAAACGCCTGCACCACGTAGCTGTACTGCATATCGTCGATGTGCAGATCGTCCTGAATGGTCCGCGCCAGAATCGACAGGTTCTGCCGGTCCAGGTAGTTGATCACCGTCGAGACGAACAGCAGCGCCACAATCACCCACCGGAATCGGGAACTCCCCGGCGGGCGCAGCGCGTCAGCGGACCTCATAGTTCTCCCCCGCCACAATCCCAAACTCCAGCGCGTGCCGCTGCCACGACGCCTCCACCTTCCCCGCTTTCGCCCCACGCACCTCCGCCGCCTTCCAGTCCCCCACCTTCACCCGGATCACGCTCCGGCTCAGCCCATCGGGATGGATGAACTCGACCTGCGCTTCCTTCGCCACCGGATACACCCGCGCCACCAACCCGCTCCCCTTCTTCTCCACCACAACCCCCGTTCCACCCACAAACAGCGGGGTCTTCGCCACCGGCATGGCATAGTTCTTCAACATCAGCGGCCCCTCGTGCCGCACACCCGTGTCGTACTCCATCCACGGCCCCGCCGGCAGATACACATCTCGCGTCTGTGCCGTCTCATAGTCGTTCCCATACAACGGCGCCGCCAGCAGCGCGTCCCCGATCAGCCACTCATACCCACGCACCCGCTCGTTCTCCCGCCCGTACACCTGCGCATCGCCCGGATACGCCACTGGCAGCGGCGTCATCGGATGCGGATACCCGTCCAGCGAGAACCGCACAGCCTGGCTGTAGAAATACGGCTGCAGCCGGTCGTGGACCTGCGCCGCCTTCAGCAGTACCTCTTCCACCTCCGGATCCCCAAACGTCCACGGCCCCTGCCCCATCGACATCGACGGATGCACCGCCGCCCACATCGCGTTCCGCTTCATGTACGCGCGCATCTTCGGCGTCACCTTCAGATCGAAGTGACCCTCCCCAAACGTCCCGCCCACGATGTCCGGATACACCAGCGGAAAGCCCGAATAGGCGTACGCCAGCGCGTTCACCGGCCCGCGATCCTGCTGCTGGTTGTAGTTGAAGTCGTTCAACCGGTGCAGGTCCGCCGGCGAAGCCAGGTATGCGTTCCGCCCCATCACATACAGCCCCTCCCGCATCAGCGCCGCGTTCACCGGATCCAGTTTGTCGTCCCCCAGCGTGTACTTCTCATACCCGAAAACGTCTTCCTTGAACCCGTCCACCCCGTACTCCACCCACTTCCGCGTCAACCGCCGGAACCACTCCACCGCCTCCGGCTTCCGCCAGTCCAGGAAGTAGCACGGACTCTTCGGCCAGCCGAACTGGAACACCTTTGCTTTCCCGTCCTCTTCCACGAAATAGCCGTTCCGCACCCCCTCCTCGCTGTAGGGCCCGTCCACGATGAACGTCGTCCTCAGCCCCTGGAAGTACTTCATCCCCAGCGCGTGAAACTGCGCGATGAACGCCTTCGGGTCCGGGTACAGGTTGTTGTCGTACATCCCGAAACTCGTCGTCTCATGGAACCGTTTGTCGGCCCGCGGCCAGAATCCCGACCCCACCACCATCCAACTCAGCGGATAACCCCGCCTCCGGTACTCGCCCACATTCTCCGCCACGGTCTTGTAGTTCGTATCCCACGCCAGCGCCCCAAACGCCTCCCAACCCACTCCAAAGAACTCGTACTTCGGCTTCATCACCTCATAGCCGTAAAGGTTTCGCGACTCCAGAAACTGCGCGTAGATCTCCTTCGCCGAACCCGTGAACAGCGAAAACCGCACCTCGCCCTCCGCCTTCCTCGACCCCTGTGCGCACTCCTCCGCCGTGCTCCGCACCATCTTCATCCCCGGCTCCCAAACCAGAAACGCAAACTTCTGTTTCGGGTAATACGCGAAGTTCGAAATCAGCCGCGTCAGCCCCGTGCCCGACAGAAACCGGTCCTCCCGGTATCCCGTGATGTCCGTATCGAACGAAGCCCGCTTCGTCACCGCGTGGTCGCCCAACCCAAACCCCGGAGCCATCGGGGCTAACCTGAGCAGCACCGCCATCGGCTCCTCCGGCAGCACCGTCACATCCGCCTGGTGCGGCGTCAGCGCCACCGTCACCCTGGCCCGCTTGCCCGACGCCGTCCGTACCGCCAACACCCGGTGCCCCTGCCGGTTATAGCCAACCGACTCGATCCGCACCGTCTCCAGGCTCTCCGGATCCCCAATCAGCAGCCCGCCCGCCGCATGGGCTCCGGCCACCGTCGCCCCGTCGCTTTCCAGTTGCACAGTCAGCGGCTCTCCGCCCATCGTCAGCCGCGTCCGCCCAGCCGTTATCACCACCGGCTCCTCCGCCGAAGCCACCGTCAACCCAGCCAGAACCAGCGCCGCCCAGTGCATCTCACTTCTCCTCTTTCACGTAAAACGCCGCCCGGTCCACTAGCATCTTCCCCGGCAGCTTCCGGTCGTCGATCGGCCCGGAGAGCTTCTCATAGGCGATCGCCGTCAGCCAGAACTGGATCAGGTCGTGCTCCCCATCCGTGGGCGGATACGGCAGCACGCACCGCAGATCGCCGTCCAGGTAAAACCGAACATCCTTCGGCGTCCACTCGAACCCGTAATCGTGAAAACTCGTCGACGCGTCGAATCCCAGCGGTCCCCGGTACACCCCCGGCGTGCAGCTCAACGACGTGTTCTTTCCCGGACCCTCCCACTTGATCAACCCCATGTGCCCCTTCCAGGTCACATCCGAGTCGAACTCCATCCCGTCGATCTCCGTCCGCATCTGCTGCGGATACGTTGTCGTCCCATCCCCCGCAAACATCGCCCAAACCGATTGGTGCCACCCCGATCCGCCGTGCATCTTCACCCGCGCCTCGTAGTACCCATACCGCTGCTTCTCGCGGCTGATCACCCCGCCGCCCGTATACGCCTTGCCCTGGTGCTGTTCTTTCTTCAGTTGAATCACCAGGTACCCGTTCTCCACTGTCACGTTCTCCGCCCGCTGAGAACTCTCCATCTTTACATCGGTCCGGTATATCCAGCGCTGCTGATCCACCGCGCTCCCATTGAACTCATCCACCCATTTCAGCCTGTACCCCGCCGGCGGCTCGGCCAACAGGGGCAGCGACACCAGAACCATCGTCAGGAGTTTCATTTCGAGTAGCACCTCACTTCGAACAGAGCGGCCGGCGCGCCGTGCGTCGCCAGCACTTCCAGATGCACGGCAGCGGTCTTCACTGCCGTCTCCAGCACCACACGGTTCCGCGTCTGGTGGTTCCCCCGAACCTCCGCCAGCACACGCCCGCTATCGTCCAGCACCCGGTAGTCCCGCACGCAGAACGGCATGTCCCGTTCCGGATGCCCCCACAGCACAGACTCCATCGGGTGGTCGTAGTCCGTATCGAACACCAGGTCGATCCGGTGGATCTCCTGCGCCGCACCCCACCTCAGCGCCAACCGCGGTGAGGAGTCGTCCAATGCCGCCACCCACGCATTCGGCGCTGAAACCGGCCGCGCCAACCCATTCGCCACACTCTCCGGCTCGAACGCCCGAATCCCAGGCTTGCACTGCAGCGCGAAGTTCTTCCCGCCCGGCCGTCGCGCAGGCAGCCAGAACTCGAACGAGTCGATCCCCGTTCCCTCCGGCGGCTCCTGCCGCGCGCCTTTCGCCACCGCCGCATTCATCACCTGCGAAACCGAAAGCACCCCGCTCACCCGGGCATCGCTCAGATGCACCCGCACCGCCGGATTCCGCAGCAAGGTGAAGAAGAGGTATGCCGGCTCCTCCAACGCCAGCGGGGCCAGGATCTCCACCGGTTGCGCCTTCCCCGGCTTCAGCGTCAGCGTGTCCCGGAACAGCGTCTCATCCGGCGTGAAGCCGCCGGCCCTGGCAGACCTTCGAATCTCCACATCCAGCCTGGTCGCTTCTTCCACATCCGCCAGAAATCGCACTACCGGCACAGGCCCGGCCCCCACCGGCAGCAGCATCGCCCGCGAGGCGTCCAGCGCGATCGTCTCACCCGAAGGTGCGAACTCTTCCAGTACAAACGCGCTCGATGCCGTGATCTCCGCCTGCCCCGCCAGGTCCTCCGCGTCCTCCAGCCGCACCCCCGGTATGGACTGCCCCGCCTTCAGCAGTTCCCTCTGCAACTCCTTCATCGGAACCGCGGCCGGCCGCACCCCGTGTTTCCGGCACAGCGCCGCCGCCATCCCCACCGCCTGCGCCGTGTGCGCGCACGTCGCCATCACACGAGTCGACCCGAACGCCACGTGCGATACGCTGATGATCCTTCCGGCGAGAAACAGGTTCGTTATGTTGCGCGAATACAGGCAGCGGTACGGGATCTGATACGTCCCCTTCGAATGCCACTGCGTGCAGCTCGATAGCGCGCTGTACACCCCATCGGCCGGATGCAGATCCATCGCCCAGCCGCCTACGCCCACCGCATCCGCATGACGCCGCTGCTCCACCAGATCGCTCTGCGTGAGAATGTAATCCCCTTCAAACCGCCGCGACTCGCGCTTGCCCGGAATCGTCCCCACCCACTCCAGGGTCATCGTCTCCGCCTCTGGAAACCGCCCCGAATTCTTGATGTAATCCCACGCGCCGTAGATGACGCGCCATAGCTCCCACTTGATCTTCTCCGTGTCGTGCACGGTGTCCAGCCGCCCGCCGTACTCGAACCACCAGAAGCGGCACCCCGAATCCGAGGCCTTGATGTCCCGGTACCGCGGAATCACGCTGATGTCCTTCAGCGCAAACTCCGGCGCCGTATACTGCACCGGCCGCCCCGTGTCCTTCGAGTAGAAGTACATCGAATGGCCCAACAGCTCCCCATACTCCTTCTCCGGAGCGAAGCCTTCTCCAAACTCTTCCTTCGACTCCGCCCCCATCCGGAACGCCGCTCCGGCCAGGAACCCCACCACCCCGTCACCCGACGCGTCCACAAACAGCGGAGCCCGCACCGTGTACGCCGTGCTGTTCTGGCTGCACCACGCCCGCACCGCCGAGATCGTCTCCGGCCCCGACTTCTCCACCTCATGCACTGCCGTGTTCAGCAGTAGCGTAATCCGCGGCTCCGCCGTCACCTTCTCCAGCAGCAACACGTCCACCAGCAACGCATTCCCTTCCGGATTCCGGTGCATGTTCTCCACCAGAATCTCGTCGATGACGCCGCCCTCGCGCGCCCACCGGTTGTTGTTCCCCATGTGCGATGTCGCGCCCAGCACCCATAGCCGCACTTCGCTCGATGCGTTCCCGCCCAGCACCGGCCGGTCCTGGATCAGCACCACATCCATGCCCGCCCGCGCCGCCGTAATCGCGGCGCACACTCCTGCCAACCCGCCGCCCGCCACGGCCAGGTCGGCCTTGCACTCCACAGAGACCTCTTTGCGGATGCCGCTGCTGCCGGTGTCACGGATCATGGTTACCTGCCTCTCTCGTAGAAACGGACGTAGTCGTACTCAACCCGCCCCGGCAGCTTCGTCTCGTCCACCGCATCCGTCTTGCCCAAATACGATGCGATCGACGTCAGCCAGATGCTCAGGTCGCTGTGCGGCAGCTTCGATACGTCAATGGTCTGCACCAGTTGGCCGTCCAGGAAATACTTCACGCTCTCCGCCGTATACTCGCAACCGAATACGTGAAACTCGCCCAGGTTCGCGGCCTTTACGTTCTTGTGGCCGTAGCTCACGTGCGGATCCGGCCACTTGTGCAGGTTCACGCCGTAGGAGTTCAGGTCGATCGAGTCGTTCTCAATCACATCCAGCTCCAGCGCCGTGTTCTTCGTGCCCGTCCCGCCGGATCCGTCGTGCCCCATCATCCAGAACGATGAGTGCCAGCCCTTGCCCGCCAGAATGCGGAAGCGCGTCTCGTAGTAGCCGAATCGGAATACCGGCTTGCTGATGACGCCCGCACCCGTGTACTGTTTGTCGCCGGACGCCTCCTTCTTCAGCAGCAAGACCAGGCTGCCTTTCTCAATCACCACGTTCTCCGGCTTCTGCGTGCTCCAGTGCTTGGAGTCCGTGCGGTAGACCCACTTCGCCGGGTCCAGCTTCGGCTTGTCGAATTCATCCGCCCACTTCAACTTGTAGCCGCCGGGCGGGGCGGCGAATGCCGTCCAACAGGCGAGAAGGGAGAGCAGGAGCTTCATGGGGATTACCGGTCCTTTCCAGCGCCACGCGAAAGCATGGCCTTCAGTTCGTCCAGATGGTTTTCGTAAACGGCGCGGGGCGTCGCGTCGTGCTTGCGCGCCACGGCGGCGGCCATGCCTACTACCTCGCCCATCATGCCCGTGGTCCGCATCACCCGCACCGTCCCCAGCGCCACGTGCGTCACGCTGATGTTGCGCCCCGCCATGAACAGGTTCGGCACGTTCCGCGAATACAGGCACCGGTACGGAATCGCGTAAGGCGCTTTCTTTCCGAACGTCGCCACCGTCCGGAACTCCTCGCCCTGGAACTGCGCCGCGTTCTTCGGATCAGGCACGTGCAGGTCAATCGACCACGTCGCCGTCACCGCCGCATCCGGAAACAACCTCTGCTGCTCCACATCCATCTGCGTCAGAATCACGTCGCCCAACAGCCGCCGCGACTCGCGCTTGCCCCCCACATACGCCACCCACGACAGCCGCAGATTCGCGTATTTCTCCTTGTCCTTCGCGCGGTTTTTCTGGAACGACCAGTTGCCGTACACCGCCCGCAGTCCGTGGTCCCGAATCGTCTCTAAGTCGCTCACCTGGTTCCGGTTCTGCCCCGTCTCCCAATTCCAGTCGCCGCGCGTCGCATGTTGTGACGTCGCATCGTTGAACTGAATCGCCCAGGGCGTCTCCGGGAATGACACCGCCTTGCCCGCGTCTTCCGTGTACCACATCACCGATGTGCCCATCACCAACTGGTCCGGCACCTCCGGCGCCATCGATTCGCCCGTCTCCGCCCGGCTCTCCCTCCCATACCGGAAATCGGCCCCCGCCAGCGCCCCGATCGTCCCGTCTCCCGTGCAGTCCACGAACAACGGCGCCGTGTATCTCAGCTCCGCGCCTGTCGCCAGATCCGTGGCAATCACCGCCGCAATCCTCGTCCCGCTCTTTTCCACCCGCGTCGCCCGTGTGCTCAGGAATAAACTGATGTTCCGTTCGCCCTTCACCACCGCCAGCTTCTTCTCATCGTCATAGTTCGCCGCCGGCTGCGCATTGCCCTTCTCGCGCTTCGGGTCCAGTTCGTCCACCACCGCGCCCAGCGCCGGATACGGAGGCAGGTTGATGTTCCCGCCCAAGTGCACTCGCACCTCCGAAGAGTTGTTCCCGCCCAGCACCGGCCGGTCTTGAATCAAAGCCACTTTCAACCCGTAGCGCGCCGCCGACACCGCCGCCGCCGTGCCCGCCATGCCGCCGCCCACCACCACCAGGTCGTATTCGCCTGCGTTCTTGGCCTGCGCCGGGGCCTTCAGCAACGCGCGCCGCAGCTTCGCCAGCGCCTCACCGCCATCGGGCGGGCGCAGGCTCTGGTCCTTGGTCAGCAGTACCGCATCGCACCGACCATCGAAGCCCGTCAAGTCGTGCAGCGTCAGCTCGGCCTTGCCGGCCGCCAAATCCACGGTTCCGCCATCCTGCCAGTGCCAGGCTGCCCCGCTTGTCCCGAACGCAACCCCCAAAGCCTTGCCATTTACCATCACCTGAAACCGGCCCGGCGCGCCCTTCCCGTTCCACGGCGCTACCCAATCCCGCGTCCGCACCCACACCCGGTACTCTCCCGCCGCCGGCACCGTCACTTCCGTCTTCGCATCCGCCACCGGCACGCCCATCCCGTGCGCCAGCAGGTACGCCGATCCCACCTGTTCCATCGACTGCTGGTCTGTCACCCAGCCCCCCGCGTACCGGAACGCCTCCGCCTCCACCAGCAGCGATTGCGCCGATACCGGCGCCGCCAGCAACACCATTACAGCAACACTGCAATTCATCTCGGTAACTCCACCAATCTCTCGAACTCCTCCACCACTCCGTCCTACCGCTTGGTCCGGAACTCCGTCGGCACCGGCTCCCGCGCCATCCGCCAGGCCAGCCCGACCTCACACTTCCAAATCGAGTCATTACCGGCATACCAAAGATAGAGCCCCCATGTGGCTGCGGGGCGCCGTCTCCACAGCGCCCCGCCATTCCGGTGGCCCTGCCGGGCTCAGTCTTCTAGAAGAGCAGCTTCATCCCGAGTTGGATGCTCCTCGCATCTCGCGCGGAGGTGATCGTGCCAAAGGTCGCGCTCACGTTCGTGCCTCCCGGACCTGGGCTGAAACTCGTGCTTGGCGCGCTGAGGTTCACTGAGTTCAGGAAGTTGAACGCCTCCGCCCGGAACTGGAGGTTCACCCGCTCCGTGATCCTCGTGTTCTTGATCGCCGAGAGATCCCAGTTGAACGTGCCGGGAGCCCGCACATCCGGCAGCGTCCGGCCTACGTTGCCGAACGTGAAGTCCACTGGGTTGATGAACACCGTGGTGTCGAACCAGCGCTGCGCGGTGGGATTGTCGATCTTCGCGCTCTTCCCTGTCGAATTCGGCCGGTCTGCCATCTGGTTCGAGGCGCCGCGGATCCTCAGCGGCTGCCCGCTCTGCATCTGGCCGATCGTCGAAATCTGCCAGCCGCCTACCACCAGCCGCAGGGCCCCGTTGTCGGGGTTGAACCGTTGGCCGGCGCCGAACGGAAGCTCATACACCAAGCTGACCACCGCGCGCTGCGCTATGTCGTTCGGATCGATCGCCTTGTTCTCCTTCCGGTTGTAGAGGCCGTCCTGGTAACCAATGTCGTTCCCGGCTTCCAGGTTCCAGTTCACCGGCGTGTTCAGGCTGTCGCTGATGATCTTGCCCTTGGTGTATGCGAAGTGCACCAGGAAGCCGCTCGCAAAGCTGCGCCGGACATTCAGTTGTAACTGATGCGAGACGTAGTTGCCGTTGCGCGGACTATATACACTCACACTGGTGTAATAGGGGTAGAGCATCAGTGAGCGCTCCCGGCTGATCGTCGCCGCCCCTAACCCGCCCGGTACCTTTCCGGCGTATGGATTCGGCACCGCGTCGTTCAGACTCTGCTTCAGCGCGAAGCGCGTCTCCGGGCTCACCTGGTTCAGGTTGTAGTTGCTCGCGATGAAATGATTGCCCTTGTTGCCCGCATAGGTGGCATCCACCATCCATCTTTTGATCTGGTGCTGAATCGAGAAGTTCCACTGCTGCGTTAGCGGCGTAGTGGGATCGTTTTCCGTCATGCTCGCCGCCTGGCCCAGCAGCGCCCCCGGTCCCGCCGATGCGCCCGGCGACTTCAGAGGAGCGTACGGAAATCCTGCCTGCAACTGCACGATCGGCTGCCCCGGCCCCGGCGCGGCATAACTCGTGTTCGTCGTCGAGAACAACTGCGTGTTGCCGAAGAAGTCGCGGTATGCCACCTGCGGATAGAAGATCCCGTAGCCGCCGCGCAACACCGTGTTTCCAGAACCGAATACATCATAGGCAAACCCGAAGCGAGGCCCGAAGTCGTTCTTGTCCGAGCCCATCCACTCTCTCGGCTGGCCGTCCACGCCGGCAAAGACGGTTGTGCCTTTCAGGCCCGACTTTGGATCGATCCCATTCGGATCGAAGTTGATGATCCCGTTGTGCCTTTCCGTCGCCTTCGGCTGGTAGTCGTAGCGCATCCCAAGGTTCAGCGTCAGCTTCCGGTTGATCTTCCAGTCGTCCTGCACGAAGAAGCTGTACGAGTTGCCTTCGAACATGTTGCCCAGGATCGAATCGATGCTTACACTGCTGACCGTGCCCAGCAGGAAGCCTGCAATGTCCGCCCCTGTGCCGGCCGTGGACTGCGGATTCTGCGTCAGCCCGCTGAAACGAAAGATGCCGGAAAGTCCGCTGCCCTGCTTGTTCCCACCCTGCATCATCCGCAGGTTGAAGCCCGCCTTCAACGTGTGGTTGCCGGCAATCTTCGTCACCATGTCCTGAATGTCCCAGCTCATCGACGCGCGCGTGCCGTTCGCCTGGCCGCCGATGTTGCCGTACCCGAAGCTGATGTCCGGCATCTGGTCGTCCGGCACGATCGGTGCAAAGCCTAGCCGGCTCGGCCAGTTCTTCCCGGCATTGATCGCCTGGAAGATAAACGACTGCCGGCTGATGCCGACGCGCAGGTTGTTGATCAGCGTCGGCGAGAACACATGCGTGTCCGACACCACCGCGTTGCGGTTCGTCTGGTCGTCCACCCGGTCCTGCCCCACCGTCGGATCCAGGAAGATCGAGTTGCCGCTCGGATTGTGCTCGGCGTGCGTGTACCGTACGAACATCGAGTTCGCATCGTTGAAGCGATGGTCCACCTTGGCGTGAACCTGGGTCCAGTCCACACGGCTGATCGCGGAGTCCACGAAGTTGTTGCTCTGCGTGTATGCGTTGGTCGGCGCCGCATTGGGAGCCGGCCAGAAGTTCATGATCTTCACCGACACGGGATCGAACCGCGTCTGCGGAACGATGTTGTTCGGGAACTGATCGCGCACTTGCCCGCTGCCGCCAGGATTGGGCCGGATCGTCGCCGGATCGTAGATCGGGATCAGCACGCCGTTGGCGTTGCGGTAGTCGCTGAAGTTGCCCCCGCGCCATGTCGACAGGGGCACCGTCGAGATGCGCGGTGTGCTCTTGCGCAGCAGGTACTGCTCCCAGTTGAAGAAACCAAATGTCTTGTTCTTGATGATCGGTCCGCCCAGCGAGCCGCCATACTGGTTGTACCGTAGTGGCAGCTTCTTGGCCGCATAGGTGTTCCGCGCGTCCAGCACGTCGTTCCGCAGGAACTCGTAGGCCGTGCCGTGGAACTGATTCGTGCCGGACTTGGTTACCAGGTTGATGCTGCCGCCGGCCGTGAAGCCGAACTCCGACGACATCGTGCCGCTCTGCACCTTGAACTCCTCCACCGCATCCACCGCCGGGGGCACACCCGCTTCGCCGATGTAGACCAGCGTGTTGTTGTTGCCGTCCAGCATCTGCGCGTTCATCGAGTTCGGGCCGCCATTGATGCTGATCGAAGACAGACCGATACCCCGGTCGCCAAATCCGGATTGCGTCGAACCCGAGTTCGACATCACCCCCGCCGTCATCATCGTCAGCGCCAGAGCGCTGCGGCCGTTCAGCGGCAGTTCCTGTACGCGGCGGTTCTCCACCACCTGGCCCAGTGTGGCACTGCCCGTGTCCACCAACGCCGCCTCGGCGGAAACCTCGACCGATTCCACCAACTGGCCCACCTGCAGCGCGATGTTCACCAGCGCGTTCTGGTTCACCTGCAGAACGATGCCCGACCGGACATACTTCTTGAACCCCGCCATCGTGGCGCGTACTTCATACCGCCCCACCGTCATCCCGGGCGCTGTGTAGTAGCCCTGTTCGTTCGATTTGGTCCGGAATACCGCGCCGGTGTCCAGGTTGGCCACCTCCACCTGCGCCCCGACGACTACTGCGTCCTGAGCATCGGTGACGGTGCCGGTAATTGTGCCTGTGCTTTGTTGGCCGGCCAGCGGCAGCATGGCGGCGAGAGCGAGCGTCCAAACAAACTTCATCATGGAGCAGACCTCTGAGTCTGGAATTAGCGAGCCTGAATTACGTTGTCATAGGCTGGCGCTCCCCGTCGTCATCCAAATGGACTATTGGCGAAGGGATTTCACTCCGTCAGGTTGGCCGGGCAATTGCATACAAGAAAGTATGAACTCAGCCGCGCAGACGAGCGTGACGGCCCCCCGGTTGGTCTTCTGGGAACTGACAACTGGTTGCAATCTCAGGTGCATCCACTGCCGGGCCAGTGCCACGGAGCTGATGAGCCCGGAGGACTTGAACACGGAAGAATGCCTCGAAATTGTTGATCAACTTGGGGCATATGCCCCAATGATCCTCGTTTTGAGCGGTGGCGAGCCGCTTTGGCGCCGGGATGTCTTCCAGATCGCGCAGCGGGCGGTGAGCCGGGGTATCCGTGTGGCGCTGGCAACCAACGGCACACTGGTGGACGAGGCGATGGCTGAACGCGTGAAGGAATCCGGAATCGTCCGTGTTTCCATTAGCTTGGACGGTGCCGACCGGCACACCCACGACGTCTTCCGCGGTCATGACGGCGCCTTTGAGGCTGCCCTCCGCGGCATTCGCTGCCTGCAGGAGGTGGGTGTTTCCACCCAAATCAATACGACCGTCTCCAAACACAACGTCCACCAACTGCCTGAGATGCTCGAACTCGCCAAGCAACTCAAGGTGGATGCCTTCCATCTCTTCCTTCTGGTTCCGGTGGGTTGCGGGCTGACCATCGCCGAGGACCAATCCGTGGACGGCGCCGAAGCCGAGCGGATCCTCAACTGGTTCTACGACCGCAGTCTTGATTCCGGCATGGAAATGAAGGCCACTTGCGCGCCGCAGTACTACCGCATCGCCCGCCAGCGCCGCGCCGAATCGCGGCGGATGGGCGAGGAAGTGCCGGCGCTGATGCCGCATCCGAACCACGCCCGCAACGGCCACCCCGGCGGACACCCGACCGACCTCAATCAGATGACCCGCGGCTGCCTGGCCGGCAGCGGAGTCTGCTTCATCTCGCACCTGGGCAAGGTGCAGCCCTGCGGATACCTGCCGCTGGAAGCCGGCGACCTGCGGCAACAGCAGTTCAGCACGGTGTGGGAGCAGTCCCAGTTGTTTGAGGACCTGCGCAATCTGGACAACATCGAGGGCAAGTGTGGATACTGTGAGTTCAAGCGCGTCTGTCTGGGATGCCGCGCGAGAGCATTCGGCGTGACCGGCAACTATCACGATGAAGAGCCGTTCTGCATCTATGAGCCGAAGGTGATGCAGCACTAAGCAAAAGTCGAGGAACTGGCGATGGCAACTGCGAGATTGAAGTCGATTGCGGAGCCGGCCAAAGGATGCCGCCGGCATGTCTTCGTTGTGTGCCGAGGCGAAGAGTGCCTGCACAAGGGCGCCGAAGGTCTTCTGGACGATCTGGAGAATGTGCGCTGCCACACGGGGCAGGATCTGCGCATCGGCGCTTCGGATTGCCTGGGGCACTGCGAACTCGCCCCGGCAGTCGTCGAAGACGGCCAGGTTTTGGGCGCCGTCACTGCCCAACGCCTGCGCATCGAGCTGCGCCGCCTCGGCCTGAGTTAGTGGCCTTTGGGCGGAGCCTGGCCGCCCGGTTTCTCCTGCTTCGGTGAGCCGTCTTTGGGCGGCGGCGTTTGCATGTACTGCACCAGGACCGAGACGCGCCGGTTGGAGGGATTCTCTGGCTCCTTGGGCGTTCTCAGGTGCTGGTCGGCGAAGCCACGGATCTGTGCGATCTGCCTGGGCGGGACGCCGGCGTCCTGCAGGATCCGGCGGGCGGAGTTGGCGCGATCGGCGGAGAGTTCCCAGTTGGTATAGCCGTTGTCGGAAGCATACGGCTTGGCGTCCGTGTGGCCTTCAATCAAGAGCTTGTTGGGCAGGGACTTGAGCTGATTTCCGAGCATGTGGATCAACTCGTTGCCCTTGATGGAAGGCTTGGAGTTTCCGCTTTCGAAGAAGAGCCCACCTTCCTTTTCCAGCAGTTCGATGCGCAGCCCCTCGCTGGTAATGAGCATCTCCACGTTCTGCTTCAATTCGTCGAACTTGGGCATCTCGTGCATCGCCTGGTCGAGTTGTTCCTTGAGTTTGCTCATGTTGTCCTGGCTGAGCTGGATCCCCTCGCCGGAGCCGGCCATGGTGGTACCGGTGAGCTTGCCGGTGCCGGTGGGGTCCTGGAAGTAGCCGCCGACGGCCTTCTTGACCTTTTCGTCGCTGGAAAGGAGCCAGAGCACGATGAACAGCGCCATCATGGCGGTGACGAAGTCGGCGTAGGCGACCTTCCAAGCCCCGCCGTGATGGCCGCCGTGGCCGCCTTTCTTTCTGCGGATGATGATGATGGGTGCCGGGGTTGCTGGTGATCCCATGGTGTTGTCCTCTGAGGCGGCCCGTCAGGCGGCCTGGGCCGCTGCGGGGGCGCCACCCTTAATGGCCGCTTCGGTCTCCTTGAAGCTGGGCCGGAGGTGGGGCGGGATAGCGCGGCGGGCAAACTCGACGGCCAGCGAGGGCGCGGTGCCCTTGATGAAGGCGAGGATGGCCTGGCGCAGCATGTTCATGTACTGCCCGTGAGCCTCGTTCAGCTTGCTGATGTTGGTGGCCAGGGGGCCGAGAAAGCCGTAGCAGAGCAGGATGCCGAGAAAGGTCCCGACGAGGGCCGCGGCCACCTTGTGGCCGATCTCTTCGGGCGGCCCGCCCAGGGCGCCCATGGTAATCACCACGCCCAGCACCGCGGCGACAATGCCAAGGCCTGGCAGAGCGTCCGCCACCGTCGTCAAGGCGGAAGCAGGTTCGGCGCCCTCGTGGTGCTGGATCTCGAGATCGAGTTCCATGAGCTGATCCAGTTCCATGTGGCCGACGCCACCGGAGATGGCCATGCGGACGGTATCGCAGAAGAAGTGCAGGGCGTGATGATCTGCGAGGAACTTCGGGTACTTCTGGAAGACCGGGCTCTTATTGGGCTCATCGAGGTCGGCTTCCAGCTTGGCCATGCCGTTCTTGCGGGCGTAGATGAAGATGTCGTTGAGCAGTTTCAACTGCTCGAGGTAGAAAGCCCTGTTGTAGGGGGAGCCTTTGAGTGCACCCAGCAGCGACTTGAACATCGCGGTGATGGTGTGCATGGGATTGCCGATGAAGATGGTGCCGAAGGCGGCGCCTCCGATAATGACGAGTTCGGCGGGCTGAAAGAGCACTTGGAGATTGCCATGCTCCAGCAGATAGCCACCGATAATCGCGCCGAGGACGATAACGAAGCCGATGATGACAAACATGCGGTTGATTTTCCCCGCTGGTGGGTACTTCGATATGCGTATCGTCGAAAGCGGGAGGAGTATGAGGGGTTCGCGAGGATGTCGCGCTAAACTGTAGAAGATGCTGGGGCCTTTGCAATCTGCGCGCAAGCGTGACGCCACTCTGCCGGCGGCGCTGCTGCCTGCCGGCGTCGAGTCCGTGGCCAAGCTGGCCTCGGGCGGGAAGCTGGCGGAAGCGTTGCGCTTCTTCGCGCGCGAGCGGCGCTGGATCGACGAGCAGCATCTGGCGGTGTGCCGGATTGCGGCGCCGACGTTCCAGGAGCAGCCGCGGGCGGAGTGGATGGCGGCACAGTTTCGCAGCCTCGGCTGGGAAGCGGCCATCGACCGGGCTGGCAACGTTGTGGCGCAGGCGCCCGGGGCTGCCAAGAGCGGTCCACTGATCGCGCTGACGGCGCATTTGGACACAGTTTTGTCGCCGCGGACGGCAGGCGACATCAAGGTGGAGGGCAAAGAGAAGTTCTGCGGGCCGGGGGTGGCGGACAACGGCGCGGGGCTGGCGGCGCTGCTGGCGCTGGCCCGGGTTCTGGCCCCGGGCTCGGGCATCGACGTTGCGCGGCTGGTGCTGGTGGCCAACGTGGGCGAAGAAGGCGAAGGCAACCTGAGCGGGATGCGGTATCTGTGCCAGAACTCGGCCCTCACGGGACGGCTGCACACGGTGCTGGTGCTGGACGGTCCGGACACGACGCACGTGACCGCGCTGGCGCTGGCATGCCGCCGGTTCGAAGTAACTGTGAACGGGCCGGGCGGGCATTCGTGGTCCGACCATGGCGCGGCGAACGCGATCCATGCGCTGGCTCGCGCGATCACGATGTTCTGCGATGCGCGCGCCGAGGAACAGGCCCGGCAGAGGCCGAGCTCTTGGAATTTTGGCGTGGTGGAAGGCGGAACGACGGTGAACGCGATTCCGGCCTCGGCGCGGGTCAAAGTGGACCTGCGAGCGGAGAGCGCGTCGGATCTGGAAGAACTGGTGGCATCGTTGGGCCAGACAATGGAGCGTGCGCTGCTGGTGGAGAACGAGCGGGCGCGATTGGGCCGGGTGACGTTCCGGATGAAGGAGATCGGCTCGCGGCCGGGCGGGCGCCTGGCGGAGACAGCGCCGCTGTTGGGTTATTTGCGGGCGGTGGATGCGGAGATGGGAATCCGGAGCGTGCTGGACTGCGCGTCGACGGATGCGAATATCCCCCTGTCGATGGGGCTGCAGTCGGTTTCGATCGGCGCGGGCGGGCAGGGTGGCGGAGCGCACACGCCGGGCGAGTGGTATTCGCCGGAAGGCCGGGATGTGGGGTTGCGGCGCATCCTGCTGGTGACGGCCCTGCTGCTGGCAGAGGTGAACGGCGGTCTGGAGTAGCGGTTCGGGATGAGCGGTAGCGGTGAGAGCGGTGCGGGCCGGGGCCGGGCGGAACTGGCTTTGGTGGCGGTGGCGTGCATTTGGGGCACCACATTCGTGGTGGTGAAGGAGGCGCTGGCGGACGTATCGACGTTTTTGTTCCTGGGCCTGCGATTTGGCATCGCGGCGGTCCTGATGGCGGCAGTGCTGCGGAAGCAACTGGGGAGAGCGCGGGCGATGGAGTGGAAGGGCGGACTGGTCTGCGCGGTGCTGCTGTTTCTGGGATACGCCCTGCAGACGGCGGGATTGCGGATCACGACGGCGTCGAAATCGGCGTTCCTGACGGGTTTGTACATTGTTTTGGTACCTTTGCTGGGTTCGCTCGTCAAAAGAAGCAGGCCCCGGTGGATGGAACTGGCGGGCGCGGCGCTGGCGACAGCCGGCACGGCCCTGATGACGTCCGGCGGGCTGGATGCTCATTGGAATGTGGGTGATGCGATGACGGCCGGCTGCGCGGTGGCCTTCGCGGCGCACCTGCTGGCGGTGGAACGGTATTCGCGGAAGATGGACTACGAGAGGCTGAGTCTGTACCAGGTAGCCGGCGTGGCCGCGATGAGCGGCCTGGCAGTTGGCAGTGTGGAAACGCCGCGGGTGGTATGGACGAGCGCTCTTTGGATAGCGCTGATCACGACGGCGGTGCTGGCGACAGCGCTGTCGTTCGCCCTGTACACCTGGGCACAAAAGCACACGTCGGCGACGAAGGCAGTATTGATTCTGGCACTGGAGCCCGTGTTCGCGGGACTTGTCGCCTGGGCTCTGATTGGTGAAGACTGGAACGTTGGCTCCCTGGCTGGGGCAGCGCTGATTTTGGCAGGCATCGTGCTGGCTGAACTGAAACCGGCACAGCCGAGCCTGCATCCAGTGGAATGAGGATTCCTGAGTACTGAAGAAGGAATAGAGAAGATGAACCGGCAAACGTTGTTGATCTGGAAGAACGGCCTGAAGAAGCAAAAGGTGCTTTCGGTGGGCCTGGTGGTGCTGACCCTGTGCATTGGGGTGCTGCTCGGCACCCTGTTGACGACGGGCGTGAGCGCGGCGCGGGAGCAGGCGGCAGCGCCGGATGCGACTCCGCTGACGATTCCTCCCGTGCATAAACTGAGTAACGATTTCACAAAGCTGGCGCAGATGCTGGAGCCGTCGGTGGTGTTCATTTCGACGGAGCAGACCGTGAAGCCGCAGACGGCGGCAAAGAAACGGCGCGCGCCGCAGCAGCAGGACGAGGATGAAGACGGCATGCAGGACCAACTGCGGCGCTTCTTCGGCATGCCGTTTGACGCGCAGCCGGGGCCGCGGAAGCGGGAGGGCTCGGGTTCGGGCTTTGTGCTGGACAAAAACGGCTACATCATGACGAACCTGCACGTGGTGGACGGCGCGGATTCGATCAAGGTGCGGCTGACGGGCGATAAGACGGACTACAAGGCGAAGCTGATTGGGTCCGACCCGGAGATCGACATCGCGATCATCAAGATTGACGTGGGCAAGGCGCTGCCGCCGCTGAAGATCTCCAATAGCGATGGCGTGCAGGTGGGCGACTGGGCGGTGGCGATCGGCGCTCCGTTCGGGCTGGAGACGTCGGTGACGGCGGGCATCGTTTCGGCGACGGGCCGCGACATCGCGCAGCAGTTCCAGCGCTTCATCCAGACGGACGCGGCGATCAACCCAGGCAACTCAGGCGGGCCGCTGGTGAATATCAACGGCGAGGTGATCGGGATCAACACGATGATCGCGACGTCGTCGGGCGGCTACCAGGGCATCGGTTTCGCGCTGCCCATCAACACGGCGGTGAAGTCGTACAACCAGATCATCCGCAGCGGCAGGGTGTCGCGCGGCTCGATCGGGATCCGCTTCCCGCGCGACGAGGCCTCTATGGCGAACACGCTGAAAGCGCTGGGCTTCAAGAACGGCGTGATTGTGGAGTCTGTGAAAGCGGAAGGTCCGGCGGAGAAGGCCGGCATCAAGTCGGACGACGTGATTCTGGCGCTGAACGGGAAGGCGATCAAGAACGGCGACGACCTGGTGAGCCAGGTTTCGGAAATGCCGTCGGGCACGACAGTGAACGTTTCGCTGGACCGCGACGGCCAGAAGATGGAGAAGAAGGTGACGATCGAGGACCGCGAAGATGTCTTCAAGGACGACCTGGCAGCCGGCCGCGGCCGGAAGGAGATGGTGGATCCGGACAACGAGAAGGGCACGGAGAGCTCGGCGAGGTTCGGGATTGGCATTCGTCCGCTGACGGCAGAGAAGCGGAAGGAGTTCCAGTTCGAGCAGCAAGGCGGGGTTGAGGTGACGGTGGTGGAAGACGGCTCGTTCGCCGAGGAGATCGGCATCCGGGCCAAGGACATCATCGTGAGCATCAACCGCATGCCGGTGTCGAGCTTCGAAGATGTGAAGAAGATCCAGGGCAAGCTGAAAGGCGGCGACGCGGTGGCATTCAAAGTGATGCGACCGGTGGCCGGCCCTCGCCGGGGCGAAGTGCAGTGGGCAGGGACCTACCTGTCCGGCACGCTGCCGGCGAAGTAAGCACGACTGGTTTGGATGAAAGGGGAGGAGGCCGATGGCTTCCTCCCCGTTTTGCGTTTGGGAGCTTGGGTTGAGGGCGAAATTCGGGCTTGCGCTGGGTTCGGGCTGAGTCCGGGCGGGTTTTGGTTGGGTTTTCCAAAAAGCTAACTGATTGAAAACAGGTCCACCCCTGGGTTCGTTCCGTATTAGGGAAAATTTCCGGCCCCTTCTTTCCGGCAACAGAGAGAGGGGAAAGCCGTTGGACGAGGCTGTGGCGCGGCTGTCAGCGCTGCGATTTGTCTCGACCAAGGACATAGTTCCACTCCCGCGCGAAAGGATAGGGAGGCGGAAAACGGAAGCGGCTCGGGGCGGGACGGAGGGATGGCCGGAAGCTACTGAAGGGGAAAGGGATTGGGCGCCGAAAATAAAGATGCTCGAAGGCGCACCGATGAAGTTTCCGTGCGTTGCGCGGCGGGAAACGGCAGGGGAGAGGGGGATGCGTGCCAGGGGTGTGCGTCAACGCACCTGGGCATGGTTTTGAGAGGCGGCTGGCGGCGCGGCGCTGGACGGCATGGGGCAACCCGGGACGTATCACGGCTACGGCTCGGGCTGGGCGAACGCCTGCAACTCGCCGTGGCGGCTGTATAAGCACTACACGCACGAGGGCGGCATCTCGACGCCGACCATCGTGCACCGGCCCTCCGGCTTGAAGGCGAAACCCGGCGGTTTCAATCACCAGCCCTGGCACTTCATCGACGTGCTGCCGACGCTGGCCTCCGTGGCGGGGGCCAGGGCTCCGGCGGAGACGGCGGGCGTCGATCCGGCACCGATGCCACGGGGCCGCAAAGTACCGCGCGGTCCGCTGTTCTGGGAGCACGAAGGCAGCCGGGCAGGGCGGGAGGGCAAGTGGAAGATTGCGGCGCTGTACCCGAGAGGGCAGTGGGAACTGTATGACATCGAGGCCGACCGCACGCAAGTGAATCTGGCGGGCGCGCGATCCAGAGCGAGTGAAGCGGATGGCCGCGCAGTGAGACCAGCGGGCCAAGGAGAACCACGTGGGGCCGTGGAGCTGGAAACCGCAGTACGGTGAAGCGGCCCGACAACTCTAGAGTTGCGGATCTGTTACCCCGATTACCGGCCAGCGGTGCTAATCTACGGTCGGCATGGGCGCAACGGCGTTGTACCTGGAGGCGTGGGCGCTGGGCCTGGCATCGGGGCCGGCTTGCCTGGCTTCCTGCGGGCCGGTGCTGATGCCGGCGCTGGCGGCGGAGCGGAGGGGGGCGCGGGGGACGGGGTTGGTGCTGGCTGAGTTTCTCACGGGGCGGCTGGGCGGATATCTGGCGTTTGGATGCGCGGCGTGGCTGGCGGGGTTGTCTTTGGGCGCTGAGGCGCGGCCGAAGGCGATTGTGTTCGGGGTGGCAAACCTGTTGATGGGTGCGTTGCTGGCCGGCTATGGGGTGGCCCTGGGGCGGAAGGGCGAAGCGTGCGCGGGGGAGTGCCCGGGCAAGCGGGCGCACCGGTTCTCAGAGAGGTTTGGGGCGGCGGCTCCCTTGTTGCTGGGACTGTTGAGCGGGCTTTCGCTGTGCCCGCCGTTTGTGGCGGCGGGGGTCCGGGCGGCGCAGGAGCCAGGGCTGGGCGGGGCGGTGCTCTTCTTCGCCTGTTTCTTCGTTGGGACTTCGATCTGGTTTCTGCCCTCGTTGGGTGTGAGCCTGCTGCGGCGGTTTGAGGCCGTGGGGCGAGTGGCGAAGCTGGTGCTGTTTCTCCTGGCGGGCTACTACCTGTACCTGGCGTTGATCCTCTTGGGAGGTGCGTTGATCCATGGGTAAGCCAAACGTTTTGTCGAAACGCGGCATCGGGCGGTCGCTGCTGCTGACCGTGCCGATGTTGCTGTGGTGCATGCTGATGTTCTCTCGAGTACTGCGGCAGCCGGGACTTGCGCCGAAGCTGGCGGCCGTGACGACGCTGAGCTTCACGGTGGGTCTGTTCTTCCTGATGATGCGAACGATGGAGACGAACCGGTGGCGGAAGTGGTTCTTCGTGACGCTCGGGTTTCTGTTCCCGGTCGGATTCATCTGGGACCTGGTGGCGCTGCGGGGCTCGATGAGCATTCCGATGGAGCGGATGATCTCGGGCGACACACCGTTCTGCTTCCTGGCCATTCCGATGCTGATCCTGCCGGCGGCGCTGACGAAGACGGTGATCTTCCCGGGGTCGATTCTGCCGACGGCGTCGAACCCGCACGCGATCGCGGCGATGGTGGGGCTGTGGCTGGCGGCGACGCTGGTGCTGGGCAAGGGGTGGTGCAGCTATGGGTGCTTCTTTGGAGGGATCGAGGAGGGCTTCGCCTCGGTAGCAAAGAAGCCATATCTGAAGAAGGTGGACGCGCGGTGGCGCTGGATGCCGTGGGCGGTGCTGGCGTTCATCGTGCTGATGTCGGCGGCGCTGGTGGAGCCGGTGTATTGCACATGGCTGTGCCCATTCAAGGCGGTGACGGAGTATCCGGCGGTGCGTTCGCTGGAGACGGCGGCGCAGGCGGGGATCTTCATTGCGCTGTTCCTGGGGCTGGTGGTGGTGCTGCCGCTGCTGACGAAGAAGCGGACGCAGTGCTCGTTCCTCTGCCCATTTGGGGCGTTTCAATCGATCTTCAACAAGACGAGCGCGATCGACGTGAGGCTGGACACGAGCAAGTGTGTGCCGTGCAATCTGTGTGAGATGAGCTGCCCGACGTTTTCCATCGACAGCGAGGCGGTGAAGGCGGGCAAGCCGATGATGTCGTGCATGAAGTGCGGGGCGTGCGTGGACGTCTGCCCTCGCAACGCGGCGGTGTGGCACGTGAAGGGGACGGAGCCGGGCGCGGCGCCGGAGCGCGCGCGGCTGCTGCAGCTCTACGCAGCCTGGGCGTTTACGGCGATGTTCGGCGGGAGCATCATCGCCAATACGCTGTCGAAGCTCTTCGGGATGGTGGTGTGAGGAGGGTGTCATGAAGCGAGTGAAGTCACTCCTGGGCTATACGGCCGCGGCACTCACGGTGCTGCTGGCCATCGCCACGCCCTTTGTTCTACTGGGTAAGTTTCAAAACGCGATCGGCGGCCTCGGCTTGCGAATTCACCCCACGTTTTCAGGTGGTGAAGTAGGGCAGACCGTGACGCGAAACGGGTACAGGATTCTGGTGTACCGGCGGGTGGGGCAGAGTTCGCCGTTACAGAGGGTGGAGCCGTTCGTGCAGGTTCAATGGACTCCGGCGGGGGCGTTGCCGGAGAGAGTGAGTGACGAGGTGGACCTGGACGGCGACGGCCGCGCGGATGTGCGAGTGGAGTTTCAGAAGGCCGGGCGAGCGGTGGACGTGACGCCGCTGAGTGGGCGTTACCGGGCGATGCACAGCGCGGGTGTGACGTCGTTTTCGTCGCTGATCGCGAGCGTCAACGACTCAGTGGTGGTGCGGCTGCCGGTGGAGTGACGGGCGTCAGGCGTAGCAGCGGATTTCAAAGACGCGGGCGTGATCGTCGCCGTTGGTGGCGGAGATATGGAGGCGGAGGGATTCGGCTTCGACGGGGTCGAAGGTGTGGCGGCGGAGGCGCTGGTAGTTGTCCTTCACTGTGGCGAGGGTGAGGGGCTCGGAGGCACCGGGGCGGCGGATGGAGAGGGTGTAGTCCTTGACGGTTTCGGGCTGGGGCGCGCGGATCTGGCCCTGGGTGACGGCGGCGGAGGCGCTGAGCATGAGGCGGCGCTGGAGGCCGGTATCGAAGGTGATCTGGACGTGGCGGAGGCGCTGGGGCTTGGGCCAGCGGAGTTCGATCCAGGCGCCATCGGGGGCGAGGCGAGCGGTCCATTGATGGACTTCGGTGCGCTTGCCGGCGCGGTAGTGGTCGCGGATGCGGCCGTTGAGGACGTTGGCGGCGGGAGCGGTGGGCTCTTCGGCGGAGGCGGAGACGGCGGCCTCGCGGGCGAGGTCGAGAGGGTCCTGGTTGGTGCGCGCCACGATGGTCTGGTCGTCGCGGAGGAGACTCTGCTGGAGGGCGGTGAGATGTTGGGGACTGCGGACGATGGCACGGGGGTCGATGCCCTGGGAGACGCACAGGGCGGCGGCGGTGCCGGCTGCCTGGCCGGCGGCGCCGAGCGTAGCCATGACGCGCGTGGAGGAGAAGGCGACATGGGTGCAACTGATGTTGCGGCCGGCCAGGAAGAGATTGGGGATGTTGCGGCTGTAGAGAGAGCGCAGGGGGATGTTGTAGGGCTGGGCGAGAGGGACGGCGCGATTGGGAGGGAGGTCGTGGCGATCGAAGCCGCCGGGGGGATGGTCGTCGAAGGGCCAGCCGCCGATGGCGACACCGTCTTCGATGTCGCCGCGCTCAAGGTCCTGCTGGGTGAGGAGGTGATCTCCGACAAGGCGGCGGCTGCCGCGCTTGCCGGGCAGGATGCCGACCCATTCGAGGGCCCAGTAGTCGCTTTCAGGGCAGTCTCCGCTGTTCTTGACGTAATCCCAGACGCCCATGACGATGGAAAGGAGTTCGAAGCGGATGCGCTGATGGTCGTGAATGACGTCGTGATTGCCGCCCCAGGCGATCCACCAGTAGCCGTAGTCCCACTCCTGAATTTTGCGGAACTTGAGGTGTTCGCGGGTGATCTTGCGGGCCCAGTGCGGAGGCTGGAAGGGCATGCGGCGGCGATGGAGGCGGGAGGTAAAGAGGATGCTGGAGCCTAGGGTTTCACCGTCGGGGGTTTCGGGTGCGAGAGATTCATTGAACTCGGCACGGGCCTCGCGGCCCTGGCGCATCTCGGCGCCGGCTTCGAGGCCGAGGCGGGAGTCACCGGTGGCGTCGCAGAAGAACTTGCCCTGGAGGCGATAGAGGAGTTCGGCGCGATCGCAACGGGCGAGGATTTCGACGATGCGGCCGTTGGCGGTGCGGGCGCCGTAGACGGTGGTATCGACGAGGAGAGTGATGTTGGGCTCGGAGATGACCTTGTCGTAGAGGAGGAGGTCCCACATTTCGAAGCTGCGCTGGGGGTTGCGGACGGCGTCCTCGATGCGGAGTTCCTCCATGAGGCCGGTTTCGCGCCAGCCGGGGATGGCGTGGGAGCCGCAGACGTGCATTTTGACTTCGCTGGAGGAGTTGCCGCCGAGGACGGAGCGGTCGTTGATGAGGATGACTTTGGCGCCGTGGCGGGCGGCGGAGATGGCGGCGGCGATGCCGGCGAGTCCGGCGCCGGCGACGATGAAATCGGCGGAGAGATCGACGACGGGAAGTTTGGGCTCCTGGGTGGAGCGGCGGCGCTGGGCGGGGGGCGGGGCGAGGCGGTCAAGCTGGCGCCGGATTTCGTCGATCCCCGGCAGAGGAGCGTCGCGGGGAGGAAGCTGGCTGGCGTCGACGACGAGAGAGTAGCCGGTAAAGGGTGCGGCGGTGAGAAAGGCTCTGCGATTCATGATGTTGCTCCGCTGACTTAGCATAAATCGGCGGGCGGGCCAGGCGGGCGGGCCAGGCGGAGCAGGGCCGGCAAGCGCGCCATATAATGGGCGCGTGATGATTCGGATTGCGAAGTGTGTTTTGTGGACGCTGTTGGCCGGACTGGCGGCGAGCGCCGGGACATTTCCGGTGGTCTCATTGACGGGAGCTCCGGTGGCGGCGGGCAAGGTGGACGTGCGGGCGGTGCTGCCGGGGGCGATCCGGGAAGTGACGACGGATGTGGTGACGATGGCGGGTCCGGTGGTGTTCAAGGAAGCCGCGAAGAAGGACGCGGAGGTGGTGTGGCTGTTTGTGGATGGCAAGGGGACTTTGAAGACGCGGGCGAAGAGTTTTGAGGTGACGGAAGAGACGATTGCGCGGGCGCCGCTGGGGTGGGGGTGGGAGATCCGGGTGCCACAGGGTTCGACGTTGTTGGCGCTGCGGGTAAAGCACGCCGTGAGCGCGGCAGACCGGGCGGAGCTGAAGAAGTTCGCGAACAACAACGCCGGGCCGCACGTGATGAAGTTCAGCGAGTGTCCGAAGTACGGCGAGGCGATCAAGAGCAAGAAAACGGTGAGCCGGACGCTGCTGCCGGAGAACTACGTGATGCGGGTGGCGATGGGGACGGTGGAGACGGCGGGTCCGGATGTCGTAGGCAGGCACCGGCATCCGATGCTGGAGCAGTTGTTCCTGGGGTTGAAGGGAAACGACATCACGGTGCTGGCGGACGCCGACAGCGCGAATCTGACGCCTCTCTCGCTGCTGCACATTCCTTCGGCATCGATGCACGGGGCGGAGGTGGCGGAGGGCAAGAAGCTGCACTATATCTGGATGGACTTCTTTGCCACGAAAGAAGGGCAGGAGTGGTTGAAGATGCACAAGCCGGAGACGCCGGAGGCGAAGTAGGGGGAGTGGGCCAGGGGCGCCGGGGCTGATCGTAGGTCGCTATCTTTCGTGCTAGCTTGGGGCTTATGCGCTTCCCGCAGGCGAGTCTCGCGATCAGTGTCTTTGGAGTGTTGTGCTGGGCGGCCGACCCGCCGGCAGGGGTAGTGCGGGACGGATCGGGCTCAGTGGTGGCCGGGGCGAAAGTGGAAGTGTTGACGTCGGGCGGCGGATCGGGCAGTGGGGCGATTCTGTGGGAAGGACGGACAGGGGCGGACGGCCGCTTTGAGGCGCCGCAGGGTGGCTGGGCGGCGGGGCGACTGAGGGTGACGGCGGAGGGCTTCGCGGTGTGGGAAGGGCGGTGGACGGCGGAGGTCCGGCTATCGCCGCAGGCGAACTACAGCAGCATCACGGTGGCGGCTACTCCGACGGCGCGCGGCTCCGTGGAGGTTGTGGAAGATTCGGCGCACGTGGCCGTGGTGAAGACGGAGCAGGCGTTGAACGAGCAGCCGATGCCGACCATCGGCCAGGCGCTGGCGGCCGAGCCGGGGATTCTGCTGCACCAGAGCACGTACGCGCAGGCATCGCCGGTCCTGCGTGGGTTGACGGGGTATCAGGTGTTGAATTTGCTGGATGGGATCCGGTTCAATAATTCGACGTTCCGCTCGGGGCCGAACCAGTATCTGGCGTACGTCGAGCCGGGCCAGATCCAGCGGGTGGAAGCTGTGTTGG
>JARKQJ010000221.1 GCA_029973955.1 Paludibaculum sp. | reverse complement strand
GCCCCGTTCGGAGCCAAGCGCCGCAGCGCGCCCTGGGGCGCGATGATTCCGCGCTTCCCCCGCCGCACAACCTCATGGGCGCGGCGGCGCGCCGTGCGGCGCGACGCTCAGAGACGTCCGGCCCGCGGAGTGACCCGAGCCCCGATCGGAGCCAAGCGCGGCGGCGCGCCCTGGGGCGCGATGATTCCGCGCTTCCCCCGCCGCTCAACCTCATGGGCGCGGCGGCGCGCCGTGGGGCGCGACGCTCAGAGACGTCCGGCCCGCGGGGTAGCCCGAGCCCCGGTCAGAGCCACTCGCGGCGGCGCGCCGTGGGGCGCGGCGCTCAGGGACGTCCGGCCCGCGGAGTAGCCCGAGCCCCGTTCAGAGCCAATCGCGGCGGCGCGCCGTGGGGCGCGGCGCTCAGAGACGTCCGGCCCGCGGAGTAGCTGAGACACCACTCACCCGGGGGAGTAAGATAGCAAGCGATGTTCTGGAATCTGGCAGGCGGAGCGCGCGGCGCGGCAATGGTGGTGCTGCTGGCACTGGCGGGCACTCTGGTTCCGATGCGGTTCGGGGCGCTGTTCCTCGATCCGGCCATCCTGCTGGCCTACAACGGGGTGGCGTTTCTGCTGGCGGCGAACTTCGCCGTGCGGGGCGCGGTGGACTGCCTGGACGAGGCGCGGCTGCGGCAGGTGGCATGGCTGGGCGCGCTCTATGGTTGGGCCTGTTGGGCTGTGGTGTTGGGCGTGGCTCTGGTGGCGCTGGCGCAGTGGCGGGGACGCGTGACGGCGCCGGGCGTGGCGTTGAGCGTGGCGCTGGTGGCGCTGGCGGGGGCTGTCTCCTGGCTGGCGGCGGCGCTGGCCTGCGTAGCGGCGCTGAACGTCCAGACGGAGCGGGCAGCGCGCGACCTGATGCGGCTGGGCTTCCTCTTCGTGCTGCTGCTGGGCATCGCCGGGCCGAAACAGCTGCCTGCGGCGTGGCAGGAGAGCCTGCGGAGGTGGATGAGCGCCGGTCCACTGGCCTCGGCGCTGCTGGTGGCGGCGGCGGTTCTGGTGTTGGCGGGATTTGGCGCGATGAGGCATACCCGCGCGCTGATCGCGGACCGGAAACTGAGCCTTTCCATTACAGGTGAGTAAAAACTCCTACAGCGATTCACCCGATCCGCCGATAGGCGAATAGTGAGCACAGAGGCCGTACTGCCCCCACCCACTGAAGAAGACGATTACCGGTTTCTTCCCCCGATTCCAGAAAGCGTTGAGGATCTGGGTGTCCCCACCTCCCTGGTGGAGCAACTGATCCTTAAGACGCTCTACTTCCGCGGCGATACCAAGGGCCGCGTACTGGCGAACTCGCTGGGGTTGAACTATAGCGTCATCGCCCCGCTGATCGAGACCATGAAACGCCAGAACCTGCTGATGGTAAAGAGCAGCCTGGGCATGGGCGACATCAGCTCGACGTTCTCCCTGACCGAGACCGCGCGCGAACTGGCGCGTGAGTACATCGACATCAACTCATACTCCGGGCGCGTGCCGGTGCCGCTGGAGCAGTACACGGCAGGCGTGAAGTACCAGCGCCAAAAGCCGGACTGGCTTTCGCGCGAGATGCTGGAGAGGGCCTTCCGGCACATGGTGATCTCGGAAGGAACCCTGGCGCAGTTGGGACCGGCGGTGAACGCCGGCAAGTCGTTCCTCATCTATGGACAACCCGGCAACGGCAAGACGTATTTGGCCGAGGGTCTGTTCAACATCGCCAGCGATCCGATCTTCATTCCCTTCGCGATCGAGTACCAGGGCCAGATCATCGAGATGTACGACCCGATCTACCACCAGCGGGTAGACGAGGACGAACCGGAGGTGAGCGCCTTCCACCGCGAGCCGGAGTTCGACCTGCGGTGGTTCAAGTCCAAGCGGCCGTTCATCATGTCGGGCGGCGAGCTGACGCTGGAGATGCTGGACCTGAGCTACAGTCCTTCGTCGAAGATCTACGACGCACCGTTCCAGTTGAAGGCCAACAACGGCATCTACCTCATCGACGACTTCGGGCGGCAGAAGGTGTCGCCGGCGGAGGTGCTGAACCGCTGGATCGTCCCGATGGAACGGCGGATCGACTTTCTGACGTTCCGCACGGGCGGCAAGGCGCAGGTGCCGTTCGAGTGCTTCCTGGTGTTTTCGACGAACCTGCGGCCGCAGCAGTTGGGCGACGAGGCGTTCCTGAGGCGCATCCAGTACAAGATGTTCGTGCGCAGTCCGGAAGTGGAGGAGTATCTTGAGATCTTCCGGCGCTTCTGCCGGGCGCAGAAGGTGGAGTACAGCGAAGCGACGCTGCAGGCCTACGTGGACCGGCGTTACCTGATGACGGGGAAGCGCTTCCGGCGCTGCCATCCGCGCGACGTGATCACGCACGCCATCGACCTGATCCGCTTCGAGAAGCTGCCGATGGTGCTGACGGGCGAGGTGCTGGACGCCGCGTTCGACCTGACGTTCGTGAGCGAGGATTACGAAGAGTAGCGCCTGTTGGGCAGGCGGAGCAGGACGAGATAGACGAGCGCGCCGCAGAGGACGACGGCGGAGGAAGTGACGAACGCGGCGAAGAACCGTCCGGTGCGTTCGATGAGGATGCCGGTGACGACGGGCGCGACGACGCCGCCCATGTTGCCGACGGCGTTCTGCAGGCCGGTCCAGCGGCCGGAGGCTTCGGCGCCGGCCAGGTTCTGGGTTAACGCCCAGCAGTTGGAGACATAGAGCCCGATACCGGCGAAAGAGATGACGAGAAACGTCATGGCGGCGGCGTGGGAAGGCAGGGTGGAGAACGGCAGGGCGAGAGCGGTGACCACCATGCCGCTGATGAGGAAGTTGCGGCGCATGCGGGGCACATTGGCGCCGCGGGCGGCGAGGCGGTCGCTCCAGATGCCGGCGGCGATGGTGGTGACGGCCGTGGCGCAGAGCGGCAGGGCGTTATAGAGGGCCATCATCCCCATGGAGAAGCCGCGTTCGCGAATGAGGAACGAGGGCAGCCAGGTGAGCAGCAGGTACCAGTTGTAGTTGTGGCAGAAGAGGCCGATGAAGGTGGCCCAGGCGGAGCGGCTGGCAAGGATCTCCATCCAGCCGGGGCCGCGTTCCGAGCCGGCGGCGCGCGCCTGCTGGCGCGGCGAGTAGTAGAGCCACGGAACGAGCCAGACGAGCGCGCCGGCGCCGGTGACGATGAAGAACCAGCGCCAGCCCCACTGGCCGATCATCCAACCGCCGAGCAGGACACCGGCGGCGGGGCCGAACTTGGTGCAGGCGTCGATGACGGAGTTGGCTAGGCCGCGCTCTTCTTCGCGGAAGTTGGTGGAGAGGATCTTGGAGTAAGCGGGGAAGGCGACGGACTCGCCGATGCCGAGCAGGAGGCGGAAGGCGATGAGCGCGGCGAAGCCGGTGACGAGGCCCATGGCGAAGGTGGCGAGGGACCAGAGGAGGAAACCGGCGGCGTAGACGCGGGCGACGTCCCAGCGATCGACGAGCCAGCCGCTGACGATCTGGAAAAGGGCATAGGTCCAGAAGAAAGCGGAGAGCAGGAAGCCCATCTGCGAGTCGGTGAGATGGAGTTCGCGGGTGAGCTGAGGAGCTGCGATACCGAGGTTGCCGCGATCCATATAGTTGATGAGGACGGAGACGGAGAGCAGCAGGAGCATGGGCCAGTGGCCGGCCGCGCGGGACTGGGGAGCGGAGGGTTGGGGCACGAGTGTTTGGGCAGTATATCAGTTGACCCGCGGCACGGGGACGGATGAGGGATTGCGGAGCATGAGACGGACGCCGCTGTCGCCATGGACGGAGTAGAGGCGGTCGACGGCGAGGCGGCACCAGGCGTAGAAGAGATGGGCCTCCTCGGTGGACTTGGAGAAGTCCGGCATCTCGGGGCGAGCGGAGGCGGCGCGAAGGAGGGCGGCGTCGGTGCGCTCGCCGCTCCAGCGCTGGGCCATGCCTTCGTGGAACCAGCGGTCGAAGCGGCCATTGCGGGCGAGGCAGGCGTGGACGAGCTCGTGGGCGAGACCGGGGCGGGCGGATTCGACGGAGCCGCCGGGCTCGAGAGCGACGCGGATGCGGCCATCGAACTGGCCGCCGGACCACTCTTCGGCGCCGGTGGAGGCACGGTAGGCGGATTCGGTCTGGACGACGACGGTGATCTTCTCCTGAAAGCCGCAGCCGAGGGCCTGGTCGATGCGGGTGGATTCGGCATGGAGGAGGTCGAGCAGTTGGGCGGCGGAGGAGGCGCTGAGAGCGGCGCCGTCGTAGCGCAGGTCGAAGCGGGCGGTGGAGAGGCTTTCGCGGCTGACGTCGGATTTGAGTTCGCCCTGGACTTTGCGGTAGAGGCGCTCGACGGTGGGGTCGGGCTGGAGGGCGAGGGAGGCGGCCCAGTAGCCGGCGGCGCGCTTGGGCTGATCGCTCTGCCAGGCGGCGAGGCCGGCCAACGCCAGAAGCGAAGCGTTTTGTCCGGCAGCGGGCAACAGCGTGGCTTCAATGAGGGTGAGGGCTTCACGGGGACGGCTGGTCTCCATGAGGTCCAGAGCGCGCAGGATGGCGGGCTGGCCGACAGCGGCCTGCTTGATGCGAGTGACTTCGGAGCGGATCATCTGGGGCAGCTCGCGATCGGAGGCGAGTTGCAGGCCGCGCTTGTAGGCGGCCAGCCCGTCGATCTCTTCGGCCTTAAGGTAGCCGGCGGCGCCGTTGGCCTCGACTTTGTAGCAGGCGCCGAGGTCGCCGTCGAGGGAGAAGCGGATCTTGAGCGGAGTTCCCTGCCCCAGGCGGGCGACGGTGGCGGCATCGATGGAGCAGGAGTCGCGGAGGTCAGCGCCGGGGGCGCGCACAACCGGCGCGTCTTCCCAGGCGAGCAGTGCCGCGAGGAGCAGGATCATCCTGAACAGCTATCGGAGGATCGGCGGGCTGAGTTTACAGGTGTTCTCTTGCGGGTGAATACCTAGACGTCTATAGTAGACAACTATGGGACGCGAAACAGACCGGCTGCAAGGAACCCTGGACCTGCTGGTGTTGAAGACATTGGCCGCGAAGGGGACGCTGCACGGCTACGGGATCACGGTGCAGATCCAGCAGGTATCGAACGAGATGCTGCGGGTGGAGGAGGGCTCGCTGTACCCGGCGCTGCACCGGATGGCGGAGGAGGGCTGGATTACGGCGGAGTGGGGGGTGACGGAGAACAAGCGGCGGGCACGGTTCTACAGCGTCACGCGGGCGGGGCGGGAGCGGCTGCGGGAGGAGGAAGCGAACTGGCAGCGGGTGACGGCGGCGGTGGCGTTGGTATTGGGGCAGGCCTAGGAGGGTGCGATGTCGCTGATGCAGAGAGTGAACCGGGTATTGCGGCCGGACCGGCACAACGCGGAGATCGACGAGGAGTTGGCGTTCCACCTGGCGATGCGGGAAGAGGAGCGCAGGCGGGCCGGATTGAGCGAAGAGGAAGCGCGCCGGGCGGCGCGGCTGCAGATGGGCAACCCGGTGGCGCAGCGTGAGGCGACGCACGAGGCGGGGATCACGCGGTGGCTGGAGGTGTTGCTGCAGGACTTGCGGTACGCGGCGCGGGTGCTGGCACGGACGCCGGCGTTGACGCTGGTGGTGGTGGCGTCGCTGGCCTTGGGGATTGGGGCGAACACGTCGATCTTCTCGCTCACGTATGCGCTGCTGCTGCGGAGCCTGCCGGTGCAGAACCCGGGCGAGTTGTACGCGCTGACGGTGGTGCAACCGGCGGGCGGCGGCTTTCCGGCCCTGGTGGAGGGCGACGATAGGGTGACGTACGCGATGTGGGCGGGGATTCGGGAGCGGCAGCAGGCGTTCAGCAGCATGTTTGCGTGGGGGCCGGCGACGCTGGAATCGGCCGAGGGCGGCGAGTCACGGCCGGTGGAAGGGGCGTTCATCACTGGGGACACGTTTCCGACGCTGGGCGTGGAGCCGACGGTAGGCCGGCTGATCCAGGCGACGGACGACCGGGCGGGCAGCGCGCCGGTGGCGGTGCTGGCGTACGACTACTGGGCGCGAGCCTATGGCGCGGACCGCGGGGTACTGGGGCGGGCCCTAGTCCTGGACGGGAAGAGCTTCACGATAGTGGGCGTGACGCAGGAGGGCTTCCAGGGGCTGGAAGCGGGAGCGGCGTTCGATGTGGCTGTGCCGCTGGCGCAGGAGCCGGCGATGCGGGGAAGGAACAGCGCGCTGGAGCGGAGGAATCACTTCTGGCTGGGGGTGGCGGGGCGGCTGAAGCCGGGGATGAGCGCGGCGGCGGCGCGGGGGCAGTTGCGGTCGATCTCGGCGGGCGTGATGGAGGCGGCGCGGCCGGACGAGTTCCGCTCGGACTGGGCGGAGAGCTTCGGCAAGCAGGTGCTGGCGCCGGAGCCGTTGTCGGGATACTACTCGAATGCGCGGGAGAGGCTGCGGACACCGCTGCTGATTCTGATGGGCGCGGTGGTGCTGGTGCTGCTGATCTCGTGCGCGAACGTGGCCAACCTGCTGCTGGCGCGAACGGCGGCGCGGAGAGCGGAGATGGCGCTGCGGGTGGCGCTGGGCGCGTCGAGGGGCAGAGTGGTGCGGCAGGTATTGACGGAAAGCGCGCTGTTGTCGCTGGGGGGCGCGGCGCTGGGGCTGGCGTTCGCGCCGATGGCGGCGCGGCTGCTGCTGCAGGCGTTCAGCCCGGCTTCGGCGGCGGTGTCGCTGAACGTGCGGCCGGATGGAACGGTGCTGCTGTTTGCGCTGGGGGTGAGCGTGGTGTCGGCGGTGTTGTTCGGCTCGGCTCCGGCGTGGCGGGCCTCGATGAGCGCGCCGCAGACGGGGATGCGGGTGGCAACGGGCGCGGCGGGGCATGGGCGGCTGCAGGCGTGGCTGGTGGGCGGGCAGGTGGCGTTGTCGATCGTGTTGT
>JARKQJ010000129.1 GCA_029973955.1 Paludibaculum sp. | reverse complement strand
GGGGAATCCCATGAGGCCTCCAGTACTAGTTATATAACTAGTACGCAAACAAGTCCAGTAAAAACAACAGGACGGAGGAGAAATGTTTGGGCCACTCCAGCCCGATTCGTTCAGTTATCTAGTAAATAGCCAAACCCCAGGCCCCGAGGCTTCGCCTCGGGGGAAATGGGCTGGGCCAGGCAGATTTTACTCCAACCAGGCTTTATTCCAACCAGGCTTTATTCCAACCAGTCTATGGTGGCGCTGGAGAGGGCGGGGCCTAGGAAGCGGGCGGCGGCGGCTTCGGCGGCGGCGAGGACTTTGGCGGCGTTTTCGCGGGAACCGGAGACGGTGACGGCGGCCAGGGTGGAGCGGTTCCAGAGGTTGTAGTCGTCGACCTCGGCGACGGAGAGGTTGAAGCCGGCGCGGAGGCGGTCCTTGAGGCCGCGCACAAAGTGGCGCTTGTCCTTGAGGGAGTGAGCCTCAGTGAGTTCGAGTTCGAGGGTCAACACGCCGATGGCGGGCATGGGGACCGGGGTACGGGTGGCCTGGGATTCGAGAACTACGACTCGAGAACGGCGGCCACCTTTTCCTTGGTGAAAGCTTCGATGATGTCGCCGGGCTTGAGATCGTTGTAGCCGGCGATGGCTATGCCGCACTCGAAGCCGGACTTGACCTCGCTGGCATCGTTTTTGAAGCGCTTGAGCGATTCGAGGCGGCCGGTGTGGACGACGATGTTGTCGCGGAGGAGCCGGATCTGGGCATCGCGCGGGACGACGCCGTCCTGGACGTAGCAACCGGCGACGGTACCGACCTTAGAGATGCGGAAGACTTCGCGGACTTCGGCGCGGCCTTTGTAGGATTCCTTGAAGACCGGCTCGAGCATACCGACCATGGCCTTCTTAATTTCGTCGGTGAGCTCGTAGATGATGGTGTGGAGGCGGATATCGACTTTTTCGAGTTCGGCCGCTTCGGTGGCTTTGCGCTCAGGGCGGACGTTGAAGCCGATGATGATGGCGTTGGAGGCGGAGGCGAGGTCGACGTCGGATTGGGTGATGGCGCCGACGCCGGCCATGATGACGCGGATGGAGACCTTTTCGGTGGACAGCTTTTGGAGCGTGTCTGAGAGGACTTCGGAGGTACCGCCGACATCGGCCTTGAGGATGATGTTGAGTTCCTTGGTCTCGCCCTCGCGGAGCTGGGCGTGGAACTGGTCGAGGGTGATGCGGGTCTTGGCCATCGCGGCTTCGCGGGCCTTGGTTTCGCGGAACTCAGCGATCTGGCGGGCCTTGACGAGATCGGTGACGACCTGGAGGGTGTCGCCGACATCGGGGAGGGACTCGAGACCGAGGAGTTCGACGGGCATGGAGGGTCCGACTTCGCGGGCAGCATCGCCGCGGTCGTCAAAGAGAGCGCGGACGCGGCCGAAGACGGTGCCGCAGAGGAAGTGATCGCCGACCTTGAGGGTACCGTTGCGGACGAGGAGGGTGGCGACGGGACCGCGGCCGCGGTCGAGCTGAGCCTCGAGGACGGTGGCGACGGCGGGGCGGGCCGGGTTGGCCTTGAGTTCCTGCATGTCGGCCACGAGGAGGATCATTTCGAGGAGCAGGTCGAGGTTCTGCTTCTGCTTGGCGGAGACGTGAACGAAGGGGGTATCGCCGCCCCAATCTTCGGGCATCAGGCCGATATCGGTGAGCTGCTGTTTGACGCGCTCAGGCTGTGCGTTGTCCCTGTCGATCTTGTTGACGGCGACGATGATGGGGACCTTGGCGGCGCGGGCGTGGTCGATGGCTTCGCGGGTTTGAGGCATGACGCCGTCGTCGGCGGCGACGACCACGACGACGATGTCGGTGACCTTGGAGCCGCGGGCACGCATGCGGGTGAAGGCTTCGTGGCCGGGGGTATCGATGAAGACGATCTTGCGGCCGTTGATTTCGACGTGATAGGCGCCGAAGTGCTGGGTGATGCCGCCGGCTTCGCGGGCGGCGACGTTGGTCAGGCGGATGGCGTCGAGGAGCGAGGTTTTGCCGTGATCGACGTGGCCCATGATGGTGACGACGGGGGGCCGGTTTTCGAGATCGCCGGCGACCTCGGAGGAATCGACAACCTGAACGGCCTCCTCCTCGTAGCTCATCTTGGTGGTGGAGGCGCCGAACTCGCGGGCGAGTTCTTCGGAGAGCTTGATTTCGAGAGTCTGGTTGATGGTGGCGAAGATGCCCTTATCGACGAGACGCTTGATGACCAGGCTGGCCTTGACGCCGAGTTTCTCGGAGAGTTCCTTGACGGTGACGCCGTCGGAGATGGTGATCTCGCGATCGATGACGGGAAGAGGCTCGGGCTCGGCCTTGCGGTAGCCGTAAGGTTTGAGAATGCCCTCACGGTCGCGGGTACGGTCGCGCTGCGGAGTCCGTTTTTTGCCGGCATCGCGGCGGCCGGCATCGGTGGTAGCAGGCGGCGGCGGTTCGAGAACGGGAGTAGTGGGGTGCGGACCGCGGCCGCGCATGGGGCGCGGGCCGCCGGGTCCACCCATTCCGGGACGGCCGGGACCGCCGGGGCCTCCGGGACCGCGGCGAGCGCCGGGGTAGATGGGCTGGCCGGGCGTGGGGGCGCCGGGACGGGGCGCGGCGGGCTGGCCGGGCATCGCCTTGGGCGGCTGTTGCTGCTGCTGCAGGCGAGCGAGGATGTCGGCGCGCGGGGGAACGACGGGGCGCGCGGCGGGCTGGCCGGCGAGAGGCGGCCGGGTAGGCTGAGCGGGACGGTCGCCCTGCTGTTGAGCGGCGCGGGGGGCCTGGGAGACGTAGTTCTGAGGCCGCGGCATTTGAGGCGCGGCGGGAGGCTTAGGGGCGCCTGGTACGACGACGGGCGGGCGCGGGATTTCGCCGCCGGGGAGAGGCTGGCGGGGTCCGGAGATAATCTGACCGGGGCGCGGGGCGCCAGGAGCGGCGGCGCGAGGAGAGATGGGCGCGTTGCGCGTGAGGGGCGCGGCAGGCCGGGGCGCGGGCGGCCGGGGTGCGGCAGGGGTGGGCGCTTCTTTGGCCTGCGGAGCAGCGGACTGGGGAGCGGCAGGCGCGGCGGCCTCTCTGGGAGGCGCGGGCGCGGCGGGCGCGGCGGGGGCCGCGGGTGCGGGGGGCCGGGGGGCGCGAGGCGCGGGGGCCTTCGGTAGCGCGGGCGCCTTGGCGGCGGCTACAGGAGGAGGCGGCGCGGGCGCGGCGGG
>JARKQJ010000189.1 GCA_029973955.1 Paludibaculum sp. | reverse complement strand
AGGGCTCAACTCGTTGAGGGCGTAGGAGATGGAGACGACGTCGTGGGGTTCGAGGGGGGGCAGGCGGGTGAGGTCGGCTTGGATGCGGGTGGCGGGGGTGAGGTCGGCCCAGGCTGGGTTTGTTTCGATGAGGGTGGCGGGGCAGGGGGCGACCCAGGCGGCGGTGCCGGGTCCGGCGCCGAGGTCAAGCCAAGTGGTTGGTTCGAAAGGAAGTTCGCGGGCGGCGGCCCAGAGTGCGCCGTAGGTGGCGGGCATGCGTGTGGCGAGGTAGGCGGCGCGGATGAGGGGGGTATCGATGCGGGGCGGGGTGCCGGAGCGGTAGGCGAGGGAGAGGCGTTCAGCGGCTTCGGCGAGTGCTCCGGAGCTGAAATCGGCGGCGAAATCGTCGATTTTCTCACGCATTTCTTGAGGAATTGGGGCGCTTAGCATAGGGGTAAAGACACTTCCACGGGGGCCCGAGATGACAGGCTGGCCCTCGATTTGCTATCCTACGAATGTCGAGGACTTTCCACACAATTATGGCCAGCAAACCCGCCTTCGCCAAGGGCGCCCAGGTCGAGCATCCTAAGTTCGGACCGGGCCAGGTTCAGGACTGCACTGACCAGCATATCGTGATCAAGTTCGACGAGTCAGGCGAGCGCAAGTTCGTTCTGGAGATCGCGCTGCCGAGCATCAAGAAGATCGACCGTCCGGCGCCTGCCGAGAAGAAGCGGGCGGCGAAGAAGAAGACAGCCGCGACGCCTGCCTAGACTGCCGAGCCAAGGGGCAATCTCCGAGTCAGTTTCCGGCTCGGGCAGGGCGTGGGTCTGATACACTAAGACTTCCCCCCATGAAATTCGGCGTCGTTGTCTTTCCCGGCAGCAATTGTGATCACGACGCCTGGTACGCCGCATCCCATAACGTCGGACACCAGGCGGAATTCCTGTGGCATAGCGATACAGACCTGAAAGGCTCAGACTGCGTAATACTCCCCGGCGGCTTCTCGTACGGGGATTATTTACGTTGTGGGGCCATCTCGAAGTTTTCGCCCATCATGTCGGCGGTGAAGCAGCACGCCGACGCGGGCGGGCTGGTGCTGGGCATCTGCAACGGGTTCCAGATTCTGACGGAGTGCGGACTGCTGCCCGGCGCGCTGGTGCGCAACCGGGGCCTGAAGTTCATCTGCAAGCCGGTGACGCTGAAAGTGGGGACGGTGGATTCGCCGTTCACAAACGCGATTGCGCCGGGCGCGGAGCTGCTGATTCCGATCGCGCATGGCGAAGGCTGCTACACGGCGGATGAGCGGACACTGGACGAACTGGAAGCGGAAGACCGGATCGCGTTCCGCTATGTTGAGAATCCTAACGGCTCGCTGCGCGACATCGCCGGCGTGCTGAACGCGGGGCGGAACGTGATGGGCATGATGCCCCACCCGGAACGTGCGACGGAGCCGCTGATGGGCTCGTTGGACGGCCTGGGCGTGTTCGCGTCCCTCACTGCTGCGTTTACCTCCCTCCACAAATAAGAACATGAGCCAGATCACACCCGAAGTCGTCGCGGCGCATTCGATCACGCCGGACGAATACGAGCGAATAGTGTCGATTCTCGGGCGCCACCCGAACCTGACCGAGTTGGGCATCTTCAGCGTGATGTGGAGCGAGCATTGCTCCTACAAGAGTTCGCGCGTGCATCTGAAGAAGCTGCCGACGCGGTCGAAGCTGGTGGTGTGCGGGCCGGGCGAGAACGCGGGCATTCTGACGATCGGCAACGATCCGGAAGGCAACGAGTGGTGCATTGCGTTCAAGATCGAATCGCACAACCATCCGAGTTTCATCGAGCCGTTCCAGGGCGCGGCGACGGGTGTGGGCGGCATCCTGCGCGACATCTTCACGATGGGCGCGCGGCCGATTGCGGTGATGGACGCGCTGCGTTTCGGACCTTTGGACGATGAGAAGACGGGCGCGCGCAACCGGCGCATCGTGGACGGCGTGGTGCATGGCATCGCGCATTACGGCAACTGCTTCGGCGTGCCGACGGTGGGCGGCGAGACGGTGTTTGAGCCGTCGTACGCGGGCAACCCGCTGGTGAACGTCTTCGCGCTGGGCGTGTTCCGGCGCGACCAGATCTTCTACGGCAAGGCGAGCGGCGTGGGCAACCCGGTGATCTACGTCGGGGCGAAGACGGGGCGGGACGGCATCCACGGCGCGACGATGGCGTCGGGCGAGTTCACGGAAGAGTCGAAGCAGAAGCGGCCCAACGTGCCGGTGGGCGATCCGTTCATGGAAAAGCTGCTGCTGGAAGCGTGCCTGGAGGCGATGCAGACGGGCGCGATCGCGGGCATTCAGGACATGGGCGCGGCGGGGTTGACGTGCTCGACGTGCGAGATGAGTTCGCGCGCGGAGACGGGGATCGAGATCGACCTGGCACACGTGCCGCAGCGCGAAACGGGCATGACTCCGTACGAGATCATGCTGTCGGGGAGCCAGGAGCGGATGCTTTTGGTGGCGCACAAGGGGCGCGAGAACGAAGTTCTGGACGTTTTCAAGAAGTGGGGCCTGGACGCGCGCATCGTCGGCGAAGTGACAGACGACGGGATGATGCGGGTAAAGAATCACGGCGAAGTGGTGGCGGAGATTCCGTCGCGGCCGCTGGCGGACGAGGCGCCGGTCTACCACCGGCCGTTCACTAAGCCGTTGCGGCCGGAGAAGATGGACGCGCCGGCGTTCGCTTCGAAGGATCTGACGGCGGACCTCTACACGCTGGCCGCTTCGCAGGATCTTTGCGACAAGCGCTGGATCTGGGAGCAGTACGACTACATGGTGCGGACGAACACGGTGGAAGGTCCCGGAGGCGATGCGGCGGTGATGCGCATCAAAGAGACGGGAACTTCCGTGGCGATGTCTCTGGACGGCAACGGCCGGTACACGTATCTCGACCCGCGGCAGGCGGTGAAACTGATGGTGGCCGAGTGCTGCCGCAACCTGGCCTGCACGGGCGCGATGCCGGTGGGTGCGACGAACAATCTGAACTTTGGCAACCCGGAGCGGCCTGAGATCATGGCGCAGATCGTGGAAGCGATCGAAGGCATGGCCGAGGCGTGCGAGTTCTTTGAGACGCCGATCACGGGCGGCAACGTGAGCCTGTATAACGAAACGCTGGGCGACCCGATCTATCCTTCGCCGGTGATGGGCATTGTGGGCCTGATGAAGACGCAGGCGCCGACGGGCATCGCGTTCCGCGAGGCCGGCCGCGACCTGTATCTGATTGGCGGCATCGGGGAGGCCGATGAAACGCGGATGGGCGGCACGCAGTATGCCAAGCAGGTGTTGAAGGACATCTGGGGCCTGCCGCCGGCGCTGGACATGGAGTTTGAGAAGAAGGTCCATGCGGCGGTGCGCGAGATGGTGGCGACGGCGGTGGTGGAGTCCGCGCATGACGTTTCGGACGGCGGTTTGGCGTGGTGCCTGGCCGAGTCGACGTTCGGCAAGCAGGTGGGCGCGCATGTGGATTTGACGAGCGGCCTGCGGCCTGAGCTGCTGTTGTTCCATGAAGGACCGTCGCGCGTGGTGGTATCCACATCGAACGCGGCGGCGGTGGAGAAGATCGCGGCCGGGTGCGGCGTGCCGGCGGTGAAGATTGGCGTGACGGCGGAGAACGAACTCGTGATCCGCAATGGCGGTAAGATCCTAATTCAAACGGAAGTGCGTGGGCTGAAGGAATGTTGGGCCGGCGCGCTGGAGAACCTGCTTCATGCTGAACTCCATGCCTGAGGAGCCGCTAGGCTCCATGCCTGAAGAGCCGCTCGAGATACCTTTGGATAAGCTGCACGAAGAGTGCGGCATCTTTGCGGTGTATGGGCACCCGGAGGCGGCCAACCTGGCGCACCTGGGGCTGCACGCGCTGCAGCATCGCGGGCAGGAGAGTGCGGGGATCGCGTCGTGCGACGGCAAGGAGATCCACTGCATCAAGAGCCTGGGGCATGTGGCGGATATCTTCACGGCAGGCGTGCTGAACCGGCTGCCGGGGCACATGGCGATCGGCCACACGCGGTATTCGACGGCCGGGGATTCGGCGGCGCTGAACGCGCAGCCGTTTTCGGTCGCTTGCCACAAGGGCCGCATCGCGGTGGCGCACAACGGCAATCTGACGAACGCCGCGGAGCTGCGCAGCCAGTTGGAACAGACGGGGTCGATCTTCCAGGCGACCAGCGACACAGAGGTGATTCTGCACCTGGTGGCACGGAGCGCGGAGAAGAGCATGTCGGCGGCGCTGCGTGAAGCGCTGCTGCTGATTGACGGCGCGTTCTCGCTGGTGTTCCTGGCGCATGACCGTGTGATAGTGGCGCGCGACCCGCACGGCTTCCGGCCGCTGGCGATCGGGCGCATGAATCTGAAGAGCGGTCCGGCGTATGTGTTTGCGAGCGAGACCTGCGCGTTCGATCTGATCGACGCGCACTACATCGGCGACGTGGAGCCGGGCGAGATGGTGATTGCGGGGCCGGACGGGCTGATCCGCGAGTTCTACACGGTGCCGCAGAAGAGCGCGCAGTGCGTGTTCGAGCACGTATACTTTTCGCGGCCGGATTCGACGGTGTTCGGGCGCTCGGTACAGAGTTCGCGCGAGATGATGGGCCGGCTGCTGGCGTCGGAGATGCCGGTGGACGCGGACGTGGTGGTGCCGATCCCGGACTCGGGCGTGGCGGCGGCGCTCGGCTACGCGCACGCGTCGGGCATTCCGTTCCGGCATGGGTTGATCCGCAACCACTACGTGGGGCGGACGTTCATCGAGCCGTCGCAGGCGATCCGCGACTTCGGCGTGCGGCTGAAGCTGAACCCGGTGCGGCACCTGCTGCAGGGCAAGAGCGTGGTGCTGGTGGACGATTCGCTGGTGCGCGGCACGACGTCGCAAAAGATCGTGCGAATGGTGCGGAATGCGGGGGCGCGCGAAGTGCACGTGCGCATTTCGTGTCCGCCGACGATGTCGCCGTGTTTTTACGGCGTGGATACGCCGACGAAGCGCGAGCTGATTGCGGCGAACCAGTCGATTGAAGAGATCCGGCAGTTCATCGGATGCGACACGCTGGCGTATCTCTCGCTGGAGAATCTGCACGCCGCCGTGGACGACGCGCAGGAGAAGTTCTGCTATGCGTGCTACACGGGGCGGTACCCGACGGAGCTGGTGAACATCGAAGAGCTGATGGTGAGCCGGCCGAACCGCTGATGGCGCGCATTCGCATCGCATCCGCCTCAGAAGTCCCGCCGGGCGCGATGGTATCTGCCGTAGCGGGTGAAGTGCAGGTGGTGGTGTGCAACGAGGATGGGGTGCTGCACGCGTTCAAGGACGATTGCCCGCACCGCAACGCGCCGATTTCACAGGGGAATTTCGTGGACGGGCGGCTGATCTGCCCCTGGCATGCGTGGGAGTTCCGCTGCTCCGACGGGTGCTACGACTACAACCCGGCGATTCAACTGGAGCGATTCGCCGTGACGGTGGAAGACGGCTCCATCTTCATCGATGCCTGAACTACCCGAAGTGGAAACCGTGGTGCGCACGCTGGCGCCGGTGGTACGCGGGCGCGTGATTGTGGAGGCGCGATTCCTCTCGCCGCTGGCGGCGGGCGGACGGCCGGAGGAGCTGGCGGAGGCGTTGCGCGGACGGCGGATTGTCGACGTGCGGCGGCGGGGCAAATTCATCGTGTTCGAGCTGGATCATGGGGTGATGACCGTGCATCTGCGGATGACGGGCAAGCTGCTGACGGCGGCCGCGGAGAGCGCCTTCGCGCGGGCGGTGTTCCAGTTGGACGACGGGGAAGTGGTCTTCGACGACGTGCGCCAGTTTGGACGCGTGGAGTGGGCGGAAACGCTGCCGGAGAATGTGGCGCGGCTGGGGCCGGAGCCGCTCTCAATGTCCTTGGATGAGTTCCGCGCGGGGTTGAAAGCGCGGAAGGGCGCGGTGAAACCGCTGCTGCTGGATCAATCGTTTGTGGCGGGATTGGGGAATATTTACGTGGACGAGTGCCTGCACCGGGCGGGGATCCATCCGCTGGCGCGGGCTTCCCGAGTGAGCAGGAGGAAGGCGGGCTTGCTGCACGCGGCGATGCAGGAAGTGCTGCGGGAGGCGATTGCGGCGGGGGGTTCGTCGATTTCGGATTATGCGGATGCGCAGGGTCGCGCGGGGTCGTTCCAGCGGTTTCACAGGGTTTATGGGCGCGCGGGGGAGGCGTGCCTACAGTGCGGCGCGGCAATCAAGAGGATTGTTGTGGGGCAGCGGGGGACGCACTTCTGCCCCCGATGCCAGAAGGGCTAATAGCTGCCGGCGATATAGCTGGTGAGGTGGGCGATGGTCTCTTCCTGGGCGGAGATGGTCCATTTGACCAGGTCGCCGATGGAGACGACGCCGGCGACTCTGCCGTGGTCGACGACGGGGAGATGGCGGATGCGGCTTTGGGTCATGATGCGCATGGCTTCTTCCACCGTTTCGTCGGGAGAGCAGGTGACGACGTCGGCGGTCATGATCTCCTCGACGCGCTCTTCCTTGGACGAGCGGCCCATGAGGATGACCTTGCGGGTGTAGTCGCGTTCAGAGACGATGCCGGCGAGGCGGCCCTCGTCGATCACGAGCAGGGCGCCGACACCCTTTTCGGCCATGCGCGAGATGGCCTCGAAGACCGTGGCGGAGGGCTGGATGGAGAAGATTTCGGAGCCTTTGGCGCCGAGCAGGGCACTGACTTTGGCCGTGGATTTCATGGCTAGCGGAACTCCTCGTTGATCTGATCAAGCACATCCCGGGAGGGACGAACGCGGTTTTCGGGCAACGTGGCCAGGGGCGCCGTGCCGAGGTTCAGGATGTCGGTGAAGGACGGTCGGGTGTTGTCGAGATAGATGATTCCAGTGAGCACTTCGTTGCGGCGAGTTGCTTCATGGAGGACCTCCATGGCGTGGAAGCGGTTGGAGGGGTCGTAATCGCGCTCGAGTTTGTGGAGGAGGAGGCGGGAGCCATCGTGGAGGGTGACGACTCGGGATTCGCCCTCGTCGATGTCGACATCGATTTCGTCAAAGGACGGGACGAAGTCGAGTTCATGGAGGGGTTCGTCGTGGTCCTTCATGTAGGCGTAGGACTTGGTAGAGCCTTCGTGGTCGTTGAAGGTGACGCAGGGGCTGATGACGTCGATGACGGAGAGGCCGTTGTGGGCGATGGAGGCCTTGAGGATGGCGGAGAGCTGCCGCTTGTCGCCGGAGAAGGAACGGGCGACGAGGGTGGCGCCCATTTCGATGCCCATGAGGCAGCAATCGATGGGGTTGAGCTTGTTGACGGTGCCGGTTTTGAGCTTGGCGCCGAGGTCGGCGGTGGCGGAGAACTGACCTTTGGTGAGGCCGTAGACGCCATTGTTTTCGATCACGTAGACGAGGGGCACATTGCGGCGGAGCATGTGCAGGAAGTGGCCGATGCCGATGGAAGCGGTGTCGCCGTCGCCGCTGATGACGACGCAGCGCATGGTATGGTTGGCGAGCAGGGCGCCGGTGGCGACGGTGGGGGCGCGGCCATGGACGGCGTTGAAGCCGTGGGACTGGCTGAGGAAGTAGGCGGGCGTCTTCGAAGAGCAGCCGATGCCACTCATCTTGGCGACGGACCAGGGCTCGATGCCCATCTCCCAGAAGGCCTCGATGAGGCGTTCGGTGACGGCGTTATGCCCGCAGCCGGCGCAGAGGGTGGTCTTGCCGCCGCGATAGGGGAGGACGTCGAGGCCCACGTGGTTGAGTTTCTTCGGGGCAGAGGGGGTGGTGCTCATTTTCCCTCCTGGACGAGGACCTGATCTGTGACGGTGCGGGCATCCAACGGCAGGCCGCCATAGTAGCGAACGCTTCGCAGTTTGGCGATGCGTTCGGCGGAGAGGCCGAGGCGCATGAGCCAGAGGAGCTGGCCGTCGCGGTTCTGATCGATGACGTAGACGCGCTCATGGCGGTCAATGAACTCGCCGAGCTCGTCGGAGAAGGGGAAGGCTTTGAGGCGCATCCAGCTAACAGCGGTGCCGGACTCGCGGCTGAGTTGATCCCGGCTCTCCTCCATGGCATAGCGGGAAGTGCCAATGGCGATGAGGCCGATGGCGGCTCCAGGCTCGTAGTGGACGGCCGGGGCTGGGAGGCGGTGGCGCAGAGTTTCGAACTTGCGGCTGAGGCGGTCCATGTTATTGGTCCAGTCGTCTTCGCGCTCGCTGTAGGTGGCGGCCTCGGTGTGTCCCGTGCCGCGGGTGAAGTAGGCGGCCTTGTTGTGGCGGGTGCCGGGGAGTGTGCGATAGGGCACGCCATCGCCGTCGACATCCTTGTAGCGGGCGAAACCGCCGAGGCGCTCGAGATCGGCGGCGGTGAGGACCTTGCCGCGGGCGATGGGCTGGTCGGGGTAAGTGAAGGGCTCGGACATCCAGTTGTTCATGCCGAGGTCGAGGTCCATGTTGACGAAGAGGGGGGTCTGGAAATGCTCGGCGAGCTGGAAGGCTTCCTGGGCCATGATGAAGCACTCTTCGGGGCTGGAGGGGAAGAGCACGGGGTGGAGGGTATCGCCGTGGGAGAGGAGGGCGTTGGAGATGAGGTCGCCCTGCATGGTGCGCGTAGGCAGTCCGGTGGAAGGGCCGACGCGCTGGACGTCGATGATGACGACGGGAATCTCGGCGAAGTAGGCGAGGCCGATGAATTCGGACATGAGGGAGATGCCGGGGCCGGAGGTGCAGGTCATGGCGCGGGCGCCGGCCCAACCGGCTCCGACGGCCATGCCGATGGAGGCGAGTTCGTCCTCGGCCTGGACGACGGCGTAGGTCGCTTCACCGGATTCGGAGTCGTGGCGGTAGCGGCCCATGTAGTGGATGAGCGCCTCAGCCAGGCTGGAGGAGGGGGTGATGGGATACCAGGTGAGGACGGTGACGCCGGCGAACATGCAGCCAAGAGCGGCGGCGGTATTGCCGTCGATGATGAGCTTGCCGGCTGTGCGGTTGAGGGGCTCGATGGTGAAGGGATCAGTCTTCTGGAGGTTGGCCGCGGCATAGTCCCGGCCGGCGAGGACGGCGTTCCAGTTGAGTTCGGCGGCCTTGCGTTTGCGTTCGCCGAACTGCTTGAAGATGGCCTTGCGCATCTCTTCGAGGTCGATGGAAAGGAGATGCGCGACGACGCCGTCATAGACCATGTTCCGGACGAGCTTGCGGAGCTTGGCGTCGGGGCAGACCTGCGCGGTGAGTCTGTCGAAGGGGACTGGGTAGAAGTGCAGGTCGGAGCGGAGTTCGTTGAGCTTGAGGGGCTCGTCGTAGACGAGGGCTGAGCCGGGGTCGAGGTTCCGGGCGTCTTCCTGAGCGGTTTCGGGGTTCATGGCGACGCAGAAGTCGATCTCCTTCTTGCGTCCGATGTAGCCGTCGCGGGAGGCGCGGATGGTGAACCAGGTGGGGAGCCCGGCGATGTTGGACGGGAACATGTTCTTGCCCGAGACGGGCACGCCCATCTGGAAGATGGAGCGCATGAGAACGATGTTGGCCGTCTGGCTGCCTGAGCCGTTGATGGTGGCGACCTGGATACTGAAGTCGTTCACCACGCGCGGAGGGCGTGAAAGGGGAGAAGATCCGTGGGCCGCCGGCGTGGGCGGCTCGATGTGGCTGGCGTGCATCCCTGGGCCTGCCTCCAAATGAAGTGCTTTGGGCTCATTATAGGGAACGCGAAGGCGTTGCGCCACTATGTGCTTCCAGCCCGGAGCTATCCCGCTGGATGGAGTTCACCCATGCACTACGTCCGCCCCGCTCTACCGGCCGCCCATGAACCAACCGGCGTGATCGTGGACGTAGGCTCCGAAACGGCGCATAAAGGCCATCTCCACCCCTGGAAGCGGTCCCTGCTCAACTTCCCTCAGGTTGTCGAGGAGCTGGCTTTCATTGGAAGGCGCGGTGAGGGCCACTTGCACGTGCGGGTTGGAGAGCACGAAGCGATAGCACTGACCGGCGGTGGCGATCGGGTCCTGCTCCGGCCACCCCCGCGGGCGCGAGAGAAGGCGGCGCCAGCGGGTGGCGGTGTAGCTGACGATGCCTGTCTTGTGCTCGGCCACGTGCGGAAATACGTCGCGTTCGGCGCCGGGGTGCGCGGCGTTGTAACGAACCATCAGCGCATCCACTTTGCCCTGGGCGGAGAGCTGACCGGCGAAGGGGCGATCGTGGCAGGAGATGGCGATAGCCCGCACTTTCCCGGATTCACGGAGTGCGGCAAGCTCATCCTGGATGCGCGGCGGAAACTGCCGGGGTTTCATCACGCCCAGAAAATGGAAGACGTCGATGTAGTCCGTGCGATAGCGGCGCAGCGCGTTCTCCAGGGCGCGTTTGAGCGGCGAGTGCGTGACGATCCAGTTGTAGCCCCCGGTCGCGAGGATGAGCTTCTCGCGCTGCGCAGGGCCGATGGAGCGCATCAAGCTCGTCAACTGGGTGTCGATGGAATAGCCGAAGAGATAGTTCACACCGCGGTCGAGTGCCGCGCGGATGGCCCGTTCGCCGGGACGATTCGTTGTGGACAGGCCAAGCCGGTGGACGGGCCAGCCTCCCGGGCCGAAGTGGCCTTGCAGGAAGTCGGACATGCTGCTCCCAGCGTAGCGCCGGCTCAGGTCATGTACCAGCCGCCGTTCACGCTGATCGTCTGGCCGGTGATGTAGCCGTTGCGCGCGAGCATGACAGCCACGGCGGAGACCTCGTCCGGCGCGCCAAAACGCCCCACGGGGATGAGGCCGGGATTGGCATTGGGATTCGAGGTCACCATCTCTGTCTCAATCAGCGCCGGGGCGATCACGTTGGCGGTGATTCCCTCCTGCGCGAAGCGCCGCGCGTAGAAGTGAGTGAGCCCGTGCATGCCGGCCTTCGATGCCGCATAGTGCGGTCCGATCACGCCGCCAAGTTGAGCGGCCACGGAGGAGAGGTTGATGATGCGCCCCCAGCGGCGCTCGCGCATGGTGGGCAGCACGGCCTGCGTGAGGAGGAAGCAGGAGGTCAAATTGACGGCGATGATTTCATCCCAGTCTGCTGGAGTGATCTCCTCCACCGGTTGCGGACGGGCGATCCCCGCATTGTTGACGAGGATCTCCACGCGCCCGAGACCGGCTTCCGTAGCGTGCACAAGCTGGTCGACGCCCGCGGAGGTGGAAACATCGGCCTGCACGCAGAGGCACGCTCGGTTCATCGCGCGAATGGACGCCGCGACACCTTCGGCCTCGGCAGCGCGGCTGCGATAGTGCACCGCCACCCTGGCGCCTGCCTCCGCGAAGGCGAGAGCGATGGCCCGGCCAATGCCGCGGCTCGAGCCGGTGACCAGCGCAACCCGCCCGTTGAGATCGTCCATCTCAGTACGTCAGCAGCGTGCCGGCGATGTGGCGCGTGCCGTTTTCCTTTTGAAAGTAGTAGATGGCGAGCACCTGGCGATTCGGCAGCGCAACGGCCCAGGGATAGCCCAGGTCTCCGCCGCCGCCATCGTCCCGCAGGATGGTCTCCGGCGCCGTGGCAAAGTCAGTACACTCGGCGTCGAGAATGCGCGCGCGGACGCCGAATGGCTGGTGGCGGTAGCCGTAAACCAGAAAGACGCGATCTCCGGAAAGACGCACGGCATGATGCGGATGGCCCTGCCAGCCGGCGTCCTGCCAAGGCTCGAATGAGCGGCCGCCATCGCGGGAGCGGGCCACGGCCGTGTGGTCATCGAGACTGGCGGTGCGCAGGAAGGCGATCAGGTCGCCTTTGGGCGTTTCGTAGAGCGCCGTTTCATTGAATGATCCCTTGGCGTCGGCCGCGATCAGGCACGAGTACTTCCACGTGACACCTTTGTCGGAAGAGATCAGCAGGTGGACGTCTGTGCGGGCATCCGGTCCGGGCACACGGCTGGCCACCGCCCAGAAGATGCGGCCGTCCTTGCCCTGGCACAGAGCGCCGCGGTTGTAGGAGGGCAGCGGCTGGCCGTAAGCGTCGCGCAGATCGCGCCCGGGGATGGGCGGCGGCACGAAGGGTCCCTTCCAGGTGCGGCCCCCGTCCGTGGAACGGACGTAATAGCCACCCTGGAAAGCGTAGTTCCCAAGGACTGAGGAAGCTGGTGACTTGGCTGGCGATTGCGGATCGAGAAAGGTCCAGAGATAGGACGTGCACAATAGCGTGCCGTCGCTGAGCTGCAACAGGCCGGGATCCTGGGAGCCGCCCAGAGGATGGGCGAAGATAAGTTCTGGTTCTTTGCTCCAGGTGAGGCCGTTGTCCCGGGAGCGTACCAGCACCATGTAGCTGTTCGGATGCGTGTGCAGGTTGCCGCTTTGCCCCAGCGCGCGCCGGTCCGGGGCACGGCGGAACGCCGCCAGCAGTTCACCGTCCGGGCGGCGCACGATGGAAGGGAAGGCCGAATAGTAGCGCTCGTCGGAATAGACAATCACGTCACGGCTCTTGGTGAGGCCCGCCGGCGCCGCGGCAAGCATGGCGGCAAAGGTACGTCGGGAAATCTCGTTCATGGTTACTGCTCTTTCGGAATCTCCATCCCCGGCGGGAGTTCGAGGATACGAATATTGCGGAAATGAATTGGCGCCCCCTCGGATTCCAGGCACAGGTAGCCCTTCTTCTGAGTCGACCGGCTGATGCCGTTCACGAACTTGCCGTTGATGGAAAGCTTGATGACGCCATCCACGGCGACCACGTCATAGGTGTTCCACTGGCCCCGGGGCAAACAGCGGTTCTCGGGTGACATGCTGCGCTCCCCGCGGGGGTTATCCGGCACCGTTTTCACGCCGCCCACGCCAAACAACTCGCCGGTGACATACCCAGGATGCGGAGCCACGCCGTTGCGAGTGTTGAGTTTGAGCCAGTCCAGCTCCAGCATCTGAACCTCCACGCCGTTGGGCAGCCGGTTCTTTTCACCGGGCACGGCGTTGCTCCAGACGAAGACGCCGGAGTTGCCGCCCGGCTCGAGGTGCATCCACTCGATGTGCAAGATGAAGTTCTCGTACTGCTTCTCGCTCCGCATCACGCCGATGGGTTGGCCGGAGCAGACCAGCAGGCCATCTTTGACTGACCATGTGTCCGGAGCGGTGTTGACGTTCACCCAACCGGACAGATCACGGCCGTTGAAGAGGTCAACAAATTGCGCTTTGGGGCTTTGCGAAACAGCGGCCGGCGCCAGGCACAGCAAGGCAGCCGCGGCCAGAGAACAAACGAGGCAGGTGGATCTCATGTACCTGCTATTGGATCACGAATGGAGGTTGGCTACTCGTAGCGCAGAGCCTTGATCGGATCGAGCCGCGAGGCCTTCAGCGCCGGTACCAACCCCGCAACCAGCCCCACCAGGAGCAGCACGCCGGTAGACACCGCGATCGAGACCGGGCTCACCGTGAGATAGATGTCCCCGCTGCCCGTCGTGTCCTTGAACGCCGGTCCCAGGAACGGCATGGCGCCAATGATGTTGGCCGCGATGATCCCGAGCATCATCCCAAGCACGCCGCCTGCAAATACCACCAGACACGCCTCCACCAGGAACTGCTTCAGGATCATGGCGCGCCGGCCGCCCAGAGCCTTGATCATGCCGATTTCGCGGGTCCGGTCGATCACCGACGCCAGCATGATGTTGGCGAGACCCACGCCGCCAATCGCCAGCGTGAGAGCCCCAACGAATCCCAGCAGCAGCTTCACCGCCAGGCCCATGCCCGTGACGATGTGCATGAACTTCGAGAAGGCGAGAATCTCCACCGCCTTCTCATCGGTGGGCGAGAAGCGGTGCAACTCGGCGAGCTTCGCGCGGACCATCCTGATGGCGCGGTCCCGCGAATCCGGCGTGGCCGGTTTCCACACCAGAAACACCGGGTGCTGCGTGTCCCCGAACACATTGAAGCTCTCATATGGAATAAACACGCATTCGTTGTCCCGGCGATTGTAATTGGCGATCTGCAGCTTGTTATTCGTGACGCCGATCACCGTGAAATGGACGCCGTTGAGAATAATGTCTTCGTCAATCGCCGGTGCGCCGCCGAATAGGTCCTGAGCTACCTTGGAGCCAAGCACGGCAACCCGGTTCTGGTGCAGCCGGTCGTCTTCATTGATCCAGCGGCCGTCGGAGACCTTCATGTTGCGAACAATGGAATACTCGGGCCAGACGGCGCGGATGGCAACTTCTTTCTCGCGGCCCCGGAATTGCGCTTTCACTCCGTTGCGCATCATCTCCGGTGACAGATTCTCCACCAGGGGGACGCTCTCTTTCACCGCCGCGGCGTCGGTGTAGAGCAGCTCCACTCTACGGCCCGTGCGCAGGCCGCCGGCCTGCTCACTGGTCTGGCCGCTCATCGTCAGCACCAGATCCTGTCCAATCGCGGTGAACGCTTTGTACAGTGCCGCTTCAAAGCCATTGCCATAGCTGATGAGGATGACGAAGCACGTGACACCCCATGCCAGACTCAGAGTGGTGAATAGCGTGCGCTGGCGGTGGAAGCGCAGCGCCGCGAGGCTCTCCCCGAAGATGAATCGCCAGGTCATGGGTTACCTCTCGTACCGCAAAGCTTCCACGGGCGTCATTTCAGCCGCACGCCTGGCGGGCGGCAGCGCCGAGGCCACGGCCACAATGCCCAGCGCCGCCGTGGCGAAGGCCAGCATGGACCAGTGAATCGGAAGCCCGGAGAACATCGTGGGCATCGGCAGCGCATTCACCGCCGCGGCCAGCCCCATGGTCAGCAGCAGGCCGCCCACGCCGCTGAGAACCGCCAGGAAGGCCCCTTCCAGAAAGAAGTCCACGAGAATTCGGCCACGCGTGGCGCCGAGCGCCTTCTTGAGGCCGATCTCATTGGTGCGCTCCGCCACCGCCATCATCATCGTGTTCATCACCCCTACCCCGCCCAGCGAGAGCGTCACCAGCGACACAACTGCCAGGAAGATCTCCCCCGCGTTGAAAATCGAATCGAACATCTGAGCGCTTTCAATGGAGTCAAAGAGCCTCAGCGCGCCCTTGTCCGTCGGCAGGAACCCGTGGATCCGCCCCAGCACGGAACGCACCTCCGTTTGGGCCTGTTCCCAGCGCGCAACATCCACCGGCCGGTAAAGGAATCCATTCACCCGGCCTTCGGCGTACACCTTGCGGTCCGCGGGCATGTCGCGCAGCAGCGTGGTGGAGGGCACCAGGATCTTTTCGTTGTCCCAGCCGTCATAGGAGCTGTTCTGGTCCTTCTCGCCCATCCAGCCGATGATCTCGAATGGGTAGTTGTTCACATAGATGCGGTCGCCGATGGCGACAGGCCGCTTCTCAAAGAGCTGCTTCTTCACGCTGTAGCCGAGGACGGCCACCCGGCGCCCCTCGCGCACATCGGCGGCGGAGATGTGCCGGCCCCGCTCTACCGGCAGGTTGCGGAGTTGCAGGTAATCGGGATTCACGCCGACCGTGAGAAATCGTCCGGAGTTGAAGGCGCTGCGGGCGGGCACCTCGTAGGTCTTGTGCTCCGCCGCCAGGACCGCCACCGAGGGGCAATTCGTGCGAACCGCCTCCAGGTCGCTCTCCTTCAGCCGGATGCGCCGCCCCGCGCGTTGTCCACCCGCCTGTTCTTCCGTGACACCACCGAAGACAAACACGATGTTGTCGCCGATCTGGGCCATGTTCTTGCGCTGCCCCTGGCGGAAGCCGTCAGAGAGCGCGGAGAGCAGCACCAGCGAGGCGATGCCCCAGGCGATGCCGAAGAGAGTGAGGAAACTGCGCAGTTTGTTGCGGTGCAGGTTGGCCAGCGTTTGGCGCACCAGATCCGCCAGCATCTCGCCGGGATGCATGGTGCGCCGGCCGCGGCGCGGCACCGCCGCCAGTTGAGACCTCTGTTGGAGATTCCCGGCGATCTGTGGTTCGAGTAACGCGCTCACTGCAACTGCCTCACACAGGGAAATACGGTTGAATCGGCGGGGGTGTTCCGCGCAGAACCGGGTGCGAGTTCGATTTCTGCCACAATGGGCGGAACGAGGGGCACGTCATGGCCGAACACGGAACAAAGCCAACCGGTCTCATCCTGGATCACGAGTTTGAACTGCACGAACCAGGACCGGGCCACCCGGAATCGCCACTGCGGCACAGGGCAATCGCCCAGGCCTTGGAAACCAGCGGCTGGCTGGGCCGCCTGGCCCGTATCCCTGCCCGCGAGGCCGGCGATGACGACCTGCACCTGTGCCACACACGCGCCTACCTGGCCACCGTGAAACACGACGTGGCGCGGCGCTCCGCCACGCTCAGCACGGGCGATACCAGTCTGGGACCTCATACAGAACGCGTGGCCCGGCTGGCTGCCGGCGCGGCCATGGCCGGCGTGGATGCGGTGATGACTGGACGCGTTCACGCTGCGTTTGCCGCCGTCCGGCCGCCCGGCCATCACGCCACGCTCTCCCGGGGCATGGGCTTCTGTGTTTACAACAATGTCGCACTGGCGGCGCGCTATGCGCGCAAGGCCTACGGTGTGGACCGGATTCTCATCGCGGATTGGGACGTCCACCACGGCAATGGCACGCAGGACATCTTCTACGAAGATCCCTCCGTCTTCTTCTTCAGCACGCACCAGGCGCCGTGGTATCCCGGCACCGGAGCCGCTGATGAAACCGGCGCGGCCGCGGGCCAGGGCACCACGATGAACTGCCCCTTCAAAGCCGGCGCGGGCCACGCGGAGATCGTGGGCGCGTTCCGCCGGAAACTGCTCCCTGCGATGAAGGAGTTCCAGCCCGAACTCGTACTGCTCTCCGCCGGTTTCGACTCCAGACGCGGCGATCCGCTCGGCCGCTTTCAGTTGCGCGACGAGGACTTCCACGAACTGACCACCATCGCACTGGAGATTGCAGACCTCTCCGCGCAGGGCCGCGTGGTAAGCATCCTCGAAGGGGGATATAACGTGGGAGGGCTGGCATCCGCTGTCCTGGCGCACATCGAAAGCCTCAGCGGACAAGCCCGGCCGGAGAGAACAAATGCGCCAGCTCGCGGAAGATAGCGTAATCTCCCGCGGTCCAGTTCACGTCTGATAGAGGAGTAGCTCCCGCGAAACGGAGGCCCAGCCCGCAGAACTGATTCGAGGCTGCGTGGACGCCCTCCACGCTCCGCTCCCCAGCCTGCTCCTGTTGGACGGGTGTCTCATCACCGGAGCGAGGAGGACACATGAACTGGAGGACCAGCTGTTGGCTTCCGGCGCTGTTCCTGTTTCTTTCCGCCGCGGCAAAGAGCCAGGATACTGTCACCTACACCGTAAATGACCTGTTTGATGGCTCGCGCCTTCAGACCATTCTCATCGAAATGGCCCCTGAGGACTGGCAGAGCCTCAAGGATCACTACCTCGAAGACACCTACTACCGCTGCCGGATGCAGTGGAACGACATGCTGGTGGATGACGCATCCATCAAGTCCCGCGGCTCAGGCAGCCGCAATCCGCTGAAACCCGGGCTTGGGATCGACTTCAGCAAAGTTGTCTCCTCGCATCGCTTTCTCGGCCTGAAATCCATCGTCTTGAGAAACTCCATCCAGGACGATTCCATGCTGCACGAGCGCCTCACCATGGGGTTGTTTCAGCGCCTGGGCATGATTTCGCTGCGCAACGCCAGCGCCGAACTCTATATCAACGGCGAATACGCTGGCCTTTACGAGCTCGTGGAGCCGATCGACTCCCGGTTGCTTCAGGAGAAGTACGGCGAGTCCGACGGTTATCTCTACGAGTTCAACGACCTGCACGACGGCTACTTCTGGCAGTACCTGGGCGACGATCCCTCCCTGTACGTGCCTGATCGCTGGGAGCCGAAGAACCACGAAAGCGCTCCCGACGCCGCGTGGTTTGTCGCTATGTTGCAGGCCGTCAACCTCACCTCCGACGAGGATTTCCCGGCCGAGGCCGAAAAGTACCTGGACCTCGAGAACTTCGTGAGGCAGGCCGCCGCCGAGAACTTCGTCGCTGAGTGGGATGGAGTGCTGGGCGACACCGGCTCCAACAACTTCTACTTCTACCGCCGCGCCGCCGACAATCGCGGCACTCTGATCGCTTGGGACAAAGAAGGAACCTTCACTGCGCCCGACTGGTGGATCTGGCGAACTACCAACGAGAACGCCCTCATGCGGCGGTTGATGCTGATTCCCCAATACAGGCAACTCTACCTGTTCACGTTGGCCCAGGCTTCGGAGATCTGCGGCGGCGAGGGCGGCTGGCTGCAGCAGGAAGCCCAACGCATGATCGACCAGGTGCGCACTGCCGCCCTGCTGGACCCTTTCCCTATCTGCGAGAACACCGAATCCGATCCGGACTGCAAAGCAACCAAGCGCGACGCTGCCTGGAGCGCGCTTCTGGACTTCGCGATCTGGCGGAAGCCGTCCGTCGACGCGATGCTGCAGGAGGAGGGCTTCAGTTGGACGGACTATATCCAGGGACAGGGCCGGGCGCCGCGCGGCCTGAGTCTCCCCAAGCCCTGAAGCTCAGACAAAAAGACCGGCCGCGGCTATGGCGCCGGCGGCCGGTTGGCTAGAAGAAGATGAGGCGGAGTGGGCCCCAATCTAGGAGAGTAAATAGAGAACTACCCGAACTTCCGGAAAGCTCAGTATAGCGGGCCAGTGCCGGAATCGCAAACAAAATCAGCTAGAAATGTTTTAATGCGCCGGCCCGCTCAGGGCCGGGTGGAGCGGCCGGATACGGCCTCCTGAATGGCCACACGGTTGGACTCCAGCGTCGACCCGACGGCGTTGTCCAGCGTGATGCGCGCATTGCGGTAAGTTACCAGAGCGCTGGTCTCCGCGGCCTGCGCCAGAGTCAACCCACGCTGCTGCTGCAGCACGTTGAAGGGCGTGGACGCGCCCAGAGCGAACTTCTTCTGCTCCGCTTCCAGTAGGAGTGCGGCCAACTCCCTGTTCTTGGCGGAGGCCTCGTATCGCGCGCGGGCCTGCTCGATGGCCACCACGGCGTTCATGATATCCACCTGAACCTGGTTGAGGTCTTTCTGCACTCCGAGTTCGGATTGGCGCAACTGGAGATCATCGATGCTCTGATCCGCGACGGCGGCTCGATTGCGAAGCGTGGCCTGGAAGAACGCGCCCGCGTTCTCTGAGGGAAAGTTCCTGCGGATGCTCTGCCCCAGCGCGGTGCCCAATCCACCCACGAAGTACGGATCGGGCGCGGAGCCCGCCACGTTGCGCCCGGTGCCCGCCAATCCCTGTTGGCTCGTCGCCGCAAATGCGATCAGACGCGGTAACAGTGCGCTGTCGGTGCCCAGTGAATTGATCTTGGCGGTCTCCAGGCTGGACTTGCGGAGTGCCAGATCGGCCCGGTTGGCCAGCGCCTGGGCCACCAGGGCCTGCTGTGAGGGGAGTTCATCCCGCTCCGGAATCGTCAGGCGGTCCGTGGGAATCACCTTGGCCGCGGCGAAGGCCGGATTCGTCAGCCCGTCCCGGCTGATCAGGCTCTTCAGGCGGATCTCGTTCTGACTCAGAGTGGTCTGCGAGACAATCAGGTCCCTGCGAGCGGCGGCCGCTTCGCTCTCCGCGGGGATGACGTCGGCGCCCGCTAATGAGCCGATTTCCACTCTGCGCGTGCTGTCCTTCAGGAAACTCTCCGCTGTATCAAGAGCCGCCTGCTTGGCGCGAACGTCGTCGTTGGCCGCCACCACGCTGTAGTAGGCGCTCAGCACGCTGTTCACCACCGCGATCACCTGGGTCTTGAAGGTGAGCGGCGAAGTTTGCAGGTTGATGCGGGAGACCGTGATGGTGCGGGCGTTCACCGCCTTGCCGAAACCCTGCAACAGATTGTGCTGCAGGTTCAACGAAAAGCTGGTGGCCGTGGAAGGATTCAGGATGTTGGTCGGCGAGTTCTCATTCAGGTAGTTCGTCCGGAAGCCGAAGCTCACGGTGCCGCCGGTGAGGAGGCCCTGCTGAATGTTGAGCGTGGAGTTGCGGGTGTCCTGAGTGAGCGCGGTCGTGCGGCTCTGCACATCGTTGGCCTGGGGCACCGTCCGGTGGCCGAAAGTGGCGGTGTATTGCACGATCGGGTCGAGATTCTGAGTAACGGGGCCCAACTGCGAGATGGTGGCATTGCCACCGCCCCGCGAGATGCTGCCGTTCCCGCCGCCGCCGCTGACTCCGGCCGCCGACTGGCTGCCCAGAACGCCCTGGCCGCTCGCCACCGAACCCGCCTGCGAAGCGCTGCTGGGTACGCCCGGCAGTGCGCCGCCCGCTTCCGCACGCGTCACGCGCAGCGCCGCCGAAATCGGCGAGTAGCGGGCGATCTCCAGATCGATATTGTTCTCCAACGCCAACGCAATGGCGTCATCCAGAGAAAGGTACAACTGCCCGGCCTTGATCAGGCTGCCCAAACGCGTGGAATTGGCCAACCGGGCCGGCGGCAACTCCTGTGCCAGGTAAGGCCGCACCAGCACGTTGGCATTCGGCTTGATGGGTTCGATCGACGCGGCCTGCTGCGCGCCAACAGGCGGAGTGCAAAGCAGGACGCTGAGTGCCGAGACCAGACTCTGCCTCGCGATGCTCACTGCTTCACCTCCGTTGCCGGCTTGGAAACAATGGAACCCATGGTGCCCTTCATCGCCTCGTCCACGGAGACGTTGTTCGAGGCCAGCGTCCTGCCGACCGCCTGATCGAGGGCGATCCGCGCGTGGCTGTAGTTCGCCATGGCCTGGACTTCCGAACTCTGCGCATTGGCGAGATCGCGCTGGTCCTGCACCACCTGAAACGCCGTGGCCGCGCCCAGCGAGAAGCGCTTCTGGTCAGCCGCCAACGACTGCGCCGCCAGTTCTCTGCTCTTCACCGCAGCCTCATACCGCGCGGCGGCCTGCTCCAAACCGATCACCGCATTCTGCACATCCACGCGAATCTGGTTGACGTTCTTCTGCAGCACCAGTTCGTTCTGGCGGATCTCCACCAGGCTCGTGGCGTAGTCGGATTGAGCGGCGCGGTTGCGCAGCGGGATATTCAGCGAGAAACCCGCCGAGTAGTTTGGGTAGTGCCGGCGGAAGATCTGATTGAGGAGGTTGCCGTAACCGCCCACCAGGGTGTCGGGGACGCCGCTCAGGGCGCCTAGCGTCGTCAGGTCACCCGTCAGGCCGTTGTTGGTGAGCTGCGCGAATGCCTGCAGACTGGGCTTCAGTGAGTTCTTGATGCCCACCAGGTTCATCTTGTTGCTGTCCAGGTTCAAACGGGCCTGCTGGAGTTCCGGGCGATGCTCGAGCGCCTCGGAGACCAGAGACTCCACGGTGGGGAGCTGCTCCCCGGAGGGCTTCACCATCGAATCCAACGGGACAATCCGTACAGACGCCAATTCGGCCGTGGCCACTCCGGAGCGGGACAGCGCGTTCTTGAGGATCGTCTCCTGCTGCAGCAGATTCGTGCGCGCCACTACAAGGTCCTGCTTGGCGGCATAGAGCTGAGACTCGGCGCGGGTGATTTCAATCTCCGCCAAGGAGCCGATCTCCACCTGGCGCTTGTTGTCCGTTAGAAGCTGTTGGGCCGTATCCACCGCCTGCTGCCGCGCGCGCTGATCGTAGTGGAAGCTCACCAGGTCCCAGTACAGGTTGAGCACCGCGGAGACCGTGGTGATGAGCTGCAACTGGAACTGCAGGTCAGTGACTTTCAAATTGTTCTTCTGCACCCGGATGTTGCGGCCGTTCACGGCGGAGCCGAAGCCCTGCAACAGATTCTGCGTCACCTGGAGATCGAGATTGCCGTTCGTATAGGGATTCAGGTTGAACCGCTGGCTGTTGAGCGAGATGCGCTGAGAGCCGTAGGCAAGCTGGGCGCTGAGGCCGAAATCCCAGGATTGCGCGTATTGCACCTGGTAGGTGCGCGTATCGGTCACCAAAGAGGTGGTTCCCGTCAGAATCGTGTTGCTTTGCGGCGTTGTGGAGTGCGCGAAGTTGGCAAACGCGGAGATCGAGGGATCCAGGGAACTGATGCCCGGACCCAACTGCGTCAGGATCCCGCCTCCGGAACTGACGCCCGACCCGGAGGAACTCACCCCGTTCGAGTTGACGCTAACCCCTTGCAGGCTCACACTTTGAGGTCCGGCAGCCACACCCACGCCAACGCTCCGCAGCACACCGCCGGCTTCCGCCCGGCGGAGCACCTCACGTGCGAGCAGCGGCGCGTAACGCTGCACTTCCACATCAAGGTTGTTCTCGATGGCGAGAGCCACCACATCCTGCGCTGAAAGATAGAGGTTGCCGGCCCGGATCAGCGTGTCGAATCGCGAGCTGTTGCCCAGGTGGATCTCCGGCACGTTGCGCGTCTGATATGGGCGGGAAAGCCAGCCTGCGCCGCCTGTCGCCGGATCGATGCGAACCGCCGACTGGGCGAGGAGTGCAGGTTGGGGCGCCAGCAGGCTGACTGCGACGGCAATGGATAGGGCGGCGCGGCGCGGCCCTTGGTGGCAGGTTGGCATACTCATCTTCTATCTATGACGAACGAAATGCTTCGACTGTTCTATGAATTAGACACGAATGCCTGATTCGGTCTTACCACGGCGAGGCTGCAAAGTACAAAAGTGTTGTACCGCGGTCCCCGCGACCCGCCCCGTCACCCGTCACCCGTCACCAGTCAAAGACAAGCCCGCCCTCCGTGGGGAGGGCGGGCGCGTTCTAACTCAAATTGGGAGCTGGACTATTGTGCGTGAACCTTGCTCACGTCAAACTCCTTGCCGGTTCCGTGGCACACCGAGCAACTCTCTCCGAGGGTGCTGATGTTGGAGGCGGCATGCTGCCAGGCCGGCGTCTCGTTGTGGCAGGAGAGGCAGGCATTGGTGGCCGGAGGCGTCGGGTTGATCGGCGCCAGCCCGTTCTTGGTGGGCAGCAGGCCCGCGGGGAGCGGAAGCTGCTGCGAGTTGTTGGTGTGGCACTGGCTGCAATTGGAGAGGATGCCCGGATAGCGGACTTCCTCGCCGTGGAACCGGTGGATCATGGTGGAGTAGTTCCAGCTTTCGGCCGGAGTCCCCGCCGTGAGGTTCGGATTGTGGCAGAAGGTGCACATCTGAGCCTCATTGCGGTTGCCGCCGTGGAACTCCAACACGTAGTGGCACTTATTGCAATTCGTGCTGGTGACCACGGTGCGGCGCGGGGTGGCCGGGCCGGAACCGACCGCGGCGTAGAACATGGGGTTCTTGGCGTAGTCGCGGATCGAGCGCTGGGCCTGCGTGCCAGCCAGAACGGTAGTCGTCCGGTAGCCTTCCATGCCGAACTGCCAGGTCCCCGCAGCATCGGCCGGGAGCGCCGCGGCGAAGGTCCAGAAGTAGCGGCCCTGTCCGGGGCCGGTGGCCTTCAGCGCGTCCTCGCGGACGTAGCTGGGGATCTCGGTGGTGGGGCCCGCCATGTAGACGCGCAGGCTGTTCAGCGTGGTAATGTCCACCGGGTTGCCCTTTTTGTCGGTGATCGTGAAGTCCACCGTGGGGTTCTTACCCGCGGCGACACCCGAAACGGCGTTGATCTTGAGCACCACGCCGGCCAACAGCGTGGATTCGATCGGCACAGTGTGGGCGCCGGAGATGGAAATGTCGAAGTCCAGCTCGCCCTTGGGCTGGTGGCAGGTGGTGCAGAGGTTATCGTTGAACTGCGGGATGCCGGCGTGGTTTTCGCCGGTCTGGAAGTTCACGTTGTCATGGCAGGCGCCGCAGGCCTCGCGGTTGGGCCTGGTCAGGTAGTGGTTCGCCTGAGTCGCGCCGGCCACCTTCTGGTCCTCGTGGCAGGCCTTGCAGGCCATCATGGGTGCGGGGAAGCCGACCGTGGAGTAGTCGTTGCCCGCCACCGTGTACTTGCCGCCGGCGATCACGCTCGGCAGGTTCCGGCCCATGTGAATCTTGTGGATCATCACCTGCATGTTCGTGGTGACGCCTTCAGCCGAAGTGGGCGTCTGCGGCGTGTGGCAGAGATTGCAGATCTCCATGGTCCGGCGGCTTCCGCCGTGCATGCCGAGAGCGCTGTGGCAGTTGTTGCAGCTCTGCGTCCGGATGATGTCGCGGACCACCGTGATCTGCGTGCCGTTCGGAACCCAGTTGAACACCGCATCGTCATAGTTGCGGCCGAGGTTGAATTCGTCCAGGTTACGCGAGCCGTACACGCCAACCGTGTGCGTGGCGTTCTTGTCGAAGCCGGCCGGGACTTTATTCAGGAAGGTGTAGGTGTACTCGCCTTCCGCCAGCTTCTTCCAGGTGCCGGTGTTCTCACCGGTGGCCTGCGTCACCGTGCCGGCGGCGCCGGTGCGGCTCCGGGTGATGTAGGACTTGTACGGCATGTCGAATGCCGGAATGTAGCCGATGAGGAAGCTGGCGCTGATGGCGCCCGGCGTCGTGAGGCCTTCGCGATCCAGACCAACGCCCTTCGGGTCAGTCATCTTCACCCAGGCCGTGACGGTGCCGTCATCGGCGATCTGTGCTTTGGTGATGGTGAATACAAGGCCCGGGCGCACGAAATTGGCCAGTGCGCTGTCGGCATAGAAAGCCTTATCGGTCGGCTTGAAAGCAGGTGTGTCGGTGGCGAGCATGGCCCCGGCAATTCCAGCCACAGCGAGGAGGCTGATGATCAGGAGAATTCGTGACTTCGTAGTCATAGTTCGAAGGAGACCTCTCTTGGCTTGCCATGGCCTATCCAGCCAGGGCGAGCACAAAAGGGAGTTTATCATAACAAAGTCTGATTTGAATGAAGCAATCGGGCTTGGGAGATGAAATCTCCGTAATGAAGCCGGGCAAGACAACGGGCCCGCCGGCTCGGTGAGGAGCGCGGCGGGCCCGTTGTTGGGTCCGAATCTGACTACTTTTTAGTAGTCCATGTCGGGGCCGTGGCCACCGGGAGCCGGGGCGGCGGCCTTCTTTTCGGGGATCTCGCAGATCATCGCTTCGGTGGTCAGCATGAGGGCGCTGACGGAAGCGGCGTTCTGCAGAGCGGTGCGGGTCACCTTGGCCGGGTCGATGACGCCGGCGGCAACCAGGTTCTGGTACTCGCCGGTGGCGGCGTTGAAGCCGTACTCGGCGTCCTTGTTGCCGGCGATCTTGCCAACCACGATCGCGCCTTCATAACCGGCGTTGCCGGTGATCTGGCGGACGGGCTCTTCCGAGGCGCGGCGGACGATATTGATGCCGATCTGCTCGTCGCCTTCACCCTTCAGGCCGTCGAGAACCTTGGCTGCGCGGAGCAGTGCGACGCCACCGCCGGCGACGATGCCTTCTTCCACCGCGGCGCGGGTGGCATGGAGGGCGTCTTCGACGCGGGCCTTCTTCTCCTTCATCTCGGTCTCGGTGGCAGCGCCGACCTTAATGACGGCGACACCGCCGGCGAGCTTCGCCAGGCGCTCCTGGAGCTTCTCGCGGTCGTAGTCCGAGGTGGTCTCTTCGATCTGGGTGCGGAGCTGCTTGATGCGGCCCTCGATCGCCTTCTGGTCGCCGTTGCCGTCGACGATGGTCGTGTTGTCCTTGTCGATGGTCACGCGCTTGGCACGGCCCAGGTCGTCCAGGCGGACGCCTTCCAGCTTGATGCCGGTCTCTTCCATGATGGCCTTGCCGCCGGTCAGGATGGCGATGTCTTCCAGCATGGCCTTGCGGCGGTCACCGAAGCCAGGAGCCTTCACCGAGCAGACGTTCAGGGTGCCGCGCAGCTTGTTCACCACGAGGGTGGCCAGCGCTTCGCCTTCCACTTCCTCGGCGATGATCAGCAGCGGACGGCCGCCACGGGCGATCTGCTCGAGCAGCGGCAGCAGATCCTTCATGTTGCTGATCTTCTTCTCGTGGATCAGGATCACCGGATCTTCCAGCACCGCTTCCATGCGGTCCGGATCGGTGATGAAGTAGGGCGACAGGTAGCCGCGGTCAAACTGCATGCCGTCGACGGTGAGCAACTCGGTGTGCATCGTCTTCGACTCTTCCACCGTGATCACGCCGTCCTTGCCGACCTTCTGCATCGCTTCCGCGATCTTCGCGCCGATCTCTGTGTCGCCGTTGGCGGAAATCGTGCCAACCTGCGCGATCATGTCGCCGGAAATCGGCTTGGCCTGCTTCTGAACTTCGGCCACAACAGCTTCCACGGCCTTCTCGATGCCGCGCTTCAGCGCCATCGGGTTCGCACCGGCCGCCACGGCCTTCACGCCTTCACGGAAGATGGACTGCGCCAGGATGGTCGCCGTCGTCGTGCCGTCGCCGGCCACGTCGGAGGTCTTGGAGGCCACTTCGCGCACCATCTGGGCGCCCATGTTCTCCAGCGGATCCTTCAGCTCCACTTCCTTCGCCACGGTCACGCCGTCCTTGGTGTTGGTCGGACCACCGAACTTCTTCTCCAGGACGACGTTGCGGCCCTTCGGGCCCAGGGTCACCTTCACGGCGTCAGCCAACTGGTTGACGCCGCGGAGAATGGCCTGACGCGAATTCTCGCTATAAACAATCTGCTTCGCTGCCATTGTCTGAATCTCCTAATTGGAACCGGTAAACCTAGTTACTTTTCCAGCACGCCGAGCACTTCATCTTCGCGGAGAATGAGGAACTCATCGCCGTCGATCTTGATGTCGCTGCCGGAGTACTTGCCAAACAGGATGCGGTCGCCGACCTTCACGTCGAGCGGAACCACTGTGCCATCTTCGAGACGCTTGCCGCGTCCCGCGGCAACCACTTCACCTTCCTGCGGCTTCTCTTTGGCCGAATCAGGAATGATGATCCCGTTCTGCACAGTCTCCTGCTGCTCGACGCGGCGGATCACCAGCCGGTCGTAGAGGGGACGGATCTGCATAACAGTCAAAACCTCCGTGGTTTCTTTACTCTCAAGGGAGTTCGATATGTGGCATCCTTCACGGCCGCCACAACGCCACTATTATTAGCACACTCAGTCAAGGAGTGACAAGATATGTCTGTAACACACACAAAATACAGGAAATATTCCTCTGTCAAAACTGGCGGATTGCCGCCGTTTCCGCTGGGTCTCTAGCTGCACTGTAGAAAATCTGAGCGAGATGCACTCAAGTCGGAGTCCGCCTGATCCCGGCCCTTCCAGTGCTATTCTGAGAGCGTATGCTCCGGCGAGCCCGCTGGCTGATCCTGCTCGCCATTGTGGCAATCGCCGCCACCGTCACCTCAGTCTTCTATATCCAAAAAGAAGCCCTCCGCCGTAATCAGCCCGCCACTTCCAAACCTCTCCCCTTCAACTCGGCCGCCTCGGCCAACCTCTGGGAGTATGAGATGAAGTCGGGCGACAACTCCAAGCTGATCATCCGGGCCGCCCACTTCGAGCAGGTCAAGGATCCGCCGGTCTTCCAACTCGACAGCCTGGAAATGGAGATCCGCAAGGCCGATGGCTCTTCCTACAACCTCATCAAGAGCGCCAAAGCCACCTTCGACCAGACCGCCGGCACGATGTACGCTCCAGGCGAAGTGGAGATCACGCTCGGCCTATCCACTAATCCCGCCAAACCTCATGGACGCACCATGAAGATCCGCACCTCCAACGTCACCCTGGAGGTGCGCAGTTCCAAGGCTTCCACCGACAGGCACGCCGACTTCGACTTCGACCAGGGCTCCGGCTCCTGCGTCGGCGCCGTCTACAACCCCGAGACGCACGAACTTGAAATGCAGTCCGAGGTGCGGCTGGACTGGCGCGGTAAATCGCCCGCCAAGCCGCCCATGCACATCGAGGCCAGCAAACTGCTCTACCGCGAGAACTCCCACGAAGTGTTTCTCTCCGCGCCTTCCAAGCTTAGCCGCGGCGAGTTCACGGTAATGGCGGAAGACAGCGTCGTCTTCCTCAACGAGAAGACTCAACTCGACCGCGTGGAGGCACGCCAGGCTGTTGGCACCGATAAACAGAAGACCCGCCAGGTGGACTACCAGGCCGGCATGCTCTTTCTCTTCCTCACACCCAAGGGAGAAGTGAAAAAGATCGAAGCCACAGAGCACGCGCGCCTCAAATCCGTCAGCGCCACCACCATTACTAAGGTAGAGGCGGACCGGCTGGACCTCGAGTTCCAGGCCGGCGAAGACGGCAGCGTCCTGAAGCATGCCCTGGCCACCGGAAAGGGCCGCGTGGAATCGCAGCCCGTGCCTCGCCCGGGCGTCCCAAACCAGGGCGCGCGCGTGCTCACCAGCGAAGCCATCGACCTCACCATGCGCGACGGCGGCAAGGAGATGGAGCGCGTCGAGACGCATGCCGCCGGGCAGGTGGAGTTCCTTCCGGGCAAGCCCGGCGACCCCAAACGCACCATGAATGGCGATCAACTGCAGTTTACCTACGCCGCGAACAATGTCATCCGCAACGCCACCGCGCTCAACGTCAAAACCCGCACCGATAGCGTGGACAAGAAGGGCAAGCCGGTGGTCACGTTCACGCAAAGCAAGGGACTGCGCAGCGAATTCGACCCCAAGACCGGAGAACTGCTCGTGCTGGAGCAGTGGGACCAGTTCGAATACACGCAGGGGACGCAGCGCGCCACTGCCGCTCACGCCACGCTTGAGCAGCCCACCGAGATCATCCGCCTCAAGGGCCAGGCGCGCATGTGGGATGAGACCGGCTCCACCTCCGCCGACGAGATCCAACTCGATCAGAAGACCGGGGCCATGCTTGCTTCCGGCAACGTCAACTCCGTGCGCATGCCGGACAAGCAGCAGTCCAGTGGTGGCATGCTTTCGCCCTCAGAGCCGCTCAACGCCCGCGCCGCCACCATGGCCACCGCCAACCGCAACCAGCGCATCCGATACGACGGCGGCGCCCTGCTCTGGCAGGGCAACAGCCGGCTGCGCGCGACCACCGTGCTGATCGATCGCGAAGCCAAGACGCTTACCGCCAGCGGCAATGTCATCACCGAAATGCCGGACCAGGCCCCCGCCGACGCACCAGCCGACAAGCAGAAGAAGAAGGGCAACTCTTACACCATCGTTCGAGCTCCCTCGCTCACCTACGCCGACAAAGACAAGTTCGCCGACTATACCGGCGGCACGACCCTGGAGCGGCCCAACCTGGTGGTCAAGTCCCGTCAGCTCCGCGCCTGGTTCGAGGATGTCCCCAAGAAAGGCGGCGGCTCCGAAACGCAGCTCAACAGGGTGTTCTGCGACGGCGCCGTGGATATCAAGGAATCCACGCCGGGCAAGGAGAAGAACGGCTCCTCCGAACACGCCGAATACTACCCCGGCGACGAGCGCTTCCTCCTCACCGGCGGCAACCCCATGGTGGTGGATGCCAAACGCGGCACCTCGCGCGGCGCCGTCATCACCTGGTTCTCGCGCCAGGACCGGCTCGAAGTGGATAACAGCGGCGCCGGGCAGGCCATCAGCCGCGTCAACCAGGAGAAGAAGAAAAAATAGCTTCAGGGCTCCGCCGGCCGCAGTGCGACGGTGGAGGTTTCCGACTCGCGCAAAACCACGGTGGCGGCTCGTCCGATCAGTCTAAGCAGAACCTCCGGCTCTTCCAGTTTCTGCGCCAGCGCCGCTGCAATGCCGAAGACGCGATACTCGCCGGGCGGCAATGGCGGAAATGCGAAAGAGCCGTCTCCCTCCGCCTTCGCCCGATAACTCTTCGGCCACTCCGCGCGCAGCGCGGAAGGCCACGGCGCCACCACCACCAGCGCACCGGCAGCCGCTTTACCGTCCTCTTTGACTGTGCCCGTCAGAGCCGGCGGCTCGGCGGTCAGAACCACCTCCAACGATTGCGCCGGCGCCTCGCGGTTGAGTGTAAAGATCTCGTCATCCACCATGCCGCCGTTGTAGCGGACGGTGAGGATGCCAGTCCGGTCGCCCAATCCCCGCAAACGAAGCTCCACCTGGTGCGAGGCAGGTGCCAGCAGTGCCGCCAAGCCGTTGCGAATCCGCGCCCACTCCGGCTGCGCGGAAACCGGCCATCCCATGGGGGCCAACACGGCCTCACCCTGTTCGAAAGAGTCGCCGCCCTTCCCTGTCACTTTCAACGCAATCCGCAAGGCCGGCAGCGGATTGAGTTGCAGCCCGACGTCTTTGTCTTTCACCTCAAACTGCTCAACAGCCGCATCCGCCTCCTCCGGCGTGCCTCCTTCCAGTCGCGTTTCCAGCCACCAGGCGCCGGGCGTGAGGTTCCGGATGGTGAAGGGCTGCCCACAAGCCAACCGGTCTGTCGCCCTGCTCTGATAATCCGGGCCTCGTAGCTGCCACAGGACCGTCCGGTAGATCCTGCCGGGTGCGCAAAGCGGAGTCTGGATCAGCGCATGAACGCGATAGACGGATGAGCGCTCCACGAACAGGTCCCCAGCGTTCACCAACGCGCCGGGCTGCACCCGCAACGGCACTGCCGCCTCTTGCGCTCCGCCGGGCCAATAGGTCCGCACATAGCTGGAGATGCCGGCCGCGGGAAGTGCCCGGCTCTCGATCCGCTCCTGCTCGGCCTGTCCTACCTGGAGGAAGTAGTCTCCAGGCGGCAAGCGCTTCACCCGGTAGCGGCCCTCGGCATCCGTCGTGGTCGCCTCGCCCAACACCCGAAGGCGCCGCTTCCCACGCTCGAAGTCCGACCACTGCGCCCAAACGGTCAGACCCGCCACAGGCTCCTCCGTCGCACGGTCCAGCACCGTTCCGCGAATCTCCCCCTCCCGCTGCAGAGCGAATCTCAACGTCCGGTCAGCCTGCTCTCCCGATGCAATCAGCTCGCTGGCCCGCCCGCCTCGCGGCGAATCTTCGATGTAGCCTTCCGCCTGCACGCGCACGCTGCAGCCGTCTTCGTAATGCCTGGTGAAGGCGAAAACGCCATTGATCGATACCGGAGGCGCAAACTCACGCCCGCGTCTCCCGCGGCTATCCGCGCACACCACCGCCACATCAGCTTTCGGCAACGGTGCCCCGCTATCGGCATCCACAACGCTTCCGCTCACGGCGAAGTACATCTTTGGAGGCCGCTTCGGCGGAGCCGTCGGCATTTGCGCCAAAGCCGCCAACTGCAGCACCATCAGAAAACGCCAGGCTCTGAGCCGCATCACGAGCCGCATCACGAACAATGACGCGCCGCCCCTGCCATTCGTGGATAATACGGTTGAGTGGCTACAACCCCCGACAACGGCGCGGCGAACAACGGGCAACGGATCCTTCGCACCGAGGAGATCTCGAAGACCTACCGCGGGCGGCGTGTGGTTGACGGTGTCAGCGTCAGCGTAGGAACAGGTGAAGTGGTCGGCCTGCTGGGCCCCAACGGCGCCGGCAAGACCACCTCCTTCTACATGATCGTCGGCCTGATCAACCCGGACTCGGGACGCATTCTCCTGGATTCGCAGGAGATCACTTCGCTGGCCATGTACCAGCGAGCGCGTGTCGGCATCAGCTACCTGCCGCAGGAGGCCTCCGTCTTTCGCAAGCTCTCCGTGGAAGACAACCTCCTGGCCATCCTGGAAACGCTGCCGCTAAACGGCCGCGAGCGGCGCGAACGGCTGGAAGCGCTGGTCGAACAGATGGGCCTGGACCGTGTGCGGAAGAACAAGGGCTACATGCTCTCCGGCGGTGAGCGCCGGCGTGTGGAAATCGCGCGTTCTTTGGCCATTCGACCCCAATTTTTGCTCCTGGACGAGCCCTTTTCGGGCATCGATCCCATCCAGGTGCTCGAACTCCAGCGCATCATCTCCGACCTCCGCCGCAACGGCATTGGCATCCTGATTACCGACCACAACGTGCGGGAGACCCTCGCCGTCACCGATCGCGCCTATATCATTAACAATGGGCGCATCTTCCGTGCCGGGACGCCGGCCGCTTTGGCCATGGACCCGGAGGTTCGCCGCATCTATCTCGGGGAGGGCTTCGAGCTTGGGCTATAGCCTGCCGTTTTCGCTGGACTTCGTGTCTCCGTGCGCTATGATGAGGTTCAGATGAGCCTGCTCTCACCGAGACTCCAAATCGCGGTCAAGCAGAAGCAAATCCTCACGCCTGGGCTCGTCCAGATGGTGACGGTCCTCCAGTTGAACCGGCTGGAGTTGCGCGATATGATCGCCCAGGAGATCGCCCAGAATCCCGTGCTGGAAGACACGGGCGAGGTGGGCGAGGAACTGACCCCCGCTGAAGTCCAGTCTCTGCTCGAAGCCGAACGCGCCCCCAATCCATCCGACGCCGACGTGCTGCAGGTGACCAATGATGCGGCGGTTTCCGCCGAGGGCGACTCGTTCGACCGTGCCGACGCGGCTGAATCCAGCGCTTCGACGCACGACTTCGACACGCAGGTATCCACCGAGGCCGCGCAGGCCTCCGATCCTTTCGATCAGATCGACTTCGGCAGCTACTTCGAAGACTGGATGGATCCGGGCTTCAAGTCGCCCGCATCGGAAGACCCCGACAAGCCTGGCTTCGAGACGTTTCTTTCTTCTCCGGTGACGCTCACCGAACATCTGCGCCAGCAGCTCGCCCTGCTGGTATTGAGCAGCGAAGTGAGAGACGCGGCCGACGCCATCATCGGAAATCTTGACGATACGGGTTATCTCTCCGTACCGCTGGGCGAGATCGCCGAGGCGGAAGGGTATCGGGTGGAAGCGCTGGAAGAGGCGCTGGCCCAGATCCAGAAGCTGGATCCGGCTGGCGTGGGCGCGCGCTCATTGCAGGAGTGCCTGCTGCTGCAGTTGGCCAGCCGCAATGCCGAAGGCGGCGTGTCCTGGCAGATTGTCGAGCACCATCTCAAACTGGTGGAAAGCAAGAGCGTGAAGGAACTGGCGCGCCTGCTGGGCCGTCCGCTCGGCCACATCCAGACCGCCCTGGAAGTGATCCGCCGCCTCGACCCCAAGCCGGGCATCCGCTACTCCGGCCCGGGCGCCCGGCAGGTGGAGCCGGACGTTTACATCTTCAAGGAAGGCGACGAGTACATCATCCAGATCTCGGATGAAGACCTGCCGCAGCTCCGGCTGAACGGCAGCTACCGCCGCCTGCTGGACCGCGAGCAGGAACCCAATAAAGACACGCGCAACTACATCAAGGAGCGTTTCCAGTCTGCCCTGCAGCTCATCCGCAACATCGAGCAGCGCAAGCAAACGATTCTGAAGGTCTGCCAGAGCATCGTGCGGCGCCAGGCGGAGTTCCTGGAGCACGGCTTGGACGAACTGCGCCCGATGATGATCAAGGATGTCGCCGAAGAGATCGGCGTGCACCCCAGCACGGTCAGCCGGGCCGTCGCCAGCAAGTATGCCCACACGCCGCAGGGCGTCTACGAACTGCGGTTCTTCTTTTCTGAAGCCGTCCAGGGCCCTTCGGGCGGCGGCATTCCGCTGCAGACTCTCAAACGCATGGTGAAGAAGATGATCGACGAAGAAGACACTTCCAAACCACTGACCGACGACCAGATTGCCGCCAAGCTCCAGGAGCAGGGCATTCAGGTCACCCGCCGTACGGTCGCCAAGTACCGCGAGGATATGAAGATTCCCTCCACCCACCACCGGCGCGTCCGCAACTGACGTTGGCATTGCGGTCACCCTGGTGAGTGCGCGGAGGAGAAAGGCAAGTCCATGAAAATCACCTTTACTGGAAAACAGGACAAGCTCAATCCATCTCAGGAGCGAAAACTCGCCCTGGCTTTCGCGCGCCTTTCCAAGCTGCTGGAACGGCGCGGCGAGAAAGGAGCCCAGGTCATCTTAACCAACCAAAGGCACCTCCAACAGGCGGAGGTGCGTTTGCAGTATTACGACAGCACCATGGTGGGCGCCGGCGCTGCGACCGACCAGTTCACGGCCATCATGGACGCCGTGGAGAAGGTGGAGAAACAAGCCATCAAGACGCGCAGCAAGTGGCGGGAGACGAAGCGCGCCACGCCGACGCGCGAGGTCCGCACCATGAAGAAGGAGGCGCTCGAACCGCCGGAGCCCGCGCCTGCCGTCAAGGCCAAGAAAGCGAAGCCGGTCAAAGCCAAGCCCACCAAGGTGGTGAAAGCCGGCGACAAGGCCGCCGGCAAGCCGATGACGGTGGAAGAAGCGCTGCTGGCGATGGAAGAGGATCGCGATTACCTCGTCTATCGCGACGCCGGGACAGATAAAGTCAACGTCCTGATCCGCCGGCGCGACGGTAAGGTGGATCTGGTGGAAGCGTAGATGCCGGAACGGTCCCCTGCCCCGGAACTGGTCATCATCACCGGCCTTAGCGGCTCCGGTAAGGGGACCGTTCTCAAGTCCCTGGAGGATCACGGTTACTATTCCGTGGACAATCTCCCCCTGGACCTGATCCCGAAATTTGCCGAGCTGACCAAAGACTCGCCAAACATTCAGCGCGCCGCCCTGGTGGTGGATATCCGCGAACCTGACCAACTGCAGCGTTTCCCGGAAATCTACGAAAAGCTGCGCAAGCGGATCCGCACTCGACTGCTGTTTCTGGACGCCGACGACAACACCCTGGTGCGCCGCTATAGCGAGACCCGCCGCCCGCATCCGCTAGGCGGCTCAAAGACGGTGCTGGGCAATGTCCAGTCTGAACGCGAACAGCTTTCCACCATCCGCGCCCTGGCCGACTATGTGATCAACACCTCGACGCTGACCGTGCACCAGTTGAGGAAGCGTGTGGCGGAGCATTTTGGTTCGGCCGGCTCATCGCAACTTCAGATCTATGTCCTGAGTTTCGGCTTCAAGCACGGCGTTCCGGCCGAGAGCGATCTCGTCTTCGACGTGCGGTTCCTGCCCAACCCCTACTTCATCCCCGAGTTCAAGAACCGCACCGGCAAGCACGCCGGCGTGGCCCGCTACATCCGCAGCTTCCCGCAGACCGGGGAGTTCATTGAGCGCCTTTCGGGAATGCTGCACTATCTCGTGCCTCACTACGTCAGCGAGGGCAAGAGCTACCTGACCATCTCCATCGGCTGCACAGGCGGCCGGCACCGCTCCGTGATGCTGGCCGAGGAGATCTGCAAGCGCTTGAGAAAGCACGGCTATGCGGTGCAGGTCTCGCACCGGGACATCGCCAAAACCTAGGCGTGTCCGTCAGTTCGCGTTGGCCATCATGGCGCGGGCGGTGGGCACCAGGAGTCCGGGCTGGCTTGCGGGCTCTTCCGGCTTGGCTTTATCGACCACCGCGAGTGCCAGGGCCATCTTGCGAATGGCCCCAGCCAGAGCGCTTTCGCCCGACAGCCCTTTCTCTCCCGCAGCTTGCAAAGCCATGTAATCGTTAGGGATGTTCCAACGAACCTTGGTGCCCAGGACGGTACACAACCCTTCCTGCGAAACCAGGTCTGATTTGCGGGTCCGGTTCACCACCAGTTCGAGTTGTGGCGCTTTCAAGCCGGCCCGCCCGAGTTCCTCCAACCTGCGCCGTGCCAGGTGAAGGCATGGCAGTTCCGGCGTCGCCACGGCAATCACCCGCTCCAATGCCAGCGCCAGGCTCAAGGTTCCGGCGGCGGCGGCCGGGGGCAGGTCGATAAAAACCCAATCGAACTCTCTACAGGCGGATTGGATCAAGCGGAGAAGCCCGCCGGTCAACTGCGACGGGTGATCGGGATAGGGCAGTGGCGGCGCGGGCAGGATGCGCAACCCGTGGTACGAGGTGGTATGGTGCGCCCAGCCACTGTCCTGGAACTGAGGCAGTTGTTCCAGGCCGGAAACGACGTCGAGCGCACCGCTGGGCTGCTCCACACCCATTCCGAGAGTTCCGGAGTAAAGATTCAGGTCTATCAGGAGGATTCGCTTGCCACTCTGCCGGCGCATGGCGTGGGCGGTTTGCGCCGCCAGCGTGGTTGCGCCGGAACCGGGCTTCAGACTCAGAAAGCCTACCGTCTTCCCTCTCAGCTCCACCCGTGGTGATTTCACACCTCCCGAAACCCGTCGCCGGAGCCGCCCTGCCAGATCCTGGAAGTCCTCTCCCGAGATTCCCGGATGGAAACAGTCTGCCGCTCCGGCTCGCAGGAGTTCCACCACCTCCCTGCCGGCGAGGTGCTTCGCGCACGCGACGATGAGCAGATGCGGATTCGCCGCCAACAGCGGCGCGATCCGCTCGCGGCCCGCGTTGGGGCCATCGACTCCGAGGAAGACCACATCCGGCGACAGGACCGCGGACAGATCGTTCCCGCCTGGCAAGGAATCGAGAGTTGCGACGATCTCGAATCCTTCCTCCTCCTCCAGGCGAGAACGAATCTCAACCGCGAGATCGGCCTCGGGCACTGCAATCACCGTGCGCATTCCAGTACTCACTTGGAGATAGGCACTTGTCATGCCAATCCCGGGCGTGCGCGAGGGCTGGGTAAGTGCTTCATTTTCATTGGCAAAATCGATCTACGCCGGGCGCGCACGGGCGGAAGGGGACATTTTGTCCCCGTTTGGGTGAAACCGTGTCCGCCAGGCAGTTGCGGGTGGGTTGGGGAGGGCGTTGGTTGGGGAGGACGCCTCGACGGGACAGTCACGCTGTGTCCACCTGGGGAAGTTGTTGAAAGTTAGGGTGTTCTTCGTTTTGGGACACAGGTGGACCGTCCCTGGGGAAGATTGCGGGTGGGTTGGGGAGGGGTTTGTTTGGGGTGGACGCCTTGGGGAACGTTCACGCGATTGAGTAGGTGAAGTCGTAGAAGTGCTTGCCGGATTCGATGCGGATTTGCATGGTGCCTTTGAGGCCGGTGAGCGCTTCGGTGCCGGAGTCCGGGGCGACGGAGATGGAGAGGGAGGGGGCGCCGCGATCCATGACTCCGGTGTGGTGCAGGACGAAGGAGCCTTTGCGGCCTTCGAGGGTGCCGGTGACCAGTTCGATGGCGACATAGACGGCGGAACCCGGAACGGCGGCGCCGTAAGAGAGCATCTGGCCGGTGCTGGCCGCTTCGAGAGGGCCGTGGAACTGTTTATCGAGGTGAAGACGGGCGAGTGGTTCGCCCTTGAGAGTTTCGGGGGTGAGTTTGACTTCGAAGGCGCCGGTGATGGTCTTCATAGTGGATTTGTCCGCAGACTGGGCATGGAAGTTGGGGGTGGCGAGCAGGGCCGCACTCAGAGATCGCCTGGAAAGCACCTCACTACTATAGAGCGGAATGGAAGAGGGATGGATGGCGGAGCGGTGATAGAGTGAGAGCCGTGGACGAACTGGAACTGGTGACGATCATGCATTGCCCCGATATTGTGGAGGCGCTGATGGCTAGGTCGGTCTTGGAAGCGATGGGGATTCCGGTGTATCTGGCGGGCGAATTCGCGAGGAAGCACAGCCCGCTGCTGCTGCAAGTGCCGCTGGCGATGGCTGAGCAGGCGCGGCAGGCCTTGGAGTCGGGAGTTCCGGATGAACAACTGGCGGAGGAGGCGGCGGAGGCGGCGCGAGAGGCGGGTGGCGCGGCAGGCGAGCGGGAACTGGTGACGGTGGCGGCGTATGGATCGAAGGAAGAAGAGCAGGAGTTGCGGGGGCTGCTGGAGCAGGAGGGGATTCCGGTGTTTCTCTCCAACGATTTTGCACAGTACCGGGTGTGGGTGTATCCGGAGGCAGGGGACTGGGGCGAGATTCAGGTGCCGTGGGCGCATGTGGAGCAGGCGCGGCGGGTGTTAGGACCGCGGGCGAAGCAGGACTGAGGCGGCGAAATCAGCCGCGGATGGCCTGGAGAGTGGCGTGGACCGAGGCGGCCATGTGGAGGAGATCCGTGCCGACGGCGAGGAAGCTGGCGCCGGCCTGAAGCTCGCGGCGGGCCTGTTCAGCGTTGCCGCAGAGGATGGCGAAGGGCATGTGGACGCGGCGGCAGGCGGCGCGGATGGATTCGATGGTGGCGAGGACATCGGGGTGGTTGAGCTGGCCGAGAAGCCCCATGCTGGCGGAGAGGTCGTAGGGTCCGATGAAGACGGCGTCGATTCCGGGGACGGCGAGGATCTCTTCGAGATTGGCGACGGCGTCTTTGTGTTCAATCTGGATCACGACGGCGGTCTTATCGTTGGCGGTTTGGAAGTATTCGCTGAAGCGGAGGCCATAGCCCTGGGCGCGGCCGGGACCAACGCTGCGGGTGCCGAGGGGCGGGTACTTGGACTGAGAGACGACGGCGCGGGCGGCATCCGCGGAGTTGACCAAGGGGACGATGATGCCGGAGCAGCCGGTATCGAGGGCTCGCTTGAAGTATTCGGGGGTGGCGTCGGGGATACGGAGGAGGGTGAAGGCACGGCCGGCGATGGCCTGGATGCAGGTTTGGGCGTCGTGGATGGCCAGGCTGCCGTGCTCGGCGTCGAGGAAGATCCAATCCAGGCCGGAGAGGACCAGGGCTTCCGCCATCTCGGTGGAGGCGACGGTCAGCATGGAGCCGATGAGGGGCCGGACCTGAAGGGCGGCTTTGAAGGACTCGGACATGGGGGTATTCTACTGGTTTCGAGGCGGCCGGGCGGGGCCGCCGGTGATTCAGGGTTTGCCGGCGGCGGATTGCTGGTAGAGGCGGAATCTGAGATGGACGGGGAAGACGGTTCTGAAAATGGCTCACGCTGCCGGGCCTGGTTGTGCGCGGCAGCGTGAGCTAGGAGGGAGATGGTTCTTCCGCTAGTCAGAAGCTCAGGCGGGCGGTGAGCTGGATCTGGCGAGGGGTCCAGTAGGAGTTCTGGAGGGACTGGATGCCGGTGGTGGCATCGGGGTTGTTGAGGCCCTGGATGTTGAAGGCGTTGAAGGCGTCGACGTTGATGCGAAGCTTCATGCGTTCGGAGAGGTCGAAGACCTTGTAGAGAGAGAGGTCGGTGGAGAAGTTGATGGGGCCTTCGAGCATGGCCATGGAGTAGGGGTTAGCGCCGGCGGGGCCGGGGTTGTAGCCGGTGAGGACGGTGGTACCGTTCTTGAGGGTGACGTTGACGTTGTTGTTGCCGAAGTTGGTGGTGCCGGGGGTGTTGTTGATGGGGGAGAGGTAGGCGGCGTAGTCGGAGGGGACGCCCTGGACGCCGTTGGTGGCGTTGACGAGGTTGGGGGCGATGTAGCCGTTGAACCAGAGGTAGGCGGGGCGGCAGACGCCGGAGCGGCAATCGGTGACAGGAGCGGAGCTCTTGTAGCGCTTGACTGGGTTGGTGGCGCCCCAGTTGGTGTTGGTGAGGTAGAACGCCTGGGAGAGGACAGTGCCGGTGAAGGCGACCTGGTAGCCGCCGATGAGGGCGTTGACCCACTTGTTGGAGGTATTGCCCCACTTCTTGCCGGTGCCGAAGGGCATGTCGACGATGCCGTTGTAAGTGATGCGGTGGGTGGGGATGGCGTTATCGGGGCGATAGTTCTGGTAGCGGCTCAGCTCGCGGCTGGGCTCGATGATGTTGCCGACGGGCATGTTGGCGGGGAGGGTGCCGGGGGCATAGATGGCGGAGGGATAGAGCAGGTTGTCGCGGAAGGTGTTGCCGCCGACGCGGAAGGCGCGGGAATAGACCCAGAAGATCTGGTGGGCGTAGCCGTTGCGGAAGGGGCGCTGGTAGTTGGCCTGGAGGGCGGAATTGGTGGACCAGCCGTTTTTGGTGGACATAGTGGCGCCGCCCCAGGTGGTCTGGTCGTAGGGGCGGGTGGCGGTGGAGGCGTAGCGGCCGGTAGGAAGCGCGGTGCCGGTGCTGACCATCCAGGTGTAGGCGGAAGGCGCGTCGTTGAACTGGTAGTTCTGATCGAGGTTGAAGCCGTAGGTGTAGACGTAGCTGAGGCGGAGGGCGGAGCCGTCCTTGAAAGGTTGCTCGACGGTGAAGTTGGCGGTGCGGACCTTGGCGGGCGGGTACTTTTTGTAGAGCTTGGTGCCGGTGCCGATGCCGGGGAGGAGGGCGGTGACGGAGTTGGTGTCCACGACGTCAGAACTGTTGACGCCGGTGATGACGGTGAGGGGGTTGCGGAGGAGGAAGTTGGGGAGGCCGTCAGGCGACTGAGTGGCTGAGGTGTAGCTCATGGAGTAGCCGGCAGTGAAGGGGTAAGAGGCGGTGAGGTAGCGGATGGAGTTGCGCACCGGGACGGGGTAGACGTATTCACCGTAGCCGCCGCGGATGACGGTGCCGTTGCGTCCGAAGGAGGGGGTATAGGCGAAGCCGACGCGCGGGAGGAAGTTTTTGTTTTCGTCGTAGAAGCCGCGAGAGGGCATGCCGGCTTCCTGGAGGGTTTCGAACTTGACGCCGAGGAGGCGGAGGTTGGTGACGAGGGCGTTGGTGGTGAGGCCTTCCTTGATGTAGTAGTCGATGGGACGGGGGAAGGCGAGGGCGTTCTTATCCATGTCGAACATGACGAGGTAGTCGTTGGCGGCCTTGGGAGAGGGGTGCATCTCCCAGCGGAGCCCGGCGTTGATGGTGAGGCGGGAGTTGACGCGCCAGTTGTCCTGGATATAGAAGTCGTACTCAGCGAGGGAGCAGTTGTTGAAAGGCGCGTTGAGGTTCTGGGAGTAGGAGGAGGCGGCGCCGAGGAAGAAGTCGGCATCCTGGTAGCCGGTATTGGCGCGGGCGCTGTAGTTGGCACCGGTGGCGGGGTCGTAGATGGCGGTGGCGAGGTTGGTGTAGGCGATCTGGTCGGGGGAGTGGTCGGACATATAGCCGAACTTTTCGTGGCGGTAGCGGCCGCCGAAGGCGAGTTGGTGTTTGCCCCAGATCTTGGTGAGGTTTTCGTCGAAGGTGGAGAGGCGCTGGCTCATGCCGTAGTTCCACTGGGAGCCGCCGTAGGGCATGATGAGGTTTGCGCCGATGGCGGGGAAGCCGATCTGGCCGAAGTTGTTGGGGAGGCCGAGCTGTTTTTCGTAGTTGGCCTGGGAGGCTTCGTTGCCTTCGACATACATGCGCTGCCACTGCATGGAGTAGATGGTTTCGGAGAAGAAAGTGGGGGAGAAGACCTTGTAGAAGCCGATGGCTCCGGAGATGGTCTGGATGGGGATGCGCTGATAGCCGGTGGCGCCGGCGGGGAGGCCGCCACCAGCGATGTTGGCGGGAGAGGCGGAGGGGTAGTTGCGGAGGGCCTGTTGCTGCTGGTCGATTTCGGTGAAGCGGAAGTAGGCCCGGTTGTTTTCGTTGAAGGCGTGGTCGAAGCGGACGGTGTAGTTCGGGACGGTCTGCTGGGTATTGTTGACGTCGGTGATGTTGGAGTTCACCAGCGGGTTGTCGGTGGTCTGAGGGAGCGGGGTGGCTGCATAGAGAGTCTTGGCCAGGGGGCTGATGCGCTGGATAGGAATGATGTTGCCTACGAAGGGGGTGCGGGCGTAATTCTCAGCTGCACCGGCGGTGGAGTTGGGATCGTAGAGCTGCTGGAGGACGCCCGCGGAGTTGCGAAGGCCGGAGAAGTCGCCCTGGCGCATGGCGATGGTGGGGACGCGGACGAGCTGATCTGCCTTCTGGCGGAGAGAGAAGCGCTCATAGGCGAAGAAGAAGAAGGACTTGTTCTTGCCGTCGTAGACCTTGGGAATGGAGATGGGGCCGCCGATGGAGCCGCCAAATTCGTTGCGGTTGAGGGGTGGAGCGGAGAAGTTGGGAGCGTTCTGGCGGGCCTTGGCGATGCCGAAGTAGTTATTGCGAACGGTTTCAAAGAGGGAGCCGTGGAAGGCGTTGGTGCCGGACTTGGTGGTAAGGATGACGGTGGCGGGGGTAGCGAACTGGGCGGAGGAGTTGAGGGTTTCGAACTTGGCTTCCTGAACGGAGTCAGGGTCGGGGAGGGTAGCCTGGGCGGAGTTGGATTCACCGCCGAAGTTCCGGTTGGTCATGGGGGCGCCGTCATGGGAGTATTCCATGCCTTCCTGCATGAGGCCGTTAGCGCGGGTGCCGCCGCCTTCGAGGCCGGGGACGGTTTTGGCGGCGAGGTTGAGGACGTTGCGGCCGTTTTGGGGAAGCTGGTCGATGCGGGAGGCGTCGAGTTGGGTGGAAACGGTGCCGGAGTCGTAGGTGGCGAGCTGGAGGGTTTCACCCGTGACGGTGACCTGTTCGGCGACGTCGCCGACGGTGAGCTGGGGATTGAGGACTAGGTTCTGGGAGTTCTGAAGGGTGACGGTGGCCTCGTACTTCTTCATGCCCTTGGCGGAGAAGGTGATTTTGTAGGAGCCGGCGAAGAGGCCGGGGACGTTGTAGATGCCGTCGGCGTTGGAACTGGAGTCGAAGGCTACACCGGTGGCCTGGTTCACGACGCGGATGACGGCACCTGGAATGGACGCGGCGGTTGCGTCCTGAACAGTACCTTGGATGGAGCCTGCGCCGGACTGGGCGAAGAGTGTGGAGGGAACGACGATCGCCGCGAGACTGGCGAGGAACAGCAACTTGAAGCTGGAAGCGACCCGGCTAGTCAGAACCATTGAGATACTCCTTACAACTGAGCAATCAACTTGGAAACCCCAGGAGGCCGCGAGTGAGATAAAAGGACTAAGTTATCCTAGAATCAACACGTTGCCTCTAGTGTATTGGGAGGGAGTCTATCAGACAGATTGAAAAAAGTCACGCAAGATTCTGCTAAAATTGCTGGCTGCAATGGGCCACGAGATGCGGCGGCTGTGGACTAGGGCGGTGCTGGCGGGAATAGTGCTAAGTGGCTGTCTGGTGGGGCAAAACGCTGGAATGCGGGTGTGTGCGGGATGCCATCGGGGGATCTGGGAGAGCTATCGAAAGACAGGCATGGGGCGGTCGTTTTACCGGCCGGCGCCAGAGAAAATCGGTGGTGATTTGCGGGCGGGCAGCACTTACTATCACGCGGCGTCGCAGAGCTATTTCGCGATGGTGGAGCGGGATGGTGTGTTCTACCAGCAAAGGTGGCAGGTGGATGGTGCCGGGCAACGGGTGAACAGGATGGAAAAGCGGGTGGATTGGGTGATGGGTTCGGGCAACCACGCGAAGACGTATTTGAGCAGGACGGCGGACGGGCGGCTGATGGAGCTGCCGCTGGGGTGGTATGCGGAGAAGGGCGGCACTCTGGGGATGAATCCCGGGTATGACAAGGCGGAGCATGAGGGGTTCCGGCGGCCGATCACCTACGACTGCATGTTCTGCCACAACGGGTATCCAAAGATACCGGCCGGGCATGAGAAGCCGTTTGCCATGCCGTTGTATGACGGGGCATTGCCGGAGGGGATCGACTGTGAGCGCTGCCATGGGCCGGGGCTGAAACACGCGCAGTTGGCTGGGGCAGGGGCGATGAAGGAAGAGATAAAGAAGGCGATTGTAAATCCGGCGCGGCTGAGCGGGGAGCGGCAGATGGAGATCTGCATCGGGTGCCACCTGGAGGCGACGAGCTTTCCGCTGCCGAATGCGTTGATGAGGTACGACCGGGGGCCGTTTTCGTTCCAGCCGGGCGAGGCGCTGGGGGATTTCCTGCTGAACTTCGACCATGCGCCGGGGACGGGGCGAGAGGAGAAGTTCGAGATTGTGAACGCGGTGTACCGGCTGAGGCAATCTGCCTGCTTTGCGAAGAGCGAAGGGAAGATGCTTTGCACGACGTGCCACAACCCGCACGACATACCGCGCGGGGAGGAGGCGGTGCGGCACTATACGGCGGCGTGCCGGCAGTGCCATGGGGGGACCGGGCACATGGAGCAGGCGGACTGCACGGGGTGCCACATGCCGAAACGGCGGACGGAAGACGTGGTGCATTCGCTGGCGACGGATCACAGGATCCAGAAGATCAAGCCGGCGGGAGACTTGACGGCGGAACGGGCGGAGCGGCATGAGGTGGGAGATTTGGCCTATCGGGGCAAGGTGGTGCTGTATTACCCGGAGAGGCTGGAGCCCGGCGTGGAGAACGAGCTGTATCTGGCCGTGGCGCAGGTGAAGCAGGGGAGCAACCTGCAAGAGGGGATCGAGCAACTGAAGTTTGGGCTGGCGAAGCTGCCGTCGGCGCGCGGGGAGTTCTGGTTTGAGTTGGGCGATGCCTATGAGCGGATGGGGCAGTGGAGCGAGGCTGCGGGGGCCTACCGGGAGGCGGCAAGGCGGCGGGCGGGATTTGAGGTGGCGGTGCGGAAGTTGGGAACGATGCTGCGGAAGACAGGGAAGGCGGCGGAGGGGGCCGCGGCGTTGGAGCGGGCGGTGGCGATGGACGCGGGAGACGCGGTGGCGTGGCACGAATTGGGATTGACGTACCAGGCATTGGGGAGGAGGCCGGAGGCGGAGGGGGCGCTAGGGAAGGCGCTGCTCAGAGATCCGGAGCTGGTGGAGGCGCACAACAATCTGGGCGTGATGCGGATGGCGGCTGGGGATGCAGTGCGGGCGGAAGGAGCGTTCCGGGAGGCGGTACGGATCAAGCCGGAGTTTGCGGAGGCACGAGGGAATCTGGCGGCACTGCTGGCAGGGTTGGGGCGAACGGGCGAGGCACGGGAACAGTTTCGGGCGGCGGTGCGGCTGAGGCCGGGGGATGCGCGGGTCCGGTATGAGTTTGCGATGATGCTGGGGCGGATGAAGGAATACGACGCAGCGATGGCGGAACTGGAGGGGTGCGTCAAGGCGGATGGAGGATTGACGGAGGCCCGGGTTGTGCTGGGGGAGATGTTGCTGGGGAAGGGGCGCGCGGGAGAGGCGGCAGGGCATTACCGCGAAGTGCTGCGGACGAAGCCGGGCTGGGGGCGGGCGGAGCTAGGGTTGGGGGCGGCGCTGGCCTCGATGGGGGATGCGGCGGGGGCGGTTCCGCACTTGCAGTTAGCGGCGAAGGACTCGGATGCGAACGTTCGGGGGCAGGCGGCGGAGATGCTGCGCCGGGTCAGGAACAGCCGTGAGTGAGGTGGAGCGAGGGCGGGAGTATTGGGTGTGGGTGTTGGCAGGGATTGTGGGGGTGGGGATTTTGTCGCGTGTGGGGCGGACAGGGTTTTTGGTTTTGGACAAGTATCTGGGGGACGCATTGTATGCGGCGATGGTCTATGTGGTGTTGAAGCTGACGGGGCGGGTGGAGCGGGTAGGGTTGTGGGCTTGCGCGTTGATGGTGGGGATTGAGCTGTTTCAGTTGACGGGGATTGCGGCGGGGATGATGCGGAGCGATTCGGTGGTGGTGCGGCTGTGCGCGGTGGCGCTGGGGACGCACTTTGGGTGGGGGGATCTGGCGGCTTATGGGGTGGGGATCTGGGGCGTGTCGCTACTTGGCCCGACGGGCCGGGGTGGCCGGGGCTGAGAGGCGCGTGAGTTGGACGGGGCCCTGGAGGCCGGCTGGAGTGATGGGCCAGTTGGCGGCGTCGAAGGGTTTGTAGTCCATGTTGACGAAGTTGATGTCGTAGAAGTTCTTCCAGTTCACCTTGCGGCGGTCGAGATCTCGGATCCGGTTGGCGGCAGTGGAGGTGACTTCGATCTCGAGTTCGTTCTTGAGCTGGAGAGCTTCGGCGCGGAGGCGGAATGGGGCGCACCAGACGGTGCCGAGGTCCTTGCCGTTGAGGCGGACGCGGGCGCTTTGGGAGACTTGGCCCAAGTCGAGGATATAGTTGCCGGGGGCGGGGACGGTGAGCGTGGTTTTGTAGACGGCGGTGCCTCCAAAGGACTCGTAGGCTGGGCCCTGATCGGACCAGGGTTTCAGCTGCCTGGCTTCGTAGGGGGCGGGGAGTTCGGGCCCTCCGGCGAGGAAAGTGACGGACCGGGGCGTGGTGATTTGGAGGGGCTCGCCGGCGGGCGCGAGATATTGCCAGCGGGGGCCGGAGGCGTAGCGGTCGAGGGTGCGGAGGATGAGTGAGGCGCCTGGCTCGAGCTGGAGGCGAACGGCGGGTCGGGCGCCCTGGCGGCGGAGGGTGGCAGCGCCGGAGCGGCCAGTGAGGGGATCGAGGATGAGGACACCGGGGGCGGTGACACCGAGTTCGACGTAGTCGTCGACGGCTTTGGTGGTGCGGTTGGTGATGAAGTACCAACGGCCGGTGGCGTTGGAGCGACGGACGAATTCGAGGCCGTGAGAGGCGGTCATGGGCTCGGGCTGGGAGCGGGTGGTTCTCAGGGCGGCCTCGACGTCCGGACTGGGTTTCGCAGTGGCCAGGGCGGCTTGGAGGGCCTGGCGGCGAGCTTCGATGTTGTTGAGTCCGGGGACGTCGGTGGGGAGGGCGGTGTCGTAGATGACTTTGACTCCGGCCTTGGCGAGAGCGGCGAGCTTTTCGGCAGTGGCCACGGGCATGTGAGTGGTAGCGGGAACGACGATGGCGCGGTAGCGGGTGCCGCCGGCCGTTTTGACGTTGATGCCGTCGGGGCGGCAGGCGGCGAGCTGGCGGTCGGAGATGAAGTCGAACGTCCAACCGTTCCTCCAGAGCTTGTCGGCGAGAGTTGCGACGGGGAAGTCTTCGAACCACTGACGGTGGTGGACGGTCATGTTGATGTTGAGGCCCTTGTCGGAGTGCCAGATATCGTAGATGGGCCAGTAGAGAAGGATGTCGTTGTCGGGGATGCCGTCCTGGAGGACGCTTTGGACGCGCTCGATGTAGGAGTTGAGCGCGGGGGCGTCGTGCCAGATGGGGTTGCGAGGGTTCATCTCGGTGGATGCGTAGAAGAGCCAGCCGGGCCAGGGAGCGTCGTCGGGGGAGTAGGCGGTGCCATGGAAGAAGATGTGGTTCACGCCGGAGAGAAAGAGCTGATCGAGAAGGCCTTTCAGATCGCCGAGGGTTTCGGTGAAGTGCTCGCGGAGCCAGGTGCCGGATTCGCTGGCGGTGAGGTTATGGCCGGCGGTGTGGGCAGCGGAGGAGGCGAGCTTGGAGACCATGGTGTTGCGATCTTTATTGAACATCTCGGTCTCGGGGATGTCGGCGGCGGCGTAGAGGTCGAGCAGGTTGGCGGGGGATCCGTGAGCCTGGTCGCGGGTGAGGAAGTTATTCTTTTTGGCCCAGGCGGCCCAAGGCTGGGTGAACTCTTCGAGGAGGAGATCGGAGAGGGTTTCGCGGTAGTCGGACTTCACGCGGGCGGCTTCGTCACTACTGAAGGCTGCGCCTGGGGATTGATTGGCGAAGAGGGCGTTCCAGTGGTCTTCGAGCTTGTAGCCGCGGCGGCGGGCGAACTCGGCGGGGAGGGCGGCGCTCCAGTTGGCGGGGTATTCGAAAGAGTCGTGATAGACGGCGCGGGGCCGGGGGCCGGGATGAGCGGCGAGGGCCTGGTCGAACCATTGGGTGTAGTGGGTGATGGCGCCGGGCTGGAAGGGGTTGAGCATGGGGCCGGCGCCGCCGGGGCCGGGGCGCTTGACGGCGGTGCGGCAGGGGGCGGTGGAGATCTGGCCGGGGGTTTCGGCGTTGACGACGGCGCAGGCGTCATCGCCCTTGACGGTGGGGCCGCCGAAGCACCAGCCGGAGCCGAGGGACATGTCGACGCCCATGTCGAGCCGGGCGGCTTCGGAGACGGCGTGGCTCATCATGTCGAGCCACTGGGGCGAGAGATAGTTGACGAAGCGGGACTCGTAGCCTTTGGCGCCGTAGATATGGATGATGTGGACGCCGCCGAGGCCGGCGGCGCGATAGCGCTCGAGTTCGCGCGTGAGATTGGGGCGATCGACCGCGCCGCCCATCCACCACCAGTAGGTCCAGGGCCGGGCTTCGCGCCGGGCTTCGGGCCAAGGGCCGGCGGCGGGCGCGAGAGAGGCGAGGAGGAGGAGGGCGGCGAGCGGTCGGATCATGGGTGCAGCTCCGGACTCTTGTCAGGGTTTGGCGATTTGGGGCGCGCCATTGAGATCGAGGGCGATGACGGAGGCGATCTGGTCAGGAGCGGCGGCGGGGACAGCGATGGTGATCTGCTGACCCTCAGCGGCTACCTTAAGGGACTTGCCGCTGGCCAGCAGGCGGGCCTTGGCCTTAGTGGAGGCGGCGAGGGGGATGGTGAGTTTGCCGTCCTTGGGCCAATCGAAGACGTGGAGGTAGAGGCGGGTTTTGCCGTTGGGGAGCTGTTTGGTGGTGGCGCGGCCCCAGGCGAGCTTTTCAAAGGGGCTGGCGGTGGTGGAGTAGATCGATTCGCCGTTAACCTTCATCCATGCGCCAATGGCCTGGAGGCTCTTTACACTTTCCTGAGGCACGCTGCCGTCGGCTTTAGGGCCGATGTTGAGGAGGTAGTTGCCGCCTTTGCTGGCGATGTCGATGAGATTGCGGATGAGGGTTTCGTCGGATTTCCAGGCGTGGTCGTGCTCGCTGTAGCCCCAGGTGGTGTTCATGGTCATGCAGGTTTCCCAATCGACGCCGGGCATGCCGGTGGCGGGAATGTGCTGTTCGGGGGTGATGAAGTCGGCGTATTTGGGGTCGAGCTTGGGGGAGATGGCGTTGGTGCCCATGCCGGTGAAGCCGGCCTCCGGGAGGCGGAAGAGCCGGTTGTTCATGATGATGTTGGGCTGTTTGGCGCGGACCTTGGCCATGAGTTCGAAGGCGTGCCAGGCCTCTTCGCCCTGGAAGTCCTGGGCAGAGTAGTCCCACCAGAGGATGTCGACGGGGCCGTAGTTGGAGATGAGTTCGTTGACTTCGCCGTGGAGGTAGTCGATGTACTTGGCGTGGTCGCGGGTGCCGTTCGGGTAGGGCTTGCCTTTGAGGGGATGGGGGAGTTGTTTGGAGCGGGCGTATTCGTACTGGTCGTGGTGCCAGTCGATGACGGAGTGATAGAAGCCGACGCGGAGGCCTTCGGCGTGGAGGGCGTCGACGATCTCTTTGACGAGGTCGCGGTGGAGGACAGAGCCGGCGTCGTAGTCGCTGATCTTGGAGTCGTGGAGTGCGAAGCCTTCGTGGTGTTTGGTGGTGAAGACGACGTAGCGGGCGCCGGCGGCTTTGGCGAGTCGAGCCCATTCACGGGCGAAGCCGGGGTTGGGCTTGAAGAGGGGGATGGCGCGCTGGGCGTAAGTGCCGGTGTCGGCCTTGACGCGTTCCTGGATCCACTCCATGCCGCCGCGGGTGGCGACGGGCTTGCCGTCCCAGGTGCCGGCGAGGCCGGAGTAGAGGCCCCAGTGGACGAACATGCCGAAGCGGGCCTCGCGCCACCACTTCATGCGGGCGTCGCGCTGGGCGGGGGTTTCCGAGGTGGCGGACTGGGCCGCGGCGGTGTGGAGGGAAAAGAGCGTAAGAGCGAGCGTGGTTTTTAGTTTCATGATCTGGTTCAGAGCTTGACGGGCTGGTGTTTGGCGACCCAGGCGGGGTCGAAATCGACTCCGAAGCCAGGGCCGGTAGGTACCTTCATTTTGCCGTTTTTGATGTTGAGTGGTGAGGTCTTGCATTCATATTTGACATGGGTGCGAAGGCCCTTGAACTCGTGGTGTTCGCCGGCGTTGGGGACGCAGGAGATGAGGTGGGCGTTGTAGAGGAAGCCAAGGCCGCCGCCGGACATATGGGGGATGAGGGTTTTGCCGAAGACGGCGGCCATGCGGGCGACGCGGATGGAGCGGATGAGGCCGCCGAAGTAGTAGTTGTCGGGCTGGAAGTGGTCGAGGCCGTCGTGGGCGAGGAGCCAGCGGAAGCCGTAGAAGGAGTAATCCTGTTCGCCGTTGGCGATGGGAATGGCGAGGGCATCGGAAACGGCCTTGATGTCTTCGAGTTGGTCGAACATGACAGGCTCTTCGAAGTAGCGGAACTTGTACTTTTCGAGCAGGCGGCCGACGCGGATGGCCTCGGGGACGGTGTAGAAGGAGTTGGAGTCGGCGTAGAGGGCGAAGTCGTCACCGAAGGTTTTGCGTACGAGGGGGATGATCTCCTCGGTGCGGTTGGGGGGGCCCTGGGCGTACATGTCGGTGGTCATGAACATGAGACCGCCGATCTTGATTTTGAGGGCGCGCGCGTCGTACTGGGAGACAAGGTCTTTGATGAGGGAGATGGATTCGGCGACGGGCTTTTCGCGCCATTCGGTGGCGATGTAGACGCCGACCTCGGTGTTGTGGATATCGCCGAGGAGCTGGCCGACGGGCTTATTGGCGATGCGGCCGAGCATGTCGAGGATTGCGAATTCGATGGTGGCGAGAGGGATGCCGAGGGAGATTCCGTTGTAGCGGAAGTTGAAGCCGTAGATGAAAACCCTTTCGAGGATGAGGTCGAGTTCGCGGGCGTCTTTGCCGAGGAAGAAGGGCTGGAGGTTTTTGACAAAGATGGGGTAGAGGATCTCCATGGTGCTGTGGGCGACGGAGATACCTTCGGCGCCATCGCGGGAGCGGACGCGGCAGAGAAAGGAGGAGCCGGAGCGGAGGAGTTCAAGAGACTCGATGATGACGGGAGAGGAGAAGAGGTTCTTCTTGAGGACGGGTTGGTGAAGGGCGGCGTCGAGTTTTGCGTAGCGGGCAGCGAGGGGGGAGGCAGTAGGGGCCGCGGGAGCAGGCAGGGTGGCAGCGGCGGCAGAGGCGAGAAGGTGGCGGCGAGGGAGTTTCATGGAGAGAAAACCTCGCTCAGCGTATCACGGAGGAACGAAGAAGGTGAAAGAGAAGAGGCCCTCCGCGGGGCCGTTTGGGCCGGGCGGAGGGCCTGGAGAACAGGGGTGGATTGGAGTTACTTGACGCGGATGAATGCGCCGTTCTGGCTGGAGCTGGAGACGGAGCTGATCTTGAGTTCGACAGGCCCGATGGGGATGTCGAGAGGGATCTGGATGCGGACGGCGTAGACGCCGGGGCGTCCGGGGGCAAGAGTTGCGTCGACGACAGTGGCTGGGGTACCGGCGATGCTGGCGTAGACGGTGTTCCAGACGACGGGAGTGGGTTTCGCACCTGGATCCTGGCCGGCAGGCACGATCGGCAGAGTGATTCCGAGACCGGTGGCATACACGGTGATGACGGAGCCGCGGTTGGCGGCCTGGTTGCGATTGAGGGAGTTGTCCTCGTTGAGGGCATCGATCTGGCCGCGGCCGTAGGAATTGATGGTTACGACGGCGGGCTTGGTGGAGACGGTCTGGAGCTTGACGGGGTCGGAAGTGCCGAGAGAGTTCTTGACGGAGAGCCAGAGTTCGCCGGGGACGCCGACGGCATAGGGGGCCTGGACATCGACTCGGTACTTGGAGACGTACTTGATGGGGGCCTTGACCTCATTGAAGTAGACTTCAGTGCCGCCGAGCGAGGTGGGGAGGTCGCCGGTGGGAGCGGCAACGGGCTTGTCGGAACCGAGGTTGGTGCCGAAGATAGAGAGGAGTTCGCCGGGCGCGGCGCCGCCGCCGGCCAGGGAGGCGGAGTTGACGACGAGTTCGGAGCTGGTCATGGGCTGGGAGTAGGCTTCACCGGTGATGGTGATGGAGTAGCCGAGGAGCCAGCCGACGGTATCGTTGCTGCCGTTGTTTTCGATGGCGATGGTCCAAAGGCCGGCGGCGTTCTGGCCGTTGTAGTTGCCGAGGGGCTCATTGCCGCGATAGGAGCCGGAAGTGGTGGGGCAGGCGTCGCTGTAGCGATTGGAAGCGGAGTCGTCGAAGGTGATGTTGTGGAGGGTACCCTTGTCTCCGCAGTTGCGCTCGAGGAGTTTGGTGCGGGTGGCTTCGGCGGAATAGAAGAAGAGGTTCAGGTCGCCGGGCTTGGGGTATTCGATATCGACTGTGACTTTGACGCTCTGGATTTTGATGCTGCGCGGGACCGGCATCGCGGAGACGGTAATGATATTTGCATCGTCGCGCGCGATGAGGAGGGGGTTGCCCGTGTAGGTGTAGGTGAAGGTCTGGATGGAGGTTTGAGCGGTGACGACAAAACCGAGCGCGAGGGCCAAGATCGGTAAGGACGCAATTCTAGTATTCATCTTGATGTGCTCCGAGGATAGGTGGTTAAGACCAGAGGCGGCTAGCCCGGCGCCGCCTCCGGATGATGAGGGATGGAACGTTAGGGTTTAGCGGCGGCGCAGAGAGCGAGCGCCGAGAGCGGTGAAGAGAGCGCCGGCGATTCCGATGAGAGGCAGGAGGCTGCCGGTCTTCGGGAGCTTGGCGGGCTCAGGAGCGGGAGCCGGGGCGGGCGCCGGAGCGGGTTCGGCCCTGGGGGCTGGCGGCGGAGTAGCCTTCCGGGGAGCGGCCGCAACCGGGGCAGGGGCAGGCGCCGGAGCCGCGGCGGCGGGGGCTTCGCCGGTGACCATGGTGTTGGCGGCGACGACGGTGCGAGGCTCTTCGACGATCTTCTCGGCGGAGACTCTCATGCCCTTCCTCAGCTCGAACACGGTGGCGGGCTTGCCGTCGACAATGAACTTATAGTCGCTGGCGACCTTGTACTGATGGTTCTCACCGTTGGGGAAGGTGAGGATGACGTTGTTGCCGGCAACGTACCAGACCTTACCGGAGCCAACGGTGACCGTGCGGTCAACAACGGAGGTGGTGGTGGTAGTGGTGGTGGCCTTCAGCTTGGTACCGACTTTGAGGTCCCGCGCAGCGACGTCCTTGCCGTCGATCCTGGCGGTTCTTCCTTCCGGCACCACGAGGTGCTTGATCTCACCGCTGGAGAGTTTGACAACAAGGTTCTGGCCATCGACCATCAGGACGGTTCCGGTGATTTCCTTGGTTTCGGAGGTGGAACCGGTCTTGGCGGTGGTCTTTGTGCTTGTGGGTTGAGCCGCGGCCAGGCCGGCCGCAACGGTAAGGGCGCAGAGGCCGATAAGGGCCTTACGAAGAGTGAGAACAGTCATTGAGCTACTCCTTGATGAGTTGTCTGCGCGGTTCCTTCCCGGGTGGAGCCGCTTTCACGAACCGAAGTTGTGGTGAGGTTGGCGTTCCGCTTCGCGTGGACGATGTAGCGTTTGGGCGCGTCGCCGGCGTAGTAGAACGGGTAACAGGTGACCAGAGTCAGGGCTGAACCGTCCTGGGGGTGCAGGACGGATGTATCCTCTGGCGAAACAATGGAAATCTGATCGACCTCGTAGGTGAGGCGGCCCGTGGTGGTGGAAAGCTCGATCAGGTCGCCGACACGAGCGTCTTTCAGAGGCCGGAAAAAGCCATCCCGGTGGCCGGCGATGCCGGAGTTGCCGGAGTCGCCAGGCTTCGCGGTGCCTTCAATCCAGCCGATGCCACGATTTAGGGCGAGGTCAGAGGTACCCGCGAAGATGGGGGCGCGAAGATTGAGGCGCGAGAAGGACAGGACGCCAACAGGTTGTTCCTTTAAGAGAGGGATGCTCTTGAGATAGGCTCGAACACGCTTCCTATCCCAGAGGGTGAAATCGATTTGGGAAGATGGAGCGGGGCCGCCGGCGCCGAGGGCGGCATCTTCAAACTGGGCCAACGCAAGGGCGGAGCCGGCATGCTGGTGGAGCATGGCCACGCCCCAGAAGGCGAGAAGCGCCACTCCGGAGAGGAGGGAAATACGCTCCAGGACCTTCCGTGGATGGAGGGTCCTGGAGCGCGTACCGTTCTGACGCTCAGAATTGGAGGAGTCTGCCATGGTTCCCAGAACTGTCGGAGTCCAAGAGCGCTACTTCTTCTTGGGCGGGTAGTTCTTCAGCATCTTCTCTGCGGCCTTGTCGATATTCTTCTGCTTCTTGTCGGGCTTGGCCTTGGCGTCGAGGGTCTTGGAGGCCATGCCGCGCCAAACCAGCTTCTTTTCAGCTCGGTCATACATGTCGAGGACGACACTGCCGATGTTGATGGTGCTGGTGGTGGAAGTGGACATGGTGGAACCCATGCCACCGTACCAGCCTCCGCGCCAACCGGGACCGTAACCCATGCCGGTGTTGTAGGTGCTGATTTCCTTCTCCTGGCTGGCGGCGATCTGGAAGACGATGACGAGGTCGGTATCGCCGGAGTCGACGCGCTTCAGGCCCTTGGTGGCGAGAGAGGCATCGAAGCCCTTGGCGAGCATGCCGAGCGTGAGGTCATCGACATCGAGAGACTTAGGGTGTTTTTCCCACCTGTAGGTCTTGTACTTGGAGAAGTCAGCGTTCTGGTCAAAGTTGAACTTGACGTCCTGCGCGAGAGCGAGGCTCGCGAGGGCGACAAGCGAGATCGCGAGATGGGACAGTTTCTTCATAGGGTGGAAGCTCCTTCACTAGTGGACTCAAACAACGGACGAAACCCGGATTATTGTATCTTAACTTTTCGACTTTTCGCAGTTTCAATTGAAGTTGTCTCCGCGTTTTTCGCTTGAAGCACGGCACTGGAAAGAGCACCGTGGAGTTGGATGATACGGGCGATGCAACCAGTCCATCCGGTCTGGTGGCTGGCACCGATACCCGCCCCGTTATCACCGTGAAAGTATTCATAGAAAAGGATATAGTCGCGCCAGTGGGGGTCAGACTGGAATTTCTCAGCGCCGCCGTAGACGGGGCGGCGGCCCTGAGAGTCCTTTTCAAAAGTAGAGATGAGTCTCTCCGCCAGCATTTGAGATACATCGAACAAAGAGAGAATATTGCCGGAGCCAGTGGGGCACTCGATCTTGAACGAGTCGCCGTAGTAGGCGGCCATGCGGACCAAGGCGCCATAGAGCATGAGATTGACCGGCATCCAGACGGGGCCGCGCCAATTGGAGTTGCCACCGAACATCCCGGAATCGGAGTCGCCCGGGACGTAGGCGACGCGGAATTCGCGGCCCTCATGACGGAAAACGAACGGGTGATCAGCGTGATAGCGGGAGAGGGCGCGGATGCCGTGTGGGCCGAAAAACTCGTTTTCGTCCAGCATCCGTGTAAGGACGCGGCGAAGCTTTTCCTCGTTGACCGGCGAGAGCATACGGCGGCCCTGGACGCCTGGGGTGCTGGGCATGTGGACATTCGCGCAGAGGTCAGGGTGCCGGGCCAGGAATTGACGAGCGCGGTTGACGAACGTGGGAAGCTGGCGGAGTTCGTCCTCCTCGAAGACGGCGACGGCGGTGATGGGCAGGAGGCCGACCATGGAGCGCACTTTGAGGCGAATGGCGTTGCCGTCGGGGAAGCGGAGGACGTCGTAGAAGAAGCCGTCCTCTTCATCCCACATCTCGTCGGCGTTGATGCCGACGCGATCCATGGCGGCGGTAATCCACATGGTGTGGCAGAAGAACTTCTCGACGAACTCTTCGTAGGCAGGGTGGTAGAGGGCAAGTTCGACGGCGATGCGGAGCATCTGCTGGGAGAAGAATGCCATCCAGGCGGTGCCGTCGGCCTGTTCGAGGTGGCCGCCGGTGGGGAGCGCGGCGCTGCGGTCAAAGACGCCGATGTTATCGAGGCCCAGGAAGCCGCCCTCGAAGACATTGTTCCCTGTGCGGTCCTTGCGGTTGACCCACCATGTAAAGTTCATGAGCAGCTTGGAGAAGGCGTAGGAGAGGAACTTGAGGTCGCCCTTGCCGCCGTTGCGCTGCTTATCAAACAAGTAGATCTGCATGGTGGCGTAGGCGTGAACGGGTGGGTTCACATCGCCGAAGTTCCACTCGTAGGCGGGGATCTGGCCGTTGGGGTGGAGGTAGTCGTTGCGGAGCATGAGGTCGAGCTGGGACTTGGCGAAGTCCGGGTCGACCATGGCCAGGGGGAGCATATGGAATGCGAGATCCCAGGCCGCATACCAGGGGTATTCCCACTTGTCGGGCATGGAGATGATGTCGTCATTGACCATGTGGATCCACTCGGCGTTGCGGACTCGGGCGCGGATCCAGGGCGGTGAGCCGGCGTCTATGTTGTGCTCGTCGAGCCATTGGGCCAGGTCGTAGTAGAAATACTGCTTGGTCCAGAGCATGCCGGCGAGGGCCTGGCGCATGATTCGCTTGCGGTCCTGGTTGGCCTGGACGGCGGGAGGAGTGACGGAGTCGTAGAACGCGTCGGCCTCGGCCAGGCGGGCGTCGAAGATGTCGTCGAAACCGTCGAAGGGAGCGGAGCAGGGGGTGGAGGTGAGGCGGAGCTGGATGGACTGGGAGCCGCCCGCTGGGACGGTGACAAGATAGTGAGCGGAGGCCTTGGTGCCGGGGCCGGAGGTGTGGATGGCCTGCTGTTGGTTGTGGAGGATGTAGTCGTTGATGCCGTCTTTGACGTAGGGGCCGGCGTTGGGGGAGTGGAAGAGGCGCTGGTTGTTGGATTCGTTGTCAGTGAACAGGAGTGCGGGAGACTCATTGCAGTACAGGTAGTAGTCGGGCAGGGACTCCTGGAAGAGTGGATCTGTGTGGTGGGCGTGGATCGCGGGGACGCCGTGGGCGTCGAGGCGGCGGAGAACGGGTTTGGAGCCCCCGCCGGCCCAGGACCAGGTATTGCGGAACCACAGGGTGGGGAGCAGGTGGATGGGAGCGGGTTCGGGGCCGCGATTGGCGGCAGTGATGCGGATGAGAATGTCCTGCGGACCGGCCTTGGCGTATTCGACAAAGACGTCGAAGTAGCGGTCATCATTGAAGATGCCGGTGTCGAGGAGTTCGTATTCGAGGTCGTGCTTGCCGCGGCGCTGGTTGGTCTCAATCAAGTCCGCGTAGGGGTAAGGGGCCTGCGGGTACTTGTAGAGGTACTTCATGTAGGAGTGGGTGGGCGTGGAGTCGAGGTAGAAGTAGTATTCCTTGACATCCTCGCCGTGGTTCCCTTCGCTGTTGGTGAGGCCGAAGAGGCGTTCTTTGAGGATGGGATCGCGGCCGTTCCAAAGGGCGAGGGCAAAGCAGAGGATCTGGTGGGAGTCTGAAATGCCGGCGAGGCCGTCTTCGCCCCAGCGGTAAGCGCGGGAGCGGGCCTGATCATGGGTGAAGTAGTCCCAGGCGTTGCCGTTGTCGGAGTAATCCTCGCGGACAGTGCCCCACTGGCGTTCGCTGAGGTAGGGGCCCCATTTCTTCCAGGGAGCGGTTCCGTCGCGATCAGCGTCAAGGCGTGCCTGTTCCGCGCCGGGTTGCGGCCGTTGTGACATCTAGTTGCCTCCTGATCGATTGTGCGCCCGCTTCGGTTTCATTGTTATTTTTTGTGGCCGAAGTTCGTTGTCTTGATCTTCAGTTGCTTGCTGGCCGAGGTAAGGATAGATTCCTCGACGAAGTTTGTGCCATCGGCGAGCGAGGAGAATCGGGCATCCATCCCCACTTTGTCTTCGGGCCCGTCCAGGTAAGTTGAGACGCTGAAGGAGCGAAGCCTCCTGGCAGCGGGATCGAAGGCGAAGGTGACTTTGTCACCGGGCTTGGCGTAGTCGTTGAAGACGAGCGTGCCCTCGGCCTTGTCGAGAGTGGCTTTGCCGGACGCCTGCGCCTGCTGGAGGCTGGCTGGGTCCGGCGGAACGTAGCGGCTAATCAGGCTGCCAAAACGGTCCATATAGTCTTTGAACTCGTCGACCTTCTTGGCAACCACCTTCCCTTTGAGGCCGCGAGGGGCCTTTTTCTCCTCAGGTGCAGTGATGGGGACCTTGACCACTTTGCCGTCGGGGCCGTAGTGGCACTCCTTCTGGTCCACTTTTTTGACCTCGCCTTTGAGGCTGAGTTCGGTGGATTCGGTCCAGGTATAGGCCTGGAGGCGTTGCCTGTTCTCGGCGATGGCCTGCTTGACAGCGGCAAGGCGCTGCTGGACATCGGGGGCGGAGGTCTGCGCGGCAGCGCAGGCGGCGGCGAGGATAGCAATGGCGAGGGGTCTCATGGGTGAATTCCTACTTCATGGGAACCGCGGCTTTGAGAGCGAAGATGAGACGGGTTTCGGAGGGCACGTTGATCTGCTTGCCTTTGGAGCCGGCGGCGGAGATGGCGCCGACACCACCGCCGACGACAGCGCCGATAGCCGCGCCGCTGCCGCCGCCGGCAAGAGCACCGATGCCGGCACCAATAGCGCCCAGGCCGACGCCGCGGCGAACGGCTTTCTTGGTCTTGCTGGTCCCCTTGGCGTCCACGTCGGAGAATTCGGTGGAGAGGCCGTAGGCTTTGCCATCGATATTGACTTCACGGAGGCGGAGGGCCATCTCCTTACCCTTTTCAATGGAGACGACTTCCAGAGTGGCCGCCGCGCCGCGGGGAATGGCGGTTTCGCTGCCGACGAGGACCGCATCATCGATGCTGGCGCGGAAGCGTGTACCGGCCTTGGCCGTGTTGCCGTCGATGGGGTCGATGGTCCGGACAATGATCTGAGTGCCCGCGGGGATAGTGATTTCGGCGGAGGCAGGCGGGACCAGGGCAGCGAGGATGAGGATAGCGGCGAAAAGAGAGATCGGTTTCATGGCGGATACTCCTTGAGCTATTCAATGACCGGCAGGCTGGATGCGATTTGAAGATCGAGGATCTTCTCGATCTGGTTCTCGATTTGAAGGAAGCGAGCGGCGAGGATCGGGCTGATCGCCTGGCTGAACTTGTGAACATACTCGCGCTTGAGTTGGTTGCGCTTGGCATCGAGGTCCAGGGCGCCCGTGGCGAGTTTGGTGGCGATGGCGGGGGTCAGGTTGCCGTAGCTGTCGGCGTAAAGCTTGATGAGGGCCACGCGTTCGTCGGCGAGGACGGTGAGGGCCTTGTCGTAGTCGTTATAGATGGGCCAGAACTTGGCGGCCTCGTCAGGCGTGAGGTTCATCAGGTCAGTCAGGATGCTGACCTTCTCCTTCTTGACGTCCTTGCGGAGGAGGTCGACGTAGGCTTTGAGATTGGCTTCCTTGTTCTCGGCGGCAGATGGCGCCTGCTGAGCGGGGGCGAGGAGAGCGCCCGAAATGAGCGCGATGACGGTGAGCGAAAAGGTCTTGAGTTTCATAGCTGAGGATCCTTGATCATAGGGGGTGACAGGTTTCACGACCGCAGGCGAGTGGGATCGAACTCGATGTACTCCTGATTGGAGGGACGGCGTTCGGTTGGAAGAAGTGGGAAGTTCCCAGGCTCGCTGGATTCGGCGATGAGGCGGTACGAGGCATCGGAACTCAGGACACGGATGGCGCCGAGTAGAATCCCGAATTGTTCGCTGTGGAGATACTCTTCGGCAGGGGCGCGGTCCTGCCAGTCGGCCATCCATACCATGTGGCCGGGTTCTTCTCGATCTTCAAAGACGGTGGTTCGGATGTGGCCGTCGCGCTCATGCCCGATAAAGTCCTCGAAGGAACGCGAGAACTCACGGCGCTTGCCGGGCTTGAGTGTGAATTCGATCACTATGGAACAAGGCTTCGCACTGGGGGAGGGCATTTGACGCTCCGAGGGGACCAGCCCAATCGGGAACAATGATGCACATTGGGTGCCAAATGCGGGTTTCGCATCAAGTGGCGTCAGTTGTGTGGGTTAGCGTTTTCAGCGCACCGCGTTCTCGCGAGGGGGAGATTCCAGATTTCGTATTGAAACCAAATATGGGCACATGGGGCTTAGAATGCCAAAGCACCAGGAGTACAATAAGATCCTCCATGGTACTGCCGCCTTTCGTGCTGTTTGAACTGATGATGGGAGCGGTGGTTTTGTCGGTGGCCGTATTCCACCTGATGTTGGCCTGGCACTCAGTGCGCCGGAAGTTGAATGTTTTGTTTTTCTTGCTGGGTGTACTGGTGGCGGGTGGGGCATTTGCGGCGCCATGGCGGTACCTGTCGGCTTCGATACCGGATTTGGTGTTTGGGATAAAGCTGATGCTGGGGTTGATCCTGGCATACGCCATAGCGCTGGTGTGGTTTGCGCGGGAGTACGCGGGAATCAAAGAAAGGAGGATTGCGGGCTTCCTGACAGGGCTTGGTGCATTCACGGCCCTCACCCATCTTCTGCTGCCTCACAGCATGGTCTTCGATCGGATTTGGGGAATCCGGAGCGTCAAAATGCTGGGTGGAGGCACGATGAACCTCCTGCAGGGGACGCGCCACCCTCTGCTGCTGGTAGGGAACTTGTATACGCTGCTGACGGTTGCATACCTGGCCGGCGTAGGCGTCGTTCTCTGGAGGAAACGGGAGTCCCGGGGCCGGGCGCTCGCGTACAGCATTGGAATTGGCCCACTCCTGCTGGTGGCGTATCCATACGGCCTGGCTGTGAACAGAGGATGGGTCGATGGTCCGGCGCTCTACACCCATGCATTCATAGCGCTTGCTCTAGTGATGAGCCACGACATTGTGCGAGACGCAGTGAAGTCGATCGCGCTGAGCAGGGAGATTGTGGCGAACGAGCGGAAGTGGCGGTCGTTGCTGGAGAGCGTGTCTCTTCTGGTTGTGGCGTGCGACAGAGAGGGGATCGTGGAGTATGCTAATCCACATTTGCAGGCTGTGACGGGATGCACGCAGGAGGAGTTGGTGGGTGGGCCGTTTTCGAAATTCCTTCCACCAGGAGAGCGGGCAGAACTGGAGGTGCTTTTCGAGAAGGGGATTCAAGGAGAGGGGCCGGAGCAATTGCAGGCCGGGCTGCTGGGGAAGGATGGAGATCTGCGGAGAGTGCACTGGTGGAGCGCGGTGGTTCGTGGGCAGGACGGGGAAGTAACCGGTCTGTTGAGCGTTGGGATCGATCTGACGGAGAAGTTAACAACGGAACGGGCAAGGGACGCGGCGTTGGCTGAACTGAAGGCTCTGAAGGAGCAGTTGGAGGCGGAGAACCAGTACTTGCGTCTGGAGTTCGAAGGGACGGTGGACTCTAGCGAGTTCGTGGGCAAGAGCGACGCTGTGAAGTATGTCCTGCACAAGATCGCGCAGGTGGCTTCGACGACGGCAACTGTTCTGATTGAAGGAGAGACAGGAGTGGGCAAGGAGTTGGTGGCGCGTGCGATACACAAAGCGAGCGTGCGCAGCCAGATGCCGTTCGTGCGGGTGAACTGCGCGGCGCTGCCTCCGAGCCTGATCGAGAGCGAGTTGTTCGGACACGAGCGGGGGGCGTTCACAGGCGCGGACCGTGCGAAGCAGGGGCGGTTTGAACTGGCGGAGGGAGGGACGCTGCTGCTGGACGAGATTGGGGAACTGGCGCTGGATGTGCAGGCGAAGCTGCTGCGGGTGTTGCAGGAAGGGGAGTTTGACCGGGTGGGCGGCACGAAGACGCGAAGGGCAGACGTGCGCGTGATCGCTTCGACGAACAGGAACTTGAAGCAGGACGTGATTTCGGGTAGGTTCCGGGAGGACCTCTATTACCGGCTGATGGTATTTCCGATCAGCGTGCCCCCGCTGAGGGAGAGACGGGAGGACATTCCCATGCTGGCGCACTTCCTGGTGCAGCGCCTGAGCCAGAAGCATGGACGGCCGGTAAGAGAGATTCCAATGTCGGTGATCCGGCAGCTGACGGAGAGGGATTGGCCGGGCAACGTACGGGAACTTGAGAATGTCCTGGAGCGGGCGGTGATTACCAGCCAGGGGCAAGTACTGACGATGCCTAGTGATGTAGCGCCTAGGGGCAACGGGCATTCGGAGTTGGATGAGGGGGGCGAGTTCATGACCCTGGATGCGATGGAGCGGCGGCACATCGAACAGACGCTCAAGAGGACGCATGGGCAGATTGCCGGGCCGGGCGGCGCGGCGGAGATTCTGGGGTTGCATCCGAATACGCTGCGGGGACGGATGGCGAAGCTTGGGGTGAAGCGCGCGTGAACGCCGCGACTAGTAGGCTCTGAGGCCCGCGGCGCGGAAGATCTGGCAGGCGCGTTCGGTGGCGGCGGGCTCAGGGGGCTCAACGTCGGCGAGCGCGTAGTCCATGCCGAGTTCTTTCCACTTGAAGCCGCCCATCTGGTGAAAGGGAAGGACATCGACGCGCTGGACGTTGCCAAGGGATTTGGCGAACTCAGCGATACGGGCGATGTCGTCGTAGCCGTCGGAGTAGCCGGGCACGAAGACGTAGCGGATCCACATGGGGCGCGAGGCGTCGGCGAGGCGGCGGGCGAACTCGAGGACGGGCTCAACAGGGGCGGAGACCAGGCGCTGGTGGCGCTCGGGGGTCCAGGATTTGATGTCGAGGAGGACGAGGTCGGCGAGACGAAGCTGATCGTCGGTGAGGCGATGGCCGAGAGCGCCGTTGGTATCGAGGGCGGTGTGGATACCAAGTTGTTTGGCTGCTTCAAAGAGGCGGCAGACGAACTTGTGCTGCATGAGCGGTTCACCGCCGCTGATGGTGAGGCCTCCGCGCATCACGTTAAGGCCCGCGCGGTACTTGCGGAGTTGGCTCACAGCGCGGGCGAGCGGCACGGGGATACCGTTGGTCAGCTTCCAGGTGTCCGGGTTGTGGCAGTAGAGGCACTTGAACTGGCAGCCGGTGAGCCAGGCGACGATACGGACGCCGGGGCCATCGAGAGTGGAGCCGGTGGTGAAGGAGTGGAAGAAGCCGAGCTCGCCGGAGACGAGTGCGGCCTGCACCTCCTGCTCGGAGACATGACTGGCCTGCCCAGTGCGGAGTTCATAGGGACTGCTGGCTTCGAGTTTGGCTGATTCGCTCATGTCAACTTACCGAATGGAAAGTGCGGCGGATGACGTCGAGTTGCTGCTCGCGAGTCAGGCGGACGAAGTTGACGGCGTATCCGGAGACGCGGATGGTGAGGTGTGGGTAGTTTTCGGGATGCTCCATGGCATCGAGGAGCGTTTCCCGATTGAGCACGTTGACGTTCATGTGGTAGCCGGTGACGCTGAAGAAGGCATCGAGGATGGAGGTGAGATTCTCGATGCGGTCCTCGGAGACGCGGCCGAGGCTTTGGGGGACGAGTGTCGCAGTGAGGCTGATGCCGTCAGCGGCGTCGCGGTAAGGGATTTTGGCGACGGAGGCCGCGGAGGCGTGCAGGCCGTGCTTTTCGCGGCCGTACATGGGATTGGCTCCGGGGGCGAAGGGCTCGCCGCGGCGGCGGCCGTCCGGGGTGTTGCCGGTTGCTTTGCCATAGACGACGTTTGAGGTGATGGTAAGGACGGATTGGGTGTGGAGGGCGTTGCGGTAGGTGGGGTACTTGCGCAACTTCTTCATAAAGGTGGAGACGATCCAGGTGGCGAGCTGATCGACGCGGTTGTCGTTGTTGCCGAACTGGGGGTAGTCGCCCTCGGTGATGAAGTCGGTGACGAGGCCGGACTCGTCGCGAACTGGAGTGACTTTGGCGTGGCGTATGGCGGAGAGTGAATCGGCCGCAACCGAGAGACCGGCCATGCCGAAGGCCATGGTGCGGAGGGGGGCATAGTCGTGGAGGGCCATTTCGACACGCTCGTAGGCGTACTTGTCGTGCATGTAGTGGATGACGTTCATCGCGCTGACGTAGACGCCGGCGAGCCAGTCCATCAGTCGTTCGAAGCGGGCGATGACGTCGTCGAAGTCGAGAACTTCGCCCTGCACGGGCTGTTCCTTGGGGCCGATCTGCTTACCGCTGATCTCGTCGCGTCCGCCGTTGATGGCGTAGAGAAGCAGCTTGGCGATATTGGCGCGCGCGCCGAAGAACTGCATCTGCTTGCCCACCAGCATCGGGGAGACGCAGCAGGCGATGGCGCCGTCGTCGCCCCAGGCGCGGCGCATGATCTCGTCGTTCTCGAACTGGATGGAGCTGGTATCGATGGCGGCCTTGGCGGCGAAGCGGCGGAAGCCTTCGGGGAGGCGGGGCGAGTACCAGATGGTGAGGTTGGGCTCGGGCGCGGGGCCGAGGTTGTATAGGGTTTGAAGGAAGCGGAAGGAGGATCTGGTCACGAGAGGGCGCCCATCGTCACCCATGCCGCCGATGGATTCGGTCACCCAGGTAGGATCGCCGGCGAAGAGTTCGTCGTACTCGGGACTGCGGAGGAAGCGGACGATGCGGAGTTTGATTACGAAGTCGTCGACGATCTCCTGGGCCTGGGACTCGGTGAGGAGGCCGGCGGCGAGATCGCGCTGAAAGTAGATGTCGAGGAAGGTGGAAGTGCGGCCGAGGCTCATGGCCGCGCCGTTCTGTTCCTTGACGGCCGCCAGGTAGCCGAAGTAGAGCCACTGGACGGCCTCGCGGGCGTTAGCGGCGGGCACGGTGATGTCGAAGCCGTAGGAGGATGCCATTTGGGCGAGTTCGCCGAGGGCGCGGATCTGTTCGGCCAGCTCTTCGCGATCGCGGATGATCGCGTCGGTGGACATTTCCGCATCGAGCGCATCTTTCTCGCGCTTTTTGACTTCGATGAGGCGCGCGACGCCATAGAGGGCGACGCGGCGGTAGTCGCCGATAATGCGGCCCCGCCCGTAGGCGTCCGGCAGGCCAGTCAGAATATGAGACGAGCGGCAGCGGCGGATGTCAGCGGTGTAGGCGTCGAAGACAGCATCGTTGTGAGTTTTGCGGTACTTGGTGAAGGCTTCCACGACGTGAGGGTCGGGCTCATAGCCATAGGCCTTGAGCGCGGTCAGGACCATGCGCAGGCCGCCGTTGGGCATGATGGCGCGCTTGAGCGGCGCTTCCGTCTGCAGACCGACGATGATCTCGTTGTCCTTGTCGATGTAACCGGGGCCGTGGGCGGTGATGGAGCCGGGAATGGGCGAGATGTCGAGGACGCCCTTCCTGCGCTCTTCGACGAAGAGCTGATTGAGGTGATCCCAGAGGGCCTTGGTGCGAGGGGTGGCAGGGGCGAGGAAGGATTCGTCGCCCTCGTAGGGTTCGATGTTCTGCTGGATGAAGTCGCGGACGTCGATTTCGTGTTGCCAGAGGCCGGGGCGGAAGCCGGCCCAGGGGGTGGTCTGAACAGTAGTCACAAGTCCTCCGATGACAGGCGCAATTCAACTTCTGCCGGACAAGCCGAGCAGGCGGCCGGTGTGGCGGGCGATCATGAGCTCTTCATTGGTTGGGATCACCCAGGCGGAGACGGGGCTGTCCGGCATTGAGATGAGGGTCTGGCGGCTTTCGTTGGCCGCGGTGTCGAGTTGGATGCCGAGCCAGGCGGAGGCCTGGCAGATGCGGCGTCGAATTTCGGGCGAGTTCTCTCCGATGCCGGCAGTGAATACAAGGGCATCGATACCACCAAGAGCGGCGGCGAGGGCGCCGATTTGCTTGGCGCACTGGTAGACGAAGTAGTCCACGGCGAGGCGGGCAGCCGGAGCAGCGCTGGGCAGGAGATCGCGCATATCGTTGCTGATGCCTGAGATGCCCAGGAGGCCGGATTTCTTGTAGAGCAGCGCCTCCACCTCTTTGGCGGAGAGGCCGAGCTGCTGGAACAGGTAGAGGACGACGCCGGGATCGAGCGAGCCGGGACGGGTGCCCATGCAGAGGCCGTCGAGGGCGGTGAAGCCGAGCGTGGAGTCAATGCTCTTGCCGCCGAGCATGGCGCAGAGGCTGGCGCCGGAGCCGAGATGGGCAACGACGACGCGGCCGCCGGCGATGGAGGGCGCGACCTCGGGCAGAACGGAGGCGATGTACTCGTAGGAGAGTCCGTGGAAGCCGTAACGCTGGACGCCGGCATTGCGGATCTCAGCGGGCAGGGGGACCAGTTCGGCGACGGCGGATTGGCCGCGATGGAAACTGGTGTCGAAGCAGGCCACCTGAGGGATGCCGGGGATGCGCTGGGCGACGGCTTCGAGGGCGGCGAGGTTGTAGGGCTGGTGGAGCGGGGCGAGGGGGACGAGGGCGCGGAGGTCGTCCATGACCTTGGGGGTGATGACGACGGGAGCGGGATAGTTGGGGCCGCCGTGGACGACGCGATGGCCAACGCCGGCGACAGCGGAGCCGCCGTAGAGGGAGCGGATCCAATCGCCGAGGGCGTTGATTGCCTTGGCCCCATCCTTGACGTCAGAGGCAAGGTCAGTATCGATGAGGACCTTGTCCGTAGCGTCCTTGGCCTTGAGGTGCGGGTTGGTGCCGATGCCGTCGATCTGTCCTCGGGACTCAAGTTCCCAGACGTGGCCCGGAGGCCGCTTGCAGATGAAGAACTTAAGGCTGGAGGAGCCGGCGTTGAGGATCAAGGCGAACTGCGCCATGGATGTTAGCCCTTCCTTCTGCGCGCGTGGGCGGCGAGCTTGGCGACGGCGCAACTGGCAATGCGGGAGCGCACGGAGTCTGCGCGGCTGGTGAGGATGATGGGGACGCGGGCGCCGAGGACCAGACCGGCGGAGTCCGCATTGGCGAGGAAGCTGAGCTGCTTGGCGAGGATGTTGCCGGCTTCGAGATCGGGGACAAGCAGGATGTCGGGATCGCCGGCGACAGGAGATTGGATGCCTTTGATGCGGGCGGCCTCGGGGCTGATGGCGTTATCGAAGGCGAGGGGACCGTCCAGGAGTGCGCCTTTGATCTGGCCGCGGTCGGCCATTTTGCAGAGGGCGGCGGCGTCGAGGGTAGCGGGCATTTTGGAGTTGATGGTTTCGACGGCGGCGAGGATGGCGACCTTGGGCTTGTCCAGGCCCAGGGCGTGGCAGAGGTCGATGGCGTTCTGGCAGATGTCGGCCTTGTCTTCGAGGTTGGGAGCGATGTTGATGGCGGCGTCGGTGACGACCAGCACCTTGTGGTAGGTGGGCACGTCCATGATGAAGACGTGGCTAATGCGGCGTCCGGTGCGGAGGCCGGATTCGCGGGCGACGACGGCGCCGAGCAGTTCGTCGGTATGGAGGCTGCCCTTCATGAGGAGTTCGGCGCGGCCCAGGCGGACGAGCTCCACAGCTTTGGCGGAAGAGGCGTGCGAGTGGGGCGCGTCGATGATCTCAATGCCGCCGAGGTCGATGTTGGCGTCGCCGGCAATCTCCTGGAGGCGGGCGGCGGGGCCGACAAGGATGGGCTCGATCAGACCGAGTTGGCCCGCTTCGATGGCGCCGGCGAGGGCTGACCGCTCGCAAGGGTGAGCAACGGCGGTGGGAATGGCCGGGAGTTCTTTGCACTTGGCAAGGAGGTTGTCGTACTTGCCGGAGCCGGTGAGATGGGCCATGAGGACATCCTTTCGTGGCGAGACTGTTGGAACTGCTGGTTAAGCGGACGGGCGGGCTCGCGGGCCTGTCTCCTTCAGAAAGAAGATGAGCAAAATGGCGATCGCGACGCCGTAGAGAAGCGGCTCGAAAGCGGCCTGATAGTGAACCAGTTCGGGCTGGGCGGAGCCGCTTGCGACATTCCGGAAGATGCGTCCGAAGACGGGACCCAGCAAAGCGCTGAAGGTGAAGTTGACGAAGTTGATGACGCCGGTAGCGGTGCCGCTGAACTGGGGCGGATTGGCTTCCTTGATGACGGTGTAAGGCAGCATGGCGGCGCCTGAAGCGATGCCTGCGACGAGGGCGAGGCTGTAGGGCGGAAAGACGCCAGGCGCGCCGAAGAGAATGTAGGCGAGCGTAGCGAGCAGGACGAGCGCGCCGCCGAGAATGACGGGTTTGCGGCGGCCAATGCGATCGGAGATCATGCCGAGCAGCGGGCAGCCGATGATCCAGCCGAACGGGACGGCGGCGGAGCGCAGGACAGCGGTGGAGTACTGCATGCTGTGCGCGTCCTGAAGGAAGCGGACGCCCCAGACCATGTCGAAAATGGTGGTTGGGATGAAGAGGAGTCCGGCGACGAGGCCGCAGAGGATGGATTGGGGATTGCGGAACACCTGGCCCATGGCGGAGAGGGAGGTTTTGAGCCAGTTGTGGGACGAGGCAGCACTGGGCGGCTCCTCAGATCTTGGGAGCAGCAAGAAGAGGAGCACGCCCAGTGCTATGCCGGCGGTGCCCATTCCAGCCCAGAACGTGCTCCAGGCGAGACCACCGGCGATGAGAGGCCCGACCACAAACTGGCCGGCCGAGCCTCCCGCCATGCCGAACATCTGCGTTGCGCCGATGAGCGTACCGGCGCGGGAAGCAGGGAAGTTCCTGGACGCGATGTAGACCGCGCCCACGAGAGAGAAGACACCCCCGGCGCCCTGCAGGAAGCGGCCCAGTTGGGCCAGAGGAAGGGTGCCGGAAGCAAACAGAAGAGCGCCGGCGCCGGTGAGGGCGGCGGCCGCGGGGAGGACGGCGCGAGGCCCGAATCGATCGAGCGCCGCCCCTGCGATGAGAGAGAACGGCGAGTAGCCGTAGTAGAAGAGTCCGGCGAGAGCGGCGGCGCCGAGCGCGTCCAGAGCGAACGCGCCCGAGAGCTGCGGCATCATCACCGCGGGCGCGGACCGGAGCGAGTACTGAAAGAAGTAGTAAACCGCGGCAAGAAGCCAGGCCGCCACGGCCGCGCCCTTGGTGTTGGACATGATGGAGCCTCCAAAGCTCAGGTCTTCTTAGCAGAGAACGAGCGAGACAGCGAGGCCGCCTTCGGAGGTCTCTTTGTACTTGGAGTTCATCTCCTTGGCCGTAAGTGCCATGGCGCTGACGGTGGTGTCGAAATCGACACGGCGATCGACGGCGATTTCATTCGCGGCGATCATGTAGCCGGTCCAGGCCTTGACGGCGCCGAAGGCACAGCGTTCGATGCAGGGGACCTGGACGTAGCCGGCGACCGGATCGCAGGTGAGGCCGAGGTGGTGCTGGAGGGCGGACTCGGCGGCGTTGGCGATGACAAGGTTGGACTGGCCCATGGCCTGGGCAATGAGCGCGGCGCCCATGGCGGAGGCGACGCCGATCTCAGCCTGGCAGCCGCCTTCGGCGCCGGAGAGGGTGGCGTTGTGTTTGCAGAGGTAGCCGATGGCGGCGGCGGCGAGGACGCCCGCGCGGATCTTGTCCTGCGGCAGCTTGCGGCCGCCTTCGCCGAGAGCATAGACCAGGGCGGGCATGACGCCTGCGGAGCCGCCGGTGGGGGCGGTGACCACGAGGTGCCCGCGGCCATTCTCTTCCGATCCGGCGAGGGCGTAAGCGGAGATGACACCGACGCCACGTTCGCGCTCGAACTTGTCGTCGAGGGCGCGCTTGTAGACTTCACCGGCCTTGGTCTTGAGCTTGATGGGTCCGGGGAGGACGCCCGGAGGCATGCTGAGGCCGGACTTGACGATATTGACCATCGCCGTGGTGACCTTGTCGATGAAGGCGTTGACCTCGGCCTCGGACTTGCCGGAGACTGCCACTTCGTTGGCCATGACGACCTGGGCGATGGTGAGCTTGTCCTTGTCGGCGTGGGCGAGCAGCTCCTTCATGGTGGAGTAGGGGTACTTGGGCTGGCCCTTCTTGGGCGGCTGGTAGCCCTTCCACTCAATGAAGCCGCCGCCGACGGAGTAGTATTCCTGCTCGAGCAGGACGGCATCGCCGCCCATGAGCTTGCAGGTCATCGTGTTGGGGTGTGGGAAGTCGCCCTTGGGATTGTCGTAGATGATGTCCTTGAGGGAGACGTTGATGGTCTTCTCGCCGAACTTGACGGGGAAGACCTGGTCGGGCTTGTCGCGGAGCGAGTCGAGGAAGAGCGGATCGACAGTGGCGGGCTCCTTGCCGATGATGCCGGCGAGGGCGGCGCGCTCTGTGCCGTGGCCCTTGCCGGTGGCGGAGAGTGAACCGAAGAGGTAGACCTTCATGGCTGTGACCTTGGAGAGCTGGTCGGCCGGTAGTTTGGTACAGCGCTGATAGAAGTCGTAAGTGATGCGCATGGGGCCGATGGTGTGGGAACTGGACGGCCCGGGGCCCACCTTGTAGAACTCGTCGATCACCGTCATGACGGGCGCTTTGGCCTTCTTGACGACGTCGAGGTCGGCGGAGAGCGCGGGGCCTGCAGCCGCGGGAGCGGTGGCGGCGGTTTTGGCCTTTTCGGCGGAGGGGGCGCAGCCGGTGAGCACGGCGACGGAGCCAAACAGGGCGCTGCGCATGAGGAAGGCGCGGCGGTCGGAGCCGGCGGGCACTTCCTGTTTCAGGAACTCATCGTTCTGGAAAGGGTCGATGGTTTGATTGCTTTTCTTCATGAGATTCTCCTGTGAGCGAAGTTGAGATGCCTGGCGTTGGCTTCACTTGCCGCCGATGCGGAACGAGAAGTCGTACTTGAAAGAAAACTGCATGCGGTAGTCGGGGACGCTGAAGCCGTCCTTGAAGTTCTTGCGGTAACCGTAGATGAACTCGGTACCGGCCATGAAGTTCTTGACTGGGGTGTAGAGGAGATTGGCGGAGGCGTACTGGCCGATGCGGAATGCGTTGGCGGCCTGGCCGTCGCTGTTGTCGATGTTGAGGCGGGAGTAGCCGAAGCTGGAACTGAGCTTGCCGTTCCAGTAGTGATCGTAGTAGGCGGTGATTCCGAGCAACGGCAGGGGGACGCCGATGACGGGAGTGAGCGTATTGCTGAGTTGGTTCTTGATGCCGATGTCGGTGGGGGCGTCATTCATATAGTTCTGAATCCCCTTGCCGTAGACGACGCCGTATTTGAATACGTCCTTCTTGCCGGCCTTGAGGTTGCCGGTGAAGTTGAAGCCCCAGCCCCAGGCGCTGCCGGTGAGGTTGTACTTGTCGTTGTTGGTGTCTTCCCAGGCGATGCGGCGGGCGATGCCTGCGAGTTGGACGTACCCCCACTTGCGGCCAAAGCGCCCGTGGCCCGTGATGTCTGGCGCGGTGAAGTGCGGCTTGACCCCCTGGAGTTCGATACGGTTCGAGTACACGCCCTGGTCGGCGGATGCGCCGGGGCGTTCGAGGGCGATCATCACACGAGACTCGCCATTAATGGGGATCCAGCGGACCTGAACGTTGCGGAACAGAACCATGCCATTGGGACCCCAGTATTCAACGGTGTTGGGGAAGATGTCGCCGTCCATGAACGCGGAGTTCGTCTGGCCGCCGCCGAAGTGGCCGATTTCGCCGTAGGCGTGGCGCAGCCGGAAGGTGGTCTGCCCGGCGTCGGCGCCGGTTCCGAAGAGTTCGAATTCGAAGATGGTCTTGAGGACGCCGAGAGACGTTGGAGTCTCGGACCTGGCGCCGAAGCGGGTCTGACGAACGCTGAAGTAGGTATTGCCGTTGGGCGCAAACTCATTGTGAAACGAGGGGAGTTTGACGGGGCGGACCACGTCGTACCAGTCGGGGTGGACCTGTTTGAAATCGTAGCCGGCATCGAGCATGGCGAAGCCGTAAATATCGAGCCAAGGCTTGGGCTTGTCCTTGTCTTCCTGCTGCGACTGCTGCGGGGGTGGGTTTTCAGAGGCGGTTCCCTGAGCACCGCAGAGCGCGGCGAAGAAGGGCGCGAGGAGAAGGAATGGTTTGAGATCAGATGTCATGAGAGCGCTCCGGGAATAGGTCTAGTAGGTGTTGAACATGGCCTGGATGGCCTTGGGATCGCTGGTCTGCATCAGGGCGAGACGGAGGAGGACACGGGCTTTCGGTGGATTGAGTTCCTCCGCCGCGACGAAGTTGAGCTTGTCGTCGTCCACCTCGACGTTGCGGCCGACGAAACCGAGCGTGACGCGGGAGGCGCGCACGACGACGACGCCCTGCTGCGTGGCACGGGAGAGGGCGTCCATGACGGCCTTGGGCATGTTGCCGTTGCCGACGCCGGCGGCGACGATGCCCTTGGCGCCGGCCTTGACGGCGGCGTCCACCAGATCGCCTGGCATGTCTTCGTAGACATAGAGGATGTCGACGCGCGGGAGCGAAGTGGCGTTATCGACGTTGAAGGGCGTGTCGACGGTGTGCTTTCTGAAGGGGGTTCGATAGTACTGGCTGACGCCGTAGGCGGTGGCCCCGATGACGCCACGGTAGGGCGACATGAAGGTATCCGTGGCGGTGGTGTGGGTCTTGGTGATGTCGTGAGCGCTGTGGATCTGGTCGTTGATGGAGACCAGCACGCCGCGGCCGGCGGCGAGGGGATCGGCTGCCACGGCGACGGCGTTGTAGATATTGAGCGGCCCATCAGCGCTGAGCGCGGTGGAGGGGCGCATGGAGCCGGTGAGGACCACCGGTTTACGGGATTTGACGGTGAGGTGGAGGAAGTAGGCGGTCTCCTCCATGGTGTCGGTGCCGTGAGTGATGGCGATGCCGTCGACATCGGGCTGGGCTGCAAGCTCATTGATGCGCTTGGCGAGCTTGAGCCAGATGGCGTCGGACATATCCTGGCTGCCGACGTTGGAGATCTGCTCGCCGGAGACCCGGGCGATTTTGTTGAGCGTGGGCACTGCCTTGATGAGAGTGTCGACGCCAACCTGGCCGGAGGTGTAGCCGGATTGAGCGGAGGTGGCTGCTTCGCCGGCGATGGTGCCGCCGGTGGCGATGATCTTGACGGCGGGCAGTTCAGCGGCGCCGCAGCAGGAGAGGGCCGCGGCCAGCACGCTCGTGAGGATTTTGAAGTTCATGAGTAGGATCTCCTTGGGGTGCTTATGGGTAGAGAACTTTGGCGAGCAGCATGCCGGTGGAAATGGAGACAAGCGTGGTGACCAGGCCTGCGCGCATGAAGCTGTGATTGAGGATGTAGCGGCCGACACCGGTGGAGCCGGTGGAATCGAACTGGATGGCGGCCACGATGGTGGCGTAAGTGGGCAGGAAGAAATAGCCGTTGACGGCGGGGAACATGGCGATGAGCAGCGGTGGTGCGATGCCCAGCGAAAGCCCGACGCCCATGAGCGCGGCCACGGTGGCGGCCTGGCTGTAGAGCAGGATCGATAGCAGGAAGAGTGCAAATGAGAAGAGCCAGGGGAACTGGCGGATGGAAGAGGAGATGGCGGCAAGGATCTCGGATTGATGGGCCGCGAAGAAGGTGGAGCCGAGCCAGGCGATGCCCAGGATGGAAATCACGGCGACGATGCCGGCCTTCATGACGGAACTGGAGACGACATGGTCCGGCTTCACCTTGGAGACTACGAGCATGAGGGCGGTTGCGGCCAGGGTGACCAGCGAAATGGAGGCAACCATGCTGAGCTTCTCGCCCTTCCCGTCGATGAGGAAGTCCGGCCGGAGCGAGGGCACCAACCCGAGCAGGGTGATGAGAAGCACGGCGCACAGGAAGAGCAGCACGGACCATTTCGCACCGGGTGGAGGCTGTCTGCCGGCAGAGGAAGTGTCTTCGGTGATCTCCCCGCGGGCCAGACGTTCGCGGTAGATGGGATCGTCCTCCAGTTCAACGCCCATCTTGAGAACGGAAAGAGCGCCGGCCAGGACGCCGAGGAGAGTGGACGGAATGCAGATGAGCAGGACATCGGTAAGGCCCAGCGTGCCGTTCTTCGAAAACAGCGCAACCATGCCGGCGGTGGCAGCGGACATGGGACTGGCGGTGACCGCGGCCTGGGAAGCGATGACGGAGATGGAGAGTGGACGTTCGGGACGCTCCTTCACCTTGCGCGAGACCTCGGCGATGATCGGCAGCAGCGAGTATGAAACGTGGCCGGTGCCGGAGACGAAGGTGAACAGATACGAGATGAGCGGCGCCAGGAGAGTGATCTGCCGGGGGTGCCGGCGGAGAATTCTCTCCGCTGCGTTGACCATCAGATCGAGACCGCCAGCGGCTTGCAGCGCGGCGGCCGCCGTCACGACACACAGGACAATGAGCAGGACCTCACCCGGGAAGTTGCCGGGAGCCTTGCCCATCCCAAAGACAAAGAGGCACATGCCCAGAGCGGCGACGGTGCCGAGTCCGATGCCGCCGAGGCGTGCGCCCCAGATGATGCAGGCTAGAACGACAACCAGGTCGATCCAGAGCATATTTCCTCAGGACGGACGGCGGACTCCGGTCATGGAAGCGGGATCGAGAATCTTCGTGAGCTGCTCCTCGGAGAGGAGACCCTTTTCGCGCACGAGTTCGACGATGCCCTTGCCGGTGCGCAGTGCTTCGGCGGCAAGTTCGGTGGCCTTGTCGTAACCGATGACAGGGTTCAGCGCCGTCACCGTGCCGACACTGCGCTCCACCAGTTGGCGGCAGACATCCTCGTTGGCCGTGATGCCGGAGACGCAATGCTCACGGAGCGTGCGCGCGCCGTTGCGGAGAAGCATCTGGGCTTCGAAGAGGCAGGCGGCAATCACAGGTTCCATCACGTTCAACTGGAGCTGCCCCGCCTCGGCAGCCAGAGTCACCGCCAGATCGCTTCCGATGACTCGGTAACAGACCTGGTTCATGACCTCGGGGATGACCGGGTTCACCTTACCTGGCATGATTGATGACCCTGGCTGCATCGGCGGGAGATTGATCTCATGGAACCCTGCCCGGGGGCCCGATGAGAGGAGCCGTAGATCGTTGCAGATCTTCGACGCCTTGATACTGAGACTCTTGAGAACTGAAGAATAAAGGACAAATGCCTGAGTGTCCTGGGTAGCTTCCACCAGATCCGGCGCGAGGTGAACCGGCATGCCGGAGACCTGAGCGAGGTGGAAGGCGCAGCGTTCAGCGTAGCCTTCGGGGGCGTTGAGGCCGGTGCCGATGGCCGTACCGCCCATGTTCACTTCGTGGAGAACCGTCTCCACGCGGCGCAGCGCTTCGATTTCGTCTTCGAGGCTGCGAGCAAAGGATTCGAACTCCTGGCCGAGGGTCATGGGCACCGCGTCCTGAAGCTGCGTGCGGCCCATCTTCACAATGCCGCCGAATTCCCTGGCCTTGGCGCGGAAGGCGCCGGAGAGTTCGCGGAGTTCAGCGATCAGTTTGCGGTTGCCAAGCGCGAGTCCAATGTGGAGTGCTGAGGGATAGGCGTCGTTGGTGGATTGGGAGCCGTTGACGTGGTCGTGGGGGCTACAGTACTGGTAGTCCCCTTTTTGGTGGCCGAGCAGTTCGATGGCGCGATTGGCCACCACTTCATTGGCGGCCATGTTGGTGGAGGTGCCGGCGCCCCCCTGGAACATATCCAGGCGGAACTGGTCGTGGAGCTTACCGTCAATAATCTCGCGGCAGGCCCCTTCGATCGCGTTGGCGATCTCCTTGCTAAACTGACCGCATTCAAAATTGGCTCGAGCGGCGGCGAGTTTCACCATCGCCAAAGCTTGGATGAGTTCAGGGTAATGAGAGAGGGGGACACCGGAGATGTGGAAGTTCTCCATACCTCTCAATGTCTGGACCCCATAGTAGGCGTCCGAAGGAACCGCTTTGGGTCCGAGGAGGTCGTGTTCCAGTCGCGTCGTGGGAGCTGGATTTGACATGCCGGAGTTCAAGCAATCCGGGGACCGCCGCCGGAAGTCCGCGGGAATAGCTCAAAAGTCTTTTACAAGCAAAGGCTTAGCTGAACTGCACGCCAGGCTATCCGTGGCTGAAACCGAGATCTGAGAACGCAATTCGGTGCGGATACCAAATGCGGTGTTTAGGAGCTAAAGGGGATTAATTCTCGTGGACGCTGGGGGATGGGGGTGTCATCGGACGGCAGGCCGGCGACCCGCCGGTATGGGAGGGATGCCGGCTGCCACCCGCGGCAGCCGGCGAACGGTTCGCTATTGGCCGGACTCGGCGGGCCAGTTGTCGTGCGTAGGGGTCCAGGTCTTGTCGGGGTTGAAACGGTCGATGGTCTTGGCGAGGCTGAGGGAGTCCTTCCCGAGGTCCTTTTCATATACGACGCCGTCATGGTTGACCAGAAAGGTCTTGATGCCGGTAACGCCGTACTCAGCGGGAGTGGCGATGAGGGCAAAGCCGCCGATCATGATTCCTTCAATGACGTAGTCGATCTCGCCGCCACGGGCCGCGGGACCTTGTCCCTTCAGAACCTTGAAATAGTAACCGTGGTAGGCGCCCTTCACATCGACGTTGTAGCCTTCATCGATCGCCTGAGCGATGCTCTCGCTGATGGGGCCGCCCAGGGAACCGTCCGGTTTGCGCCAAAACAGACCATCCCGCTTGCCGGGAGTGCTGATGATCTTCTGGGCGTACTGCGGAGTGCCGGTGACTCCGCGAGCGGCCAGGGCGTATTCCTTCTGGGCCTCAACGTAGCCGCGGCAGATCTGGATGGCATCCAGTTCGTTGGCGCCGATGCGGCGGGCGAGGATCTCCTCTTTGCCCGCGGCAGCGTCAAAGGACCACTTTCCATTGGACTTGACGAGTGGGATTGGGAGCGGCCAGGCATCCGCGCCGACCGAGATCGTGGCCCTGTCCTTGTTTCTGGGGTCTGTGGCCACATGCAGTTTCTGCTTGGCCTTGGCGGCGAAGGCGGCGGCGTTGTTCTTGTCCTGCACCGGGTCATTGGAAGCAACAATGTCCTTGCCTTCTGGGCCGAACAACTCCAGCAGGGCCTCGGGGCTGTAGTTCTCCAGGGCGGCAACCAGCGCCTTGGCCGCCTGCTGGGTGGTGTCGAATTGCTTCCGGGCTGGGGCGGGCGTCTGCGCGAAGGCGCAGGCGGCAGCGAGTGCAAGCAGGGCTGCCGGACGTAAATGATTGAAGAATTGAATTCTCATGGCAATCTCCTGGTACGTGGATTCGCTACCGTCTGCGCCCTCCGCCGCCACCGCGACTCATGCCGCCGCCACGGGAACCACCCATGCTGGAAGCACCGCGGCTGCTGGAGGCGCGGGCAGAGGCGCCGCTGCCGGAAGACCCACCGAAGGCACCGCCGCCACGGGAGGAGGCGCTGGGGACGTCCCGGCTGCCCACCCGGTCACCGCCGCGGTCCATATTGCCGGCTGAAGGACCTGCGCCGCCGCGATTACCGGCCCCGCCGCGGTCCATATTCCCTGCGGAACGGGCTTGGTTCTGGCGCGCCGCGGTCTGGCGGCTGGACATCGAATCGCCACGCGCTGTGCCCCCAAACTTGTTCGCCGTGGCGCGATCCGAATAGGGAGCGCCGCCGCGGTGTTGCGGGTTGTGCTGCCAGGTGTTGCCGCCTTGGGCGTTCACTCGGTTGCCACCCTGGATATTGTTCCGGTTCCCGCCCTGGATGTTGGTGTTGCGGTTGAAGTTGTTGTTGACGTTGATGTTGACGTCGTTGTGGCCCCAGCCGCAGCCGTAGCCCCAGCCGCCGCCCCACATTGCACCCATGGCTACACCGACGCCGAACGAAATGGCCATGCCGGCTGCATAGTAGCCCGGGGGTGGATAAGAGATGGGCGGATAGGGATAGACGGGCGGCCCGTAAACCACCGTGGGGTTGTAACTGGGCACGTAAACCACCTGCGGATTGGACTGCTCAATGACGATGACCTCCGTCTTTTCAACGACTTTGGTCTCCACCTTCTGCTGCTCGGTGGACTTGAGATTCCCCGCGCCTTTGGCCTTCTTTCGCATGCGCTGGACGGCGTCCATCACATCGTTCTGCTGGGCGAGGAACGCGTTTCCGAGGTCCGTGGTCCATTTGACGTTCTCCGCCATCTGTTTGACGATTTCGGGCAGTCCCGCCAAACCCTGAATACTGGGATCCCAATCCTGCTTCTTCACGGCGTCGGCCAGTGCCTGGTCTTTCAGGCCCTTATTCTGCTGGAGCCATTGATGGAGTTGGATGACCTCAAGGGGGTAGGTGGACGCCACCAGGATCTGGCTGAGCATGGGATCCGGGTGGAGGGCGATGGGGGCGACCAGAGAGTCGAGTTGTTCCGGTGGGATCTTGGCCGCGGCCTCCTGAGCCGGGGCGGCATCCTGGGAGAAGCCCGCACCGAAGAGTGCATCGCCGGGCAGGAGCAACAGGACGCAGAGGAGGGCGATGAGGCCCTGGGGACGCGCCCACGCATCGCCGAGCAATTGGAAGTTCCGATTCATGTCGATGTATCTCCTGTTCCGGCCCGCCGTTGGGATGGACCCGGAAGCACCGGGAGCATTGCGCGGCCGGAGACGGTTCACACGGGATCTGGACACTACTCCGTGCTGGTGAAAAACCCTGCACTTAGAGAGCCAAGGCACGGAGCGCGCAACTACAGCGGACAGTGTACGGCAAATCAATCAGATGCAGAAGGGGTAGGAAGCGGCGAATACCCTGGGCGGTCACCGGATCTGAGGCCGGCACGATATTTGGTTATTGGCGGGTTACAGGTTGGCCGGGGACAGGGTAGTTCCTGGCTTCGTCGTCGAGGACAAGAACCCAGTCCAGGAGTTCGCCGGGATCGGGAGGCGTGAATTCGCGGATGCCCTTGTTGTCAAAGGAGCCGATCGAAGCAGCTTGGCCGTTGCGGGGGTTGAACCACCACGCTTTCACACGAGGAGCATGGATGACGTCCATGCGGACCTGGAAGGAACGGCCGGCGGGGGCGTAAACCATGGCATAGGAGCCGGCCTCATCACGGGTGGCCACGAAGCGGTACCGGCCGGCGCCCGGGTTGGCGGTGGGGACGCGGCCGGTGACCAGGATAGTATCGTCGGGGATGCGGGTGAGAAAGGGGCGCGACTCGAGCAGATGCCGTGCGTGCTGCATCTGGGCGGCGCCAGGGGCGAGGATCGCCTCCTGCCAAGTCGCGAGGGGATCGTTCACTGGCTTGCGATCGGGGGTCCAGAACTGCCAGACGGAGTGGTGGCCGTAAGTGTGGCCGCAGGCGCCGGTGAAGAGGTCCCAGTAGAGCGGCCGGCGGATGTCTGCGGCGAGGGAGTGGCCAAAATCGGCGGCTTTGAAGGCCACCGGATGCCCTTCATAGATAGGCTCGGCGTCGAGGACCGGCTTGGAAGGGGTTCGCTGATAGTCGGCAAAAGTGGCATCGTAATGGCCGGTGAACTCGGCTCCATGTCCGTTTTGGCGCATGTTGAAGTCAAGCCAGGGCTCGAAGTGAAGAGGCGCGGCGGAGCCTTGGCCGCCAGTGGGGTGGAAGGTGATGAGGTGAGCACTGCCGTCGCCTTGCGCGAGGCCGCGGGCCATGGCGCGCAGGATGTCAATATGGCGGGCGGACTCGATGGGGCGGTCTCCGCCGAGGATCCAGACGATGCCGGCGTCCTTGTAGCGCCGGCCGAGCCAGCGGCCGTAAGCTTCTGCGTTTTCAGGAGTGAAGATCTCAGGACCCTGGCCCCACTTTTTGTTCCACTTGTCGCCCCAAGTGGGAAGGAAGCCGACGTAGAGGCCGAGCGAGTTCGCCTTGGCGACGACCCAGTCGACGTGGTCCCAATAGTCATTTTCGGGGCCGGGGCGGGTGTCGGGGCGCGCGGGGTCGTGTTCGACGAGAGGAATGTGGCCGTAGGCGTTGGGGGCGTTGAGACCGTCGAATTCGGCAAGGGCAACGGCCTGGATGACGGTAAAGCCCTGCCTGGCGCGCAGTTGCAGATAGCTGGCGGCGTCTTCGCGGGTCAGGCGGTGGAAGAGTTCCCAGGCCGTATCACCGAGATAGAAGAACGGCTTGCCGTCGGCGGTGACGAGGAAACGGTGGTTGTCACACACTTTCAGGACGGGCAGCGGCTGAGCGGTAAGCGTCAGTGCCAGAAAGAATAGGGCCAGGAGACGCACGGCGAGCACATCATATCAGCGCGGCGCGAAGCACGCGCCACGCTCCACAAGCCGGGCAGCCGCCGCGCTCAACAGGGGCGATTTGGACTTGCGGGCGGCGGCAGCGGCATTTTGGTAGGACTGACGGGCGCTCTGGGCGGCTTCGCCCTGGCCGGCGAACTCAAAGGCCTCGGCCGTGCAGAGCCAGCGGTGGGCTTCGAGCAGGAAGAGGTAGTCGTGAAAAGGGGAGCCGGGGTGGGTGTTGCGGTAGTTCTGGGCGAATACGGCCTCGCGTTGCGGGCACTCCGGCATGCCTTCCCACTCGTAGCAGGGCTGGAGGGACTCCACAAATGAGGATGCAAGGGCTGGGGCCTGTGGGCTGGCGGAAACGGCGGCGAGGCGGCGCCCGTAATCGTAGCGCGCTTTGGCGACCATGCGGAATTCGGGCGACATGGGCGGCGCGGGAGCCGGCTTGAGCGCCGCATAGCGCTGGAGGTAGGCGGTGAGTTCCTTGCGGACTGCCGTGGGGTAGCCGGATGGGTTGATTTTGACGCGGTCCGCGCCCCAGACGAGTGTGTCGAGCAGGGCGTCTGCGCTGGAAGGCGCTGCGGCAAGGGAAAGGGCGAGGGCGATGAGCAGCACGGGGGTCATGAAAGCGTAACTAGGCCGGACTCCATGCGCTTGAGCTGGCCACAGGCGGCGTAGATGTCGAGGCCGCGCGGACGCCGGAGAAAGCACGGCAGGGAGCGGCGGACGATGTTCTGAAAGGAGGCGACGCGGGCGGGGTCCGGTGTCTCGAAGGGAATGCCCGGGCCCGGGTTGAGGGCGATGAGGTTCACCTTGCAGTTGAGGTTTCCGAGCAGGGAAACAACCCGGCGGGCATCCTGGTCTGTGTCGTTGAAATCGCGCAGGAGCACGTATTCGAAAGTGAGCTTCTCCCAGGGGCGGAGAGGATACGCACGGCAGGTGTTGATGAGATCGGCCAGGTGGTACTTCCGCGTGATGGGCATCAGCTCGCGGCGCTGCTCTTCGTGGGAGGCGTTTAAGGAGATAGCGAGGCGGGGGCGCACGGCAGCCTGGGCCAGTTCCACGATGGCGGGCAGGATGCCGGAAGTGGAGACCGTGATGCGGCGGGGGGAGATATTGAGTCCCTTGGAGTCGCAGAGGAGACGTGTGGCTTTGAGGACGGCGGGCAGGTTGAGGAGCGGTTCGCCCTGGCCCATCATCACGATGTTGATCCGCTTCTGGTCGGACCAGAGCCCGTTGTCGGAGGCCAGGTGGAGGACCTGGCCGACTATCTCGCCGGCGGAGAGGTTGCGCTCCAGGCCCATGAGGGCGGTGAGGCAGAAGCGGCAGTTCACGGGGCAGCCCACCTGGGTGGAGATGCAAAGCGTGTCGCGGGACTCTTCGGGCATGAGGACGGCTTCGACGCTCTTGGCGTCAGTCAGCCCGAGCAGATAGCGGCGCGTCCCGTCAGAGGATTGGTAGCGGGCGTCCTGATGCAGATGGCCCAGGGTGTGATGGGCGGCGAGGTGGTCTCGGAGGGACTTGGATAGAGTGGAGATCTCCTCGAACGAGGCGGCGCGCTGGTGGTAGATGGCCTCGTAGAGTTGTTTGGCGCGGAAAGGCGGCTCAGTGGGCGGCAGGAGCGCGCGGAGGTCGTCGAGTTCCAGCCCGAGGAGCGGCGTCATGGGGGCAGACTTGATTTTAGCGGACATCGGCTTAGCGAACCCAGGCAAGCCAGGCGGCGCCCAGGGCGAGGGAAAGGATGGTGAGGGGGGCTCCGGCCCGGAAGTAGTCCATGAACCGGATCTCGACGTCGGGGCGGGCGCGCTGGACCACGATCAGGTTGGCAATGGAGCCGAGGATGGTGAAGTTGCCGGCCAGGGTGGAAGACATGGCCAGCGTGAGCCAGGCGGAGACGGGATCGGCCAGACGGGCGACGATGGGCTTGAAGACGAGAACGGCGGGGACGTTGGAAACAAGGTTGGAGAGGACGGCGGAGAAGAAGGTGAGGACGGCGGGGCGGTCGAGCGGCGAACCTTGTGCCAGTTGGAGGACATCTCGTTCGAGAGAGGTGGTTTCCACGCCTTTGACGACCACAAACAGGCCGGCGAACAGCGCCAGCAGCGGCCAGTCGATGTCGTGATAGACCTTTTCGGGCTTCACGCGGCGGGTGATGAGCAGCAGGGCGCCGGCGACGATAGCCACTTGGGCGACGGGATAGCCGGCGAAAAAGAAGAAGACCATGCCGCCGGCGACGGCGATGGACTTCCACATCAGAGGACGGTTGACGCGGACGCGGAGCGCGTTATCGGGGGTGAAACGGTCGTGATTGAACTCGTCCCTGTAAACGAAAACGAGCACCAGCCAGGTGAGGACGAGGGAGGCGATGGCAATCGGGGCGAGGTAGAGCGCAAAGGTACGGTAGGGGATGCCGGAGAGAGCGCCAATCATCATGTTCTGGGGGTTGCCGGTGATGGTGGCGGTGCTGCCGGCGTTGGCGGCCATGGCGACGGCCAGGAGATACGGAACGGGGTTGCGGCGCAGGGCGAGCGTGACCTCGACAATCAGCGGGGTGAGCACCAGGCACATCGTGTCGTTCACAAAGAATGCCGAGAAGAAACCGGAGACGGCAATGGTGCCGGCCAGCAGCATGCGCGGGCTGTGGGCGTGGAGGACCACGCGGGCGGCGGCGAGGCGGAAGAAGCCGGAGAGGCGTAGATTGGCGACGACGATCATCATGCCGAGAAGGAGCACGAGCGTGGTCCAATCGACGGCCCGCAGCGCCTGATCGAAGCGCAGGGCGCCGCAGGCGACCATCAGGGAAGCGCCAACGATGGCGGCGCCGGTCCGGTCGATGCGGAGGCCGGGGAAGCGGCCGAGGGCCAGAACCAGGTAGGTGGCGGCGAAAATCAGGAGCGGAATCATCCGGGTTGCCCTTTTATCTTACGAGCGCCCCTCGTGAGAGAATACAGGTGGATTCAGGAATGGTAAACGTACAACTGGAGCGGGACATCTGCGTTTCCCGTCTGTCAAACGGGATTCGAGTGATCACGGAGCCGATGCCGTCAGTACGCAGCGTGGCTGTGGGCCTGTGGATCGGGACCGGCTCGCGGTGTGAGCGGCCGGAGGAGAACGGCATCTCGCACTTCATTGAGCACATGCTGTTCAAGGGTACGCCCACACGCTCGGCCGAGGACATCGCGCGGGAAGTGGACGCGATCGGCGGCAACCTGGACGCCTTCACCGGGCGCGAACTGGTGGGCTACAACGTCAAAGTGCTGGACGAGCACCTGGACATCGCCTTCGACATCCTGGCCGACATGCTCAAGCACCCGCGCTTCGATGCGGAAGACATCGAGAAGGAAAAGGGCGTGGTGCTGGAAGAGCTGAAGATGGAGACGGACAGCCCCGAAAGCTACGTGCATGAGCTGTTCGTGAGCAACTTCTGGAAGAGCAACCCGCTGGGACGGCCGATTCTGGGAACGAAGAAGACGATCGCTTCCTTCACGCCGGAGATGCTGCGCGACTACCACACGCGCTACTACCGGCCGGAGAACCTGACGATCACCGCGGCGGGCCATCTGCGTCATGAGGAACTGGTCCGGCTGGCCGAGAGGCATTTCGGCACGCTGGCCGAAGGCGGCGATGTGCCGCGGCTGGAGACCCCGTCCACCGAGGCGCCCCTGATTCTGAAGAGCCGGCGCAGCCTGCAGCAGGTGCATGTGTGCCTGGGCATGCCCACCATCTGCTCCACTGATCCGCTGCGCTTCGCCAGCTATACGTTGAACGTGGTGCTGGGCGGCGGGATGAGCTCGCGCCTGTTCCAGAACATCCGCGAGCGCCAGGGGCTGGCGTATTCGATCTTCTCCGAGCTGAACCTCTACAAAGACGCGGGCATGATGGCGGTATACGCGGGCACATCCGTGGAGACGGTCCGGAAGCTGCTGGAAAACGTAATGGAAGAGCTGCGGCGGCTGAAGAATGAGCCGCTGCCGGCAGAGGAACTGAGGCACGCCAAAGATCACATGAAGGGCTCGCTGATGCTGAGCCTGGAATCGACCACGAGCCGCATGGGCAACCTGGCGCGGCAGTGGCTGAACTTCGGGCGGTTCTATACTCTGGACGAACTCGTGGACAGCATCGAAGCAGTGACGGCCCAGCAGGTGCAGCAGGTGGCGCAGGAGGCCTTCCAGCCCGGGCGCATCGGGCTGGCGATGCTTGGGAAGCTGGAACCCGGCTCGATCACGGCCGAAGATTTGGTGTGTTGAAGCGATGAAGCGAGTGCGGCAACTCCTTGGCGCGTTGCTCTGCGCCGCGGCGATGGTCACGGCGGCGGACTTCGGGGCTCTGAAGCCGCGCGGGTATGTCAGCGACTTCGCGGGTGTCATCCGGCCCGAGACGGTGGAGGAGATCAACGCCTACTGCGCGCGAGTGGAGAAATCCACCGGTGCGCAGATCGCCCTGGTGACGCTGCCCTCCCTCCAGGGTGAGCCGATTGAAGATATTGCCAACCTGCTTTACCGCAAATGGGGCGTCGGCAGCAAGAAGAGCGATGAGGGCGTGCTGCTGGTGCTGGCCATCGGCGAGCGGCGGAGCCGCCTCGAAGTTGGCTACGGCCTGGAGCCGATCATCCCGGACGGCTATGCGGGCAGCGTGCTGCGTGAAATGCGCCCAGCGCTCCGCGAGCGGGATTACGGGCAGGCGATGGCCGCCGCGGCGCAGGTGCTGGGCGAGAAGATCGCCGCCGCCAAGGGCGTGTCGATCGGCAAGGCGCCCATCGCCGGCCGCCGGCCGAAAGATGAAGGGTTTCCGGGCGGACTGCTGGTGGTGGTGGCCGGCCTGGTCCTGATGATGTGGCTCTTTGGCGGAGGCCGCGGGCGGTCCGGCCCGACCGGCATGGGTGGGAACTTCCTCACCGGCATGCTGCTGGGGAACCTCATGAGCGGCGGTGGCAGCTCGCGCTCCGGCGGAGGCTTCGGCGGCTACGATTCCGGCGACAGCTTCGGAGGCTTCGGCGGCGGAGATTCGGGTGGCGGCGGTGCTTCCAGCGACTGGTAGGGAGGAACAGCGATGGACCAATTAGTAACCGACAAGATCTTGAACCAGCTACTGGAGCGGCTGCGCGGCGCGTACGGCAAGAACCTGCGCAGCGTCATCCTCTACGGCTCCGGCGCCGCGGACGACCTCCACGGAGCGTTCTCCGACCTCAACATCCTGGCCGTGCTCGATACGGTTTCCCCCAAGGAACTGGAAGCCTCCGAAACGATCTTCAAGTGGTGGCGCGAGAAGGGCAATCCGGCGCCCCTGCTGATGAGCCGCGATGAAGTGCGGCGCTCGGCGGATGCGTTCCCCATCGAGTTTCACGACATCGCCGAACGCAAACGCATCCTGCACGGAGACGATCCCACGGCGGAGCTGGTGATCCGGGACGACTTCTACCGCGCGCTGGTGGAGCATGAACTGCGCGCGAAGCTGCTGCGCCTTCGCCAGAAGGCGGCCGGCGTGCTGCGCGACAAGGATCTGCTGCTGCGGCTGATGTGCGATTCGGCGGCCACTTTCTGCGTGCTGGGCCGCCATGCGCTAAAGCTGGCCGGACATCCCGCGCCGTGGGGCAAGAGCGCCGTGGCGGCTTCACTCCATGAGAAATTCGGCGTGGGAGGGCAGGCATTGGATATGCTGATAAAACTCCGCGAAGGCAATGCCCGCCCGCGTGACGTGAATGCGGGCGAGCTGTTCGCCAGCTACTTGGGTGAAATCACCGCGTTGGTGGATGCCGTCGACCGTATGGAACGTTGAGGAGCAAAGAGATGAAGGCACTGCTGATCGTACTTGGTGCGCTGCTGGTTGTCGGCCTGTTTGCCGGCGGAAAGGCAGCCTCCGTCAATAACGACCTGGTGGCGCAGCGCGAAGAGATCAAGGCTGCGTGGGCGCAAGTGGACGTATCCCTGCAACGGCGGGCCGACCTCATCCCAAACCTGGTGGAAACCGTGAAGGGCTTCGCCGCGCAGGAAAAGCAGGTACTGGAAACCGTGGCCAATGCGCGGGCCGCACTGCTGAACGCCAAGACGCCCGGCGAGAAGATCCAGGCCAACCAGGGGCTGGATTCGGCCATCGGCCGGCTGCTCATGGTGGTGGAGAACTATCCTCAGTTGAAGTCCAACGAGAACTTCCTGCGGCTGCAGGATGAGTTGGCCGGCACTGAAAACCGGATCGCCGTGGAGCGCCGCAAGTACAACGAAACGGTGCAGAAGTACAACACGACCCTCGGCCTGTTCCCGAACAACCTGTTCGCGGGCATGCTCGGCTTCCAGCGCAACGACGAGTACTTCAAGACGGAGCCGGGCGCCCGGACCGTCCCCAATGTGAAGTTCTAGGGGGTGCGAGCATGAGTGCGCAGTTGTTCGGCAACTACATCGGCGGCGCGTGGGTGGAAGGCCCGTCGTTCGACAACGTGAATCCCGCCAACACCACCGAGGTGGTGGGCCGGTTTGTGAAAGGCACCGCGGAAGACGTTCAGCGCGCGGCGGACGCGGCGCAGGCCGCCCTGCCGGGTTGGGCGTCAACCAACGCGCCGGCGCGCGGCGCGCTGCTGGCGAAGGTCGCCGACATCCTGGACCGCAAGTTCGAATCGATCAGCGCGGAGATGACGCGCGAAGAGGGCAAGACCCTGCCCGAAGCCAAGGGCGAAGTGCGGCGGTCCATCAACATCCTCCGCTACTTCGCGGCCGAAGGCGCCCGGCTGGCCGGCGTGCTGGCCCCCAGTGAGCGCGAGCGCGTGCATATGTTCGCCATCCGCAAGCCGGTGGGCGTCTGCGGACTGATCACGCCGTGGAACTTCCCCAGCGCCATTCCGGCCTGGAAGCTGGCCCCGGCACTCATCTGCGGCAATACCGTGGTGATGAAACCGGCCTCGGCGGCGCCGCTGAGCGCGTGGCGGATCATAGAGGCCTGCCACGAGGCGGGCGTTCCCAGAGGCGTAGTGAATTTTGTGGCAGGCAGCGGCAGCGCACTGGGCTCTGCCCTGGTGAACGCCGGGCCCATCAAGGCCGTGAGCTTCACAGGCTCCTGCGGCGTGGGGGCTTGGCTGCATGAGCAGGCCTCCAAGCGGCGCCTGCGAATTCAGTTGGAGATGGGCGGCAAGAACCCCACCATCGTGCTGGCCGACGCCGATTTCCAGGCCGCCGTGGAGAACACCGTGAACGGCGCATTCTTCTCCACTGGCCAGAAGTGCACGGCCACCTCGCGGGCCATTGTCGAAGAGTCGATCTATGACAGGTTCGTGGAAGCCGTGGTGGAACGCACGAAGAAGTTGAAGGTGGGCGACGGAATGCAGCCGGGCATCGAGATCGGGCCCTGCGTGGACGAGGGCCAGATGAACACGGTGCTCGACTACATCGAGATCGGCCGCAAGGAAGCCGGGGAGCCGCTGTGCGGCGGCCGGCGGCTGTCCGGGGGCGGACTGGACCACGGCTGGTTCGTGGAGCCGACGGTCTTCGCGGGCGTGACGCAGGAGATGCGCATCGCGCGCGAAGAGATCTTCGGCCCCGTGCTGGCCATCATGAAGGCGCGCGACTTCCGCCACGCCATGGAACTGGCCAATGCCAGCGAATTCGGCCTCTCGGCCTCGCTGCAGACGACGAACCTCTCGCGCATGTACGAGTACATCTACGGCATCGAGGCTGGCTTGGTCACAGTGAACCTGCCGAGCGCCGGCGTCGAGTACCAATTGCCGTTCGGCGGCACGAAAGACTCCAGCTTCGGACCCAAGGAACAGGGCCCCGCGGCAGTCGAGTTCTACAGCGATTTCAAAACGGTTTACGTGAAGTATTGAACGGATAGGAAATGAAGCTAGGACAGGTGATTTGGGAAGAGCGGCTGACCGCTGCTGTGTTTTCGGATGGCGAGGCGCATCCCATTCCAAACTTTACTCTCCGCGAGCTGGTGGATCATGCGGAACGGAAGAACGTAGGCCTTGCTGAACTCGCCGCCCGCTACGCCATGAAGGGCAAGGCCTATCTGGAACCGTCGATTCCAGTGGAGCCGCGCGAGGTTTGGGCGTGCGGATGCACCTATGAGATGAGCGCCACCTTCCGCGATGCCGAACACAACACTCGCGAAGGCTTCTATCGCCACGTCTTTACCGCGCCGCGTCCGGAGATCTTCTTCAAGGGCACCAGCCGCGTGTGCGTGGGGCCGGGCGCGAAGATCGGCATCCGCAAGGACTCGAAATTCACCGCGCCTGAGCCGGAGCTGGCCGTCCTGCTGGGCTCCAAGGGGCGGATCCTCGGCTACACGCTCGCTAACGACGTCTCCGCCTGGGACATCGAACGCGAGAATCCGCTCTACCTGCCGCAGTCGAAGGTCTACACCGCCTGCTGCTCGCTGGGGCCGTGGTTTGTGACTCCGGATGAACTGGCAGATCCCTACTCGCTGGAGATGAACTGCATCATCCGGCGCGGCGAGAGGATCATCTTCGAAGGCGATGTGAATACGGCCAAGCTGGGCCGGAAGATCGAGACTCTGATCGAATACCTTCTGCTGGCCAACGCCGTGCCGGCGAGCAGTGTGCTGCTCACCGGAACCGGCATCATCGCTCCGCAAGAGGCTGCCCTCGCCGCCGGCGACATCATCACCATCCGCGTTCCGGGGCTCGGTGTCCTGGCCAACGAAGCGGCCATCGTCGGCTAGCAGCCGGCTCGGAACTCGGCTAATCGGAAGACGGCTCCGCCTCTTCCAGCGACTCCAATTGTTCGGCTTCGGCCGCAAAGCGCTTCAACACCCGAATCGACGGTCCGCTGGCAAATCCAGCCTGGCGCAGGCGGCGGTAGGCCGAGGCCAGCTTTTTCGGATCCTGGAGCAGTTCCCCCAGATCCTGGTTGCGATACTTGCGCTCCAGCCACGCGGTGACCAGCGCCGTCTCGTCCGTGTCCTGATAGGCCTCGCGCACGGCTTTTTGCGCGATCTTGGGCGCCACTTTGCGCTTGGCCAGCTCCGAGAGCACCCGCTGGGAGCCGTAGGCACCCGAAGCCGCGCGCGTGGTGGAAAAGTGCTCGGCGTAGCGCCGGTCGTTGAGCGCGCCGTATTCCTTGAGCTGGGCCAGAATGGGCTCGATGTCTTCCGGCTCCGCGGCCCGGCGGCGGAGCTTTTCCTTGATCTCCGCCACGGTCAGCGCGCGGCCGGAAAGCACCTTCATCGCGTACTCACGCAGTTCGCCGGCGTTGAGTTTTCTAATCGGCCGGAAAGGCATGGCTCTGTTTCATTGTGCGTGGAGTACACTGGAAGCAGCAAGGAGCCCGCATGGAAGACGACAAGAAATTCTCGTACTTTTTCCTGGGATTGGGAATTGGGGTGGCGGTCGGCATCCTGTTCGCGCCCAAGTCTGGAGAAGAGACTCGCGAACTGTTGAAGACGAAGGCGGATGAAGGCAAGGAGTACCTCAAGCGGCGCTCCGAGGAGATCAAGGACAGCGCCTCCGAAGCCATCGACCGCGGCAAGCAGGCGATCGCCCGCCAGCGCGAACAGCTCAGCGCCGCCGTGGAAGCCGGCAAGTCCGCTTACCGGGAGAAGGTCGAGTCCGGCATTGCCGTCCCGGAGCCCGACTCCGAGATGATCGAAGGCGTATAGCGGTTCGGGATCATGAACTCTGAAACGGCCATCATCCTGCTGGCGATCTCCGTCACGGTTTCCAGCATCTCGCTATTGGTGAGCGCCATCTCTGTGTTGGGGCTCTACCGCACGGTGAAGAAGCTGCACGCCGAAGTGTCTCCGTTGATTCCGCAGGCGCAGGCCACTCTCGCGGAAGCTAAGACCACGATGACGGAGACGCTCGTTGAGGTGCGCGGCGTGACGGAACGCCTGCGCACCGTGCTGGATCTGGTGGAGGTGCAGGTGCAGGGCATCGACAGCGCCCGCAAGGAACTCTCCACCCACCTCAAGGTCCAGGGTGAGCGGCTTGAGTTGGTGGTGGACGACATTCTCGGCCGGACGCAGGAAGTGGTGGGCGTGGTGCATGGTTCCGTCCTGAAGCCCGTCCGCGAAGTCACCGGCATGGTGGCCGGCGTGAAGGCCGCCCTCCAGTCGCTGCTCACCGGCCGTCGCCCCACCGTGGACCGCGCCACGCAAGACGACGAAATGTTTATCTGACCGGCTCCCGCTGGCAGGAATCCTCAATAAATCACTAGGCTTCCCGATGAGGGAAGCAGTGAGCCCGTTCAGCGCACAGATCTCCGACGCCTTGCGGTCGTTCTCCTCCGACGCCCCTCAGTTGCGCCGAAAACTTGGTCAACTGCTCGACGCTTCGCCCGCCGCTTTTGCCGCGGTAGTGCGTCCCATGCTGCTGGAAGGCCGGGACACTCAGGAGATTCGCTACATTGTGGCGCTCCTCTCGGCTCGTGGCCTGCTTCTGCCCATGCTGCAATGCCTGGCGCAGGTGGATCGCGGCGCGGCCGGCGCCGTGGCGCATGTGGCCCACAAGCTGGATCCTGGACTCGAAAGACGACTCGCCCGCACCGCCGAAGCCCACCTCGAGCCGCACGAAGCCCACCCGGAACTGCTCTCCGGGCTGCTGCATTCGCTCGACGCCGGCTTCCGCATGCCGCCGGAGTTCAGCACCCTCCGGCAAAGTCCGGACCCCCGCGTACGTGCCCGCGTCGCCTTGACGCTGGGCCGCGCCGCCAGTGTCTGCGCCACTGCCAAAACCTGGTTCGACGCCTTGTGCCAGGATCCGGATCCGCGCGTCCGAGCCAACGCCGTGGAATCCCTCTGGTCCTGCACTCCCACTCCCGGCACCGCTGCCATCTTTCAAGGCGCGCTGAATGACCGCCATCCCAGAGTGGTGGCGAACTCGTTAATCGGCATGTACCTGTGCGGCGAGCCGGAGAGCGTGCGGCGCCTGGCCGAGATGGCCCGCAACGCAGATCCCAGCTTCCGCACCGCCGCCGCCTGGGCCATGGGCAGGACAGGCGATCCGCGATTCATTCCACTCCTGCGCTCCATGCGCCGCGACGAGCGGAGCGCCTCCGCCGTCATCCGGAACGCCCTGCTGTCCATCGCACGCATCGGCCACGCCGTGGCGGCCGAGGGCCGGCGCGAATTGCTCGTCCGTATCCTCGACGCCGGCTTCGATCCCGGCCAGGACCGCCTGGTCCTCTCCCTGGTGGCCACGGAGTGCGACACCGGCCGGCTGGTGGATCTCGCCGACACGCACTGGCTGGTCAGCGCCGGCGGCAATCCACTCTGGGAATATTCCGTCGAGCGCCTGGAGCCCCCGGAGAAACTGCTCTGCGGCCTTCTGTTGCCTGCCTCCGGACATCTGCGGGATGACCGTCACACCACGTGGCGTGCGTGCTTGGAGGACTTTCTTCACAGATGTCGGCCCGGAGACAGCGCCGCCCTGCTCCATTACTCCATGCAACCGGCCCAGCCGCGCCGGCCCATCGACTCAGTGCAGCTCACCTCCAACGCCTCATCGCTTCTCTCGGCTCTCGACGCACCTCAAGCCCTTTCGGGAGGCCCCATCGAAGCCCTCTCCGCACTCACTACCCTGCTCGCCTCGCAGCCAGGCCGCCGCCACATCCTGATGATTCTCGACGAGCTGAGAGACGCCCTCTGGACCCCACAGGAACTGGATCACGCCGCCGCGCTGCTCTCTACCCAATCCGTCTCCCTGCACTGCTGTGCCACGGCGCGCACCCCACCCGCCCCTCAAGCCGCTTTCGAGAGAGTCGCCCGCGCCACTGGCGGTTCCTTCCAATCCGCTTCCTCGCCTCAACAGCTCGCCGCGAACGTGCGCGACGTCCAGGCCTCGCTCTTCCGCCGTTATCGGATCACCGTGCCCGCCCCTGGCGAGGCGCGCCGGTTCACCGTGGAAGTCTGCGGCGGCGGCTGGAGAGGTGCCGCCAGCTACCACCTCTCCCAGGACCTGCCCACGCAACCTGCCAGCGCCGCCTGACCGCCTCCACCTCAGGGCATACACTGGTGGCGTGGCGTTTCGAATCATCACCCTATTGGTGGCTCTGGCCGCTGCGGCGGCGGGCGATACGGCCGCCTCGCTCAGTGAGCAGTTGCGGCACATCACACTGGATCCCGACCAGTGCTTTCGCATCCGCGACCTCGAGTTCCGCCGCGAAGAGGCCCGCTTCTTCTTCGGCGATGGCGTCCTGATCTTCTCGCAGCCCATCGCTGGACAGCGCATCATGGCGGTCTATCAGGCCATGGACACGGGCGACGACGCCGAAGTGCTCCTGCGCGCGCCGGACCGCAGTGAGCGCTCCTCGCTGGCCAAAGCCATCGGCAGCCCCAACCTCAACGAGCATTTCCAAACC
>JARKQJ010000185.1 GCA_029973955.1 Paludibaculum sp. | reverse complement strand
GCCGCGGACTGGCGCGCGACATGCGCGTGCGCTGGGCGCTGGAGGAGACGGGCCAGCCCTATGAGGTCAGGCTCGTGTCCTTCAAGGCCATGAAGGAGGCGGCCCATCTCGGGCTGCACCCCTTCGGCCAGATCCCGACCTACGAGGAGGGCGACCTTGCCCTGTTCGAGACGGGGGCGATCGTCTTCCACATCGCCGAGCGTCACCCGGGCCTGTTGCCCGGGGAGCCGAACGGGCGGGCGCGGGCGATCGCCTGGATGTTCGCGGCGCTCAACACGGTGGAGCCGACCATCCTCGACCGGGAGACGACGGCGCTCACCGAACGCGGAGAAACCTGGGGCGAGGCGCGCCTACGCCTCACCGAGGACCGCATCCGAGTTCGCCTTACGCAGCTCTCGGCCCGCCTCGGCGACGACGACTGGCTCGACGGGCCTTTCAGTGCCGGCGACCTTCTGATGGTGTCGGTGTTGATGCGCCTTGGACCACCCATCCTCGACGAGTTCCCGAGCCTCGCGGCCTACGTGGCGCGCGGCCAGGCCCGCCCCGCCTACCAGCGGGCGTTCGAGGCGCAGCTCAGGGTGTTCCGGGAGGGGATCTGAGGTCTTCCTGGTGGACTGTTGATCACCCGTGCCGGCTGGGTGATCTCGTCGCGCGATGCGGTCAGTCGCGCGGGTCGCCAGATATTGGCTCGATTTCCCCCACCCCTCAGTTTGCATCAAACCGGGCGCGAGCGCCCCGGATGTTTTCCTGATTGCCGTTCGCCCAGGTCACCAGAGCCATCACCGGCGCCAGAAGCGTCCGCCCGAGCTCCGTCAACTCATAGTCGACGCGGGGCGGAATGGTGGGAAACAGTGTCCGCTTCACCAACCCGTCACGTTCCAGCCCCCGCAAGTTGATCGTCAGCATTCGTTGAGAAATACCGTCGATCTGGCGCCGCAGCTCATTGAACCGGACCGGGCCGCTTCTGAGCGTCGCGATGATGTACAGGGTCCACTTGTCGCCGACGAGATCGAGGATCTCCCGAACCATCCGGCAATCGTCGCCTTCGCCGGGGGTAGGAAAATCGATGTCACTAAGTGTCATGGGAGTGCCTTCTTGCGAGGGAGCTGGTGGTCACCTTAATAGTGTCGGTAACAAGAAGTTACTACCCAGCTCACGCCGGAGTAAAGGCCGCCTGCAAGCGAGCCGGCGACCTCCTCAGGCTGTGAGCGCAAGCAGATGGCAGCGAAAAGGATCTCTCATGACCACCAGGAAAACGATCGCGATATTCGGTGCGGGCACCGGACTTGGAGCTTCTCTTGCACGGCGTTTCGGTCGCGAAGGCTACCGCGTCGCCCTCGTTGCGCGCTCTGCCGAGCCGCTGGAGAAGCGAGCGGCCGAGCTGGCCGGAGAGGGAATCGAAGCGGCCGCCTTCCCTGCGGATCTCACGGATCTGGCGGGCATCCCCGCGCTCGTTCGCTCGATCGAGGCGCGCTTCGGCACCATCGACGTCGCGGTCTATTCGCCGGTGCCCTCCA
>JARKQJ010000166.1 GCA_029973955.1 Paludibaculum sp. | reverse complement strand
GCATGGCGTACTTGTTGTTCGAGGACCAGCCGGCGAGGGTGATGCCGTAGACCGAGATCGAGGCGACGGACATGATGAAGAGGATGCCGACGTCGATATCCGCCAGCGACAATGAGATCTGCCTGCCGAAGAGTTCCACCTGCCCGCCGAGCGGGATGACGGCGGTGATCACCAGCGCCGGCATGACGGTGATCAGCGGGGCGAGGACGAAGATTACCTTATTGGCAGAGGCGGGGATGAGTTCTTCTTTGAAGATCAGCTTGATGCCATCGGCGACCGGCTGGAGGAGACCCCAGGGGCCGGCGCGGTTGGGCCCGACGCGCACCTGGATGCGCGCCAGGAACTTGCGCTCCATCAGCGTAAGGTAGGCGAAGCCGGCGGTCAGAGATAGCAGGATGAAGAGCGCTTTGAGCGTCCACTCCAGGAAGAGATCCCAGCCAAAACCATATTGCAGCAGCGTCTCCATCTCTTTCAGCGCTCCATGGACGGATTTTCTCTGACGTAGCGCAGGCGGACGACGGTGGGACGGTCGATGGGGAGGTGCCCGCTGCGGCAAACCAGCCCGACGCTGCGGGGCACTTCCGCATCCACCAGCACTTCAAGCCGGATCTCGTCGCAGTCGACCGGGATAAAGACCTCCGCGCCGGTCTCCAACTGGCGTTGGGCGGCTTCCTGCGGGTGGAGGTAGAGCCGCGGTTTCTCCTGGCGTTGGTTGAGGAGGGTAGAGGGGTTGAGGGTGGTGCCGCGATCGTAGAGGCGGGTGAAGGGGATCAGGCGGATCGCCTGCGGGTCATCCACCGTTGCCGGGTATTCGATGCGTTTGCCCATGCTGATCCCCGGCAGATCGAAGACAGTATGTACTTTGCCGGAGGACGGCAGCACCAGCCCCACACCCTGGGTGTTGCGGCAGGAGGTGCCGCCGAAATAGTATTCCCCCTCGCCGACGGGCGGCCACTGGGTGGGAGATGCGCTGAGCAGGGGGTAGGTGAGCCCGGAATAGGCGGGCACCTGTTCGCTAAGCGCCATGAAGATTTGATCCGCGGCCTGGGGGAGGGAGGGCATCTGCAGGAGATCACCCAGGCGTTGTGTGATCTGGTGATCGGGCAGCGTATCGGGGAGCGGCGGGACAACGGGGTAAAAGCGCTGCACGCGGCGCTCCGCCGAGGTATAGGTACCCTGCCTTTCGGTGTTTGCGGCGGCGGGGAAGACCACATCCGCCGCGGCGGCGGTGCGGGTGAAGAACAGCTCCTGAACGATGACCAGGGCTTTCTTGCGCAGCGGAGCTGCCAGCCCGGGAATATCCGCCAGCGGATCGGCGCCGGCGATATAGACGGCGTTTGCCTGGCGGATCCAGGGCTCGAGGTCCTCGGTGGCATGGTAACCCATCTCCCAGGCGCCCTGGGTGTTGGGCTGCTGCCAGGCGCCGATCAGCCCGTTGGCGCGCTCGGAGACCCTGCCCTTGCGGACGGCCAGCTCGGCGCAGAGGCGGGAGAGCGATTCCGATCCGGAGAACCCCATTCCCTCGCTGCCGAAGAGGACGAGGACGTTTTGGGCGGCTGTATATAATTCGGCGGCGGCTTGAATGTCCGCGCTGGAGTAACCGGTGGGCTGGTAACCGGCGAAGCGGGCGGTCTCACCGGCGGGGGTGAGGGCGGAAAGCAGGGCGGTGAGGAAGAGGGATTCCTCTCCGTAGGCGTAGCGCAGCGTTTGGCTGGCGTGGCGGCTGATCTTGGTGCGCCGCGGGTTGATCTCCAGCAGACTGGCGCCGTTGGCCAGCGATTTTTTAAGCCTGAGGACCCAGAGCGGGGCTTCCTCTTCGAGGTCACAAGCGACAAGGATTACCAGATCCCCGATACCCAATGCGCCCAGATCGGTGCCCGCTCCGCCGTCGATCAGCGAAACCAGGTCTCCGCCCGCCATGCAGGTATGGAGCAGGGCGTTCCCACCCAGATGTTGGGTGAACTGGCGGAGGGTGAAGAGGTCCTCGTTGGATAATCTGCCTCCGGCAAGGGTGAGGAGATCGCCGGGTTGGATGCCGCGCAGGGCGCCGGCGGCGAAGTTCAGCGCTTGTTCCCAGGAAGCCGGCTCGAGATGGTCGTCTATGCGAATGAGCGGTTGGGTGAGGCGCTCGGCGGAGGCGGTGTAATGGTACCCCCAACGCCCCTTATCGCAGATCCAGGTCTCATTGACCGCTTCGTTTTGGCGCGGCAGCGCGCGTTTGATGACCACCTTTCCGGCGGAACGCGCCTCCCGGCGGGTGTTATATGTCAGGTTGCAGCCCACCGCGCAGTGGGTACAGATGGAGGCGGCGGCCTGCATCTCCCACGGGCGGGCGCCGAAGCGGAAATCCGCGGTGGTCAGCGCGCCGAC
>JARKQJ010000145.1 GCA_029973955.1 Paludibaculum sp. | reverse complement strand
GCGGTATCGGAGTACCGGCGGTGGCTGGACCTGGAGACGGCGGTGGCGGTGACGGAGTTCGCGCACCGGGAGGAGAGGATCACGCGGTAGGTGTTCGTCTCGGCGTCGGACCAGGCGGTGGTGTTGCGATTGGCCAGCGACAAGCCGGGGAGGATTTCGGCGCGGATCCGGATGTCGAGGCAGCAGGACGCGATGGTGACCGCGGACCCCTCCACGCCGAATCTGCTGATTCTGCGGGGACAGGTGAACGGAGATGGGCTGCTGTTCCAGGCCCGGCTGGCTGGAGAGGCGCGAGGGGGATCGTTGAGGGCGGAGGGCGGCGCACTGATCGCCGAGGGTTGCGATGAGGTAGTGCTGCGGCTGACGGCTGCGAGCAACTTCAATCACCCCTCAGAGACTACGGCGACCTCGACGGCGCTGGCGAAGTGCAAGCGGCCGTACGCGGAGCTGAGGCAGCGGCATTTGGCCGAGCATCAGGTCTTCTTCGGGCGGGTCGCATTGGAACTGCCGGCACATACGGAGATCTCAAAGCTGCCGACGGACGAGCGGCTGGCGCGGGTGAAGGCAGGCGATGCGGACGAAAGCCTGGCGGCGCTCTACTTCCAATACGGACGGTATCTGCTGCTGGGATCGTCGCGGCCGGGCACGCTGCCGGCGAATCTGCAGGGGGTGTGGAACGAGCACATCAAGGCGCCGTGGAATGCGGACTACCACACGAACATCAACCTGCAGATGAACTACTGGCTGGCGGAGCCGACGAATCTGACGGAGTGCCATCTGCCGCTGTTCGACTATATGGACGCGCTATCGAAGCCGGGCTCGCGGACGGCGAAGGTGCACTATGGGGCGAAGGGTTGGGTAGTGCATCATCTTTCGGACATCTTCGGCTACACGGCTCCGGCGGATGGAATCTGGGGTGTGTGGCCGATGGGGGCGGCGTGGCTGGCGCAGCACCCTTGGGAACATTACCTCTACACGCAGGACCGGGAGTTTCTGGCGCGCCGCGGGTATCCGCTGATGAAGGGCGCGGCGGAGTTCATTCTGGACTTCCTGGTGGAAGCGCCGGCGGGGACGCCGGCGGCGGGCAAGCTGGTGACGGCGCCGTCGCATTCGCCGGAGAACAGTTTCCGGAAGGCGGATGGGACAAAGGCGATGTTCACCTATGCAGCGACGATGGACATCGAGATCTGCCGGGATCTACTGGCGAACTGCATTTCGGCAACGAAGGCGCTGGGTACGGATGGCGAGTTCCGGCAGCGCTGCGAGCAGGCGCTGGGGCGGTTGCCGGAGATCCGGATCTCGCCGAAGACGGGACGGGTGATGGAGTGGATTGAAGATTACGATGAACCGGAGCCGCAACACCGGCACGTGTCGCATATGTTCGGGCTGCATCCTTCGCAGCAGATCGATATCCACCAGACGCCGGAACTGGCGGCGGCGGCGCGGAAGGTGTTGGAGGTGCGGGGGGACAAGTCGACGGGTTGGTCGACGGCGTGGAAGATGAACTTCTGGGCGCGGCTGCAGGACCCGGAGAGGGCCTACAAGCTGTGGACGATGCTGATCACGACCTGCACGCTGCCGAACCTGTTCGACACGCACCCGCCGTTTCAGATCGACGGGAACTTCGGAGGCACGGCGGGGATTGCGGAGATCCTACTGCAAAGCCACCTGGGCGAGATCCGGCTCCTGCCGGCGTTGCCGAAGGCGTGGCATACGGGAAAAGTGCGGGGGCTGAAGGCGCGCGGGGCGTTTGAGGTGGAGATGGAGTGGGCGCAGGGGCGTCTGGTGCGGGCAGGATTGAAATCCAGCCGCGGCAATCCGGTGCGTTTGAGGACGGCCGGGCTGGTGGCGGTGAGGTCAGGCGGGAAGGCCGTGAAGACGCGGATGGAGAATGGGCTAACGGTGTTCGAGACCGCGGTGAACCACTCCTATGAGATCGTGCCGGCCTAATCCACTTTGGGGTAGGACTTGAGCAGGCCGGGCTTCTTCATTTCGGCTTCGACGGCTTCGATGGAGCGGGGGACGAAGTCGCTGACGATTTTGGCGCCGGTATCGGTGATGACGATGAGGTCTTCGAGGCGGATGTAGATCTTCTCCTCGGGCACTGTGAGGGCTGGCTCGATGGTGAAGACCATGCCGGCTTGGAGGATGTCCATGCGGGGGCCGACGTCGTGGGTGGACATGCCCACCCAGTGGCCGAGGCTGGGGTAGACGCCCCACATATTCACGAAGCGCTCCGCGGCCTTCTGGTATTCGGGTTTGGAGAACTTCCAGGCGGCCAGGATCTTCTTCATCGCCGTGACGGATTCGTCCTTGATCTGCTTGACGGGGACGCCGGGACGGATGGGCTTGAGCATCTCTTCGTAGCAGGCCTGATAGAAGCCGTAGAGTTCGCGCTGGGTGGGGCTGAACTTGCCGGAGACGGGCCACTGGCGGGTGACGTCGCTCATGTAGTAGCCGACGTCGGGAGCGAAGTCGAGCAGGACGAGGTCGCCGGAGTCCATTTTGCGTTTGCCGGCGCTGTAGTGGGGATACCAGGCGTTCTGGCCGCTGGCGACGAGGGAGTTGTAGGCTTCGCCCTGGGCGCCGTTGCGGAAGTAGATGAATTTGGAGAGGCCGTCGATTTCGTGTTCGGTCTGGCCAGGCTGGGTGGAGCGCATGGACTCGATCATGGACGCGCCGGCGAGGCGGGTGGCCTTTTCGATGAGGGAGATTTCGCGCGGGCTCTTGATGACGCGCATTTTGTCGAGGGTGGGGGTGAGGTCGCGGATTTCGTAACGGGGGAGGCGCTCGCGGAGGAGCTGGATGAAGCGGGCTTCGCGGGGGGCGCGGCCGTCCCACGGATCGGTAAAGGCATCGACATCCGAGCGGACCCCGATGTCGCGGCTGACGGCGAGGCCTTCGGCGGGGGCCATAGGGGTGTAGAGGGCGGGCATTTGTTCCCCGCGGAAGGCAGCGCCGGCGAGGGCCATGCCCAAGGACTCAAGGGGGAGAACACTGTCGATGCCGGTGAGGGCGCGCACTTCGGCGCCGGCGTCGGCGTTCAGGGTTTTGCCTTCCATGGCCTCGCGGCTAGGGGTGGAGTGGGGGAGGAAGAGGGTCGCGCGCCGGGTGGCGCCGGAGAGGAGGAGGTAGGCGTGCGGGGCTTCGACGCCGCAGAGGTAGTAGAACTCGTTGGACTGGCGGAAGCGGACGTAGCCGGTGGGGGCGGGAGCGCCCTGAAGGATGGCGATGGCGTTAGGGCCGATGGCGTCGTAGACGGCCTTGCGCCGGGCGGCGAACTCTTCCGGGGGGAAGTCCTTGGTGAAGATTGGGACTTCCTGGGCGGCGAGACTGGCGGAGAACAAGAGCAGGGACAAGCGCAGCATGCGCTCATTTTACTAGCGCTGGTCAGAACTTGTAGGTGAATTCCAAGTAGGCGAAGTTGGCGTTGGTGCCTTTGGGATAGATGGTCTGGATGGCAGCTTTTCCGTCCACGTGGCCGAGATAGGCCTGGATGTTGACGTGGGGATTGAGGTTCCAGTCGACGTTGGCATCCCAGAGGTTGGCGAGGGAGCGGGCGCCGGAGGTACTGCGGCCGATGTAACCGAAGGTCCAGGGCTGGAAGGCGCCGCCGCCGGAGTACCAGAGATCTTTGCGGTTGGCGAGGCGGAGGGCGTGGAACTCGGTGCGGACGGTGACGGCTTTGTGGGGGCGGACGGTGAGGATGCCGAGGAAGTCGTCATTGTTGACCATGTCGTAGAAGGGCGTGCGGGCGTAGGGGCGCGGAGTGGGCAGGAGTTGGAAGAAGCTGCCGTGCTTGTTGTCGAGAGGATCGGAGTCGCCGGTGGTGTGGGAGTAGCCGCCCTGCAGCCAGGGTTTCAGCTTGGGGAAGAGCTTGGGTTGCCAGCCGAGTTCGAGATCGAGGGCGCCGGCGGCGTGATCCTGCTTGCCCCAGCGGCCGTTCTGGAGGACGCCCCAGGCCAGCATGTTGACCGCCCCGGCGGCGGTGTCCCACTTGTGGATGTAGTGGCCGCCGTAGGTGCCGATGCGGATGTTGCTGAGATCGAGTTGGCGGAGAGCAACGGGACGGTTATCGGTCTTGAGAACGTGGCGCCAGTCCTGGTAGTAGATCCCCATGGCGCGCCACTCGCCCACGCTACGGCCGGAGCCGGTCTGGCCGGTGGCGGAGAGGTAAGCGAAGCCGACTTTGAGGTTGCCCCAGCCATCGGCCTGAAAGGCGCCGCGGGTGGGCAGGGCCGTGATGAGGGTGTAGTTGATGCGGCCCTTGTTGGCGGAGTAGTGGGCGCCGTCGAAGGCGCGGCCGACGTGGGACCAGCCGAAGGGGCCAAGGAGGCGCTGGTTGATGCGATCGCGTTTGAGAGCGGCGAGGGTAGCGTCCTTCGGGGTGGTTTCGCCGCCGTCCATCCACTCGAAGCGGCCGAGGCGGAGAGACTGGTCTTTGCCGCCGAAGAGGTTCCTGAAGCGGAGGTAGCCTTGCTTGGGGAAGACCATTCCGGCGTTGCGAGAGTTTTTGTTGGCGGAGTAGTAGTTGCCGCCGAGGCCGAACTGGAGTTGGGGCGCTGGGGCGATGGCGTCGTTGGGGAGGCCGAGGAGGAAGGGAGAGACGAGTTCGAGCTGCCAGTCGAGTGTCTTGAGACTTTGGGCAAACCTGAGGCGGAAGATGTTGCCGGAGTAGGCATAGGAGTCGTTGGCATTGCCGTTGAACCAATCCCAGATCTCGAAGCGAGAGCGGAAGCTGCCGGAGACAGTCACGGAGCCGAGCTTCCAGGGGGCCGGAGGGGCGGAGGCAGCAGGCGCCGGCTTGGATTCAGAGGGGGGCGTCTGGGCCCCGGAGAAGCCGGAGAATCCAATCAGAACAAGTATGGGCAAGATTCCGCGTTTCAAGTACATCCGAAGCAATCCTGATTTTGAGAATATCGGCTCCGAATAGAAAGAAATGTGACCGGAGTCACATGACACTGCGAAGCCATACAGTTAAGATTGAACAGATGAAAGAGAAGGGCTTCATTGCGCCGCTGCTCATCGGCGTACCGCTCGGCCTGCTGATCGGGATTGGAGTGTACACGTTCGGATACGCGCGCGGCGCGTCGTACATGACGGACGATCCGGCGGCCTGCCGGAACTGCCACGTGATGAACGAGCAGTACGAGGGCTGGATGAAGTCGAGCCACCGGAAGGCCGCGGTCTGCAACGACTGCCACACGCCGCCGGGGCTGGTGCCGAAGTACTTCACGAAGGCCCTGAACGGCTTTCATCACTCGTGGGCTTTCACGACGGGCCGGTTTCCGGACGATATCCTGGTGACGGGGCGGAACCGGAAAGTGGCGGAGGAGTCGTGCTTGAAATGCCACGAAGAGATTACCTCCGGGATACGGGCGTCGCACCGGCCGGGAGACAATTCCGTTTCGTGTGTGGCGTGCCACCGCAACGTCGGGCACGCGCACTAGAAGTGAAGGACCAGAATCATGCCAGTACCAGTTTCGAGAAAGACACTATTTGGCGCGGTAGCCGTGACGGCGCTGCTCACGGTGGGCGCCACTGCCCTGCTGATCAACATTTTTGAGCACAAACAGGAGGCGCGGCAAACGTTCTTCCGGGTGGTGGAGATTACGGACGAGACGGACGATCCGGCCGTGTGGGGGAAGAACTTCCCGATGCAGTACGACGCGTACAAGCGGACGGTGGACATGGTGAGGACGCGGTACGGGGGGTCAGAGGCATTGCCGCACTCGCCCACGCAGGCCGATCCGCGGGACAAGGTTTCACAGGAGAAGCTCGAGCTGGATCCGCGGCTGAAGCGGATGTGGCTGGGCTATGCGTTCTCGGCGGATTTCCGGGAAGAGCGCGGCCATGCGTACATGCTGGACGACCAGCGCTACACGAAGCGGGTGCTGGACTTCAAGCAGCCGGGGACGTGCCTGAACTGCCACGCGTCGACGTACAACATCTACAAGAAGCTGGGCAACGGAGACATCTTCAAGGGCTTTGAAGCCCTGAACCACATGACGTACACCGACGCAACGAAGCTGGCGAAGCATCCGGTGGCGTGTATCGACTGCCACGATCCGAAGACGATGGCGCTGCGGGTGACGCGGCCGGGATTCCTGGAGGGGATCAAGAACTACAAGGCTTCGCAGGGGGTCAAGGACTACGATCCGAACACGATGGCGACGGCGCAGGAGATGCGCTCGTTCGTGTGCGGGCAGTGCCACGTGGAGTACTACTTCAAGGGCGACGGGAAGCGGCTGACGTTCCCGTGGCACAAGGGGCTGAAGGCGGAGAACATGTACGAGTACTACCAGGAGGTGAAGCACACGGACTTCGTCCACAAGGAGACGGGCGCGCCGGTGCTGAAGGCACAGCATCCGGAGTTCGAGTTCTACAACCAGGGGATTCACGCGCGGTCCGGAGTGGCGTGCGCGGATTGCCACATGCCTTACAAGCGCGAAGGCGGGATGAAGATCTCCGACCACCATGTGCGGAGCCCGCTGCTGAACATCAACCGGGCGTGCCAGGGATGCCACCGCTTCTCTGAGCAGGAGATGAAAGACCGGGTGGAGCAGATCCAGACGCGGTTCACGGAAGCACGGAATGTGGCGATGGATGCGCTGATGGAGCTGATTGAAGAGACGAAGAAGCTGCGGGAAGCGGGCGCCACGGACGAGCAGTTGAAGGGCGCATGGGAAGGACAGAGGAAGGGCCAGTTCTTCATCGACCTGGTGGAAGCGGAGAACTCGGTGGGGTTCCATGCGCCAGGCGAGGAGTTGCGCGTGCTGACGCAGGCCTTGGATGCGATCCGGAAAGGACAGCTTTCGCTGAAGGGCGTGCAGCCGGCGGCGAAGAAGGCGATGGCCGCAGGCAAGCCCGCGGCCGGCAAGCAGGCGGACTAGCTCGCAGACGATCCTGAGCGCACCGGGGGCCGCGCGGCATGAGCAGCGCGGCCCTTGGTGTATCTAGAGTTCGCCGGTGTCCGGCTCGCCGTGGAACCAGTGGTAGAGAGCGGGGAGGACGATGAGGGTGAGGCCGGTGGCGCTGACGAGGCCGCCGATGATGACGACGGCGAGCGGGCGCTGGACTTCGGAGCCGATGCCGTGGGAGAGGGCCATGGGGAGGAGGCCGAGCATGGCGAGGAGCGAGGTCATGAGGACCGTGCGAAGCCGGGCCTGGGCGCCCTGGAAGACGGCCTGGTAGGAGTCTGCCCCGGAAGACTGGAGATCGAGGAACTGGCTCACCATGACGACGCCGTTGAGGACGGCTTGCCCGAAGAGGGCGATGAAGCCGATGGCGGCGGAGACGCTGAGGTGGATGCCGGTGAAGTAAAGGGCGAGGATGCCGCCGACCAGCGCGAAGGGCACATTCATGAGGATGAGGGCGGCGCTTTTGACGGACTTGAAGGCCTCGAAGAGGAGGATGAAGATGAGCAGGATGCTGATGGGGATGATGGTGAGCAGGCGGCCCATGGCGCGCTGCTGGTTTTCAAATTCGCCGCCGAAGGTGATGGAGTAGCCGGGCGGGAGCTGGATCTTCTCCTTGACCTTCTGCTGCATTTCGCCGGCGAGGCTGCCCATATCGCGGTCTTTGATGAAGACGCCGATGGCGGCGGTGCCCTGACCGGCTTCGCGGCTGATGTTGAGGACGCCGTCCTGCATGTCGATGCGGGCGACCTGATCGAGCGGGACCTGGGATCCGTCCGGGGCATCGAGGAGGAGGTTGCGGATCTTGTCGACGTTGTTGCGGAGGCTTTCGTCGAAGCGGACCACGACGTTGTAGCGGCGCTCGCCTTCCCAGATCTGGGTGGCGGGGCGGCCGCCGAGGGCGGTCTCGATGATGTCTTCGATGTCGGCAATGTTGAGGCCATAGCGGGCGGCGCGGGTACGGTCGATGTCGATCTGAAGTTGCGGGATGCGGCCGGCGCGATCGACGAAGGCGCGGCCAACGCCGCGGATCGGCTCGATGACGTGGAGCACCTCTTCGATCTTGTTCTTGAGGATGGTGGAGTCCGGGCCAAAGAGTTTCACGACGATCTGGCCGTCGATTTGGGAGATGGACTCGAGGACGCTGTCGCGGATGGGCTGTGAGAAAGCGGGCTTGATGCCGGGCATCTCGTCGATCTCCTTCTCCATCTGGGCGATGAGACCCTCCTTGGTGACATGCGGGCGCCACTCCTTTTCGTCCTTGAGGTCGACCAGGACTTCGACCATGTTGATGGTCTTGGGATCGGTGCCGTCATCGGGGCGGCCGGCCTGGGAGACGACGCGCTCGACCTCGGGGATTTTGAGGAGCGTGGTTCGAAGCTGGTGGAGGGTGCGGTTCACCTCGCTGGGTGAGATGCCGGGAGGGAGTGTGAAGTTGACCCAGATGCTGCCTTCGTTGAGTTCGGGGAGAAACTCGCTGCCGAGCTGAGGCACGAGGGCGAGGCTGAAGGCGAGGACGATGACGCAGGTGACGAGGATAAGCTTGGGCCAGCCGAGGGCGGTGCGGAGAGCGGGTTGATAGAGCTTCTGAGCGAAGCGAACGAGCCAGGTTTCCTGCTCCTCCTTGCTGTCCTTGAGGAGGTATACGCAGAGGATGGGGACGAGGGTGAGGGAGAAGAGGAGCGAGCCCACCAGGGCGGAGACGATGGTGTAGGCCATGGGGGCGAAGATGCGGCCCTCATGGCGCTGGAGGGAGAGGATGGGCAGGTGGGCAAGGATGATGATGAGCATCGAGAAGAAGGTGGGGCGGCCCACCTGGGCGGCGGCGGCGGCGACGAGCTCTTTGAAGCTGGAGTAGCGGTGGCGCTCATGGGTGGCGTGGCGGAAGATGTTCTCGACGACGATGACGGCGCCGTCGACAATGATGCCGAAGTCCATGGCGCCGAGTGAGAGGAGATTGGCAGGGATGCCTTTGATGGTGAGGCCGATGAAAGTAGCGAGCAGAGAGAGGGGAATGAGGATGGCGACGATGGCGGCGGGCTTGACGCGGCCGAGGAAGATATAGAGGACGAGGCAGACGAGGAGCGCGCCTTCGCCGAGGTTCTTGAAGACGGTTCTGAGGGTGCTGCCGATGAGCCAGGCGCGATCGTAGTAGGGGACGAGTTGGACGTCCTTGGGCAGGATGGAGGAGTTGAGCTGATCGATCTTGGCCTTGACGCCTTCCAGGACGTCAGAGGGGTTCTCCCCTTTGCGCATGAGGATGGTGCCGTTGACGATGTCGTCCTTGTCGTCCATGCCGACGATGCCCTGGCGTTGCTGGTTGCCGATGGTGACGCCGGCGATGTCTTCGATGAGGACAGGGACGCCGCGGCGTTCCGCAACGACGACCTTGCGGATGTCGTCGACGGTGCGCAGGAGGCCGACACCGCGGATGATGAACTGCTGTTCGCCCTGCTCGATGTAGCCGCCGCCGGCGTTCATATTGCTGCGTTCGAGCGCATCGAAGAGCTGCTTGATGGAGACGGCGTGGGACTTCATGCGCGTCTGGTCTGGGACCACCTGGTACTGCTTGATGAGACCGCCGCGGGAGACGACGTCGGCCACACCGGGGACGAGTTTGAGGTTGCGGACGACGGACCAGTCCATGAGGGCGCGAAGGTCCATGGAGTCGTACTTGTCGGACTTGAGATAGACGCGATAGATTTCGCCGATGGGGCTGGAGAGGGGTGCTAGTTCGGGGTGGATGCCTTCGGGGAGGTCGACGGACTGGAGGCGTTCGATGACCTGCTGGCGGGCGAAGTAGTTGTCCACGCCGTCGTCGAAGGTGATGTAGGTGGAAGAGAGTCCGAACTGCGTGTGCGAGAAGACGCGCACGGCATGGGGCATGCCGGAGACTGCGATTTCGACTGGAATGGACACCTGCTTTTCCACCTCTTCCGAGGCGTGACCGGGATAGAGAGTGACGACGGTGACCTGAATGTCCGTGACGTCCGGGAAGGCTTCGACGGGCAGGGTGCGGAAGCAGATGATTCCGGCGCCGATGAAGAGGCCGGTGACCAGAAAGATGAAGAGCGGCTGGTGGATGGCGAAGTGGATGAGTTTTCGCATGGTTTACAGCGCCGCCTTGAGGTAGACGGATCCTTTGGTGACGATGCGGTCACCGGCCTTGGCGCCTTTGTCGACGGGGAAGCCGCCGTGGATGGGCTTGCCGAGCTCGACGGGAACGGCGGCGAAGCGGCCGGGGGCGCGCTCGACGAAGATGAGGTCGATGCCGTTGCGGCGGACGACGGCGGTTTCGGGAATCCAGGGTGCGGGCGTTTCGCCGGTGGAGTAGCGCAGGCTGCCGAACATATCGGGGCGGAGCTTGCCGGCGGTGTTTTCGAGTTCGGCATTGACTTTGAGGGTGCGGGTTTCAGGATCGACGGCGTCGGCGATGCGGGTGACCTTGGCGTGGAAGGTTTCGTTGGGGTAAGCGATCAGCTCAAGGTGGGCGATGCCGCCGACGTGGAAGAGGCGGATCTTGCTTTCCGGGACTTCGGAGGTGACCCAGACGCGGCTGAGGTCGGTGATGGTGACGAGGGGGGTGTTGATCTCATTGCGAAACTCGCCTTCGACGACACTGACCTCCATGACCTTGCCGGAGATGGGGGCGTGGACCACGACCTGCTGCTGGAACTCGCCGGGCTTGAGGCCGAGGAGTTCGAGGCGGCGGCGGGCCTGCTCGCGGGCGCCTTGGGCCTGGTCGACCGCGGCCTTGGAGAGGCCGGCGGTGGTGCGGGCGGCGAGAAGTTCCTTCTGGGCGACGGCCTGGTGCTCGAAGAGATCGGAGAGGCGGGCGACGTCGGCATCGGCCTTGGCGAGTGCGATTTCGGCCTGGCGGAGCATGGCTTCAGACTGGACGAAGGCGGCCTCGGCCTCCGCGACGGCAGGGCTCTCGATGGAGACGAGCGGCTGGCCCTTAGTGACGGAGTCTCCGAGACGGGCCATGACGCGGGTGATGCGGCCAGGAACGGGGACAACGGCGTGGCCGACGCCGTGGGGATTGGCCTGGATGCGAGCAGTGACGGTGACTTCATCGACAGGCACGGGCACGTCCTGGATCACCTCAATGAGCATTTGCTTCAACTCGGGCGCATTGGGATCCATGACGACTTCGCCGTTGAGCTGCTTCTGGGCCGGAGAAGCGGAGACGGCCTTGGGCGGATCGGAGGGCTTGGCTGGAGCGGTTTCCTGCTTGCCGCAAGCGGCCAGGAAGAGAGCGGCGGCCAGGCCGAGCGCGGATTTCAACTGAGGTGACCAATTCACTGAGATAACTCCTTGAGCGGCCTAATTGCCGGCCACGGTGGCGCCGGAGACGGCGTCGATCTGATAGAGGCTTTTCGCGTAGTTGGCCCGCGCCTCATTGAAGGCCATGGTTGCGTCATTGTAAGCCCGCTGGGCATCGAGAAACTCCACCAGGGTGGCCTCCCCGCGGCGGTATGAGTATTCGGTGATGTCGCGGACGGAGCGGGCCTTGCCGAGCATGTCCTGTTCGATGCCGGCCAGGAGCTGGCGGGAGACAACACACTGGCGGTGGGCCTGCTCGATCTCGGAGGCGATGGATGCTTCGATGGACCGGATGCGGGCGCCGGTGAAGTTGATCTCGCGCTGGGCGCGGGCGATTTCACCCTGGTTGCGATTGAAGAGCGGGAGGGGCATGGAGAAGTAGAAGCCCATGGAACTGCCAGAGGCGCCCCAGGCGGACTGATGGGTGTATTCGGTGCCGACGGAGTAGTCGAACTTGCCGTTGGCGAGTTGGAGGCGGAGGTCGGCGCGGGAGCGGGTTTGGGTCTGTTGGGTGGCGAGGTAGTCGGGGCGGCGCTGGAGGGCGAGGCGTTGGATCTCTTCCGGGGAAGCGAGGGAGTCCTGGCGGCGCATGTCACCGGAGACGTCGAAGTCCTGGGACTTGGTTATGCGGCCCATACGCTGCTGGAGGCGGGTTTTGGCCTGCGCGAGGGTGAGTTCGGCCTGACGGACGGGGGCGGCATCTTGGAGGGCTGCGACGCGGGAGCGGTCGAGTTCGACGACGGCGAGGTCGCCGCTTCTGACGCGGGCTTCGTTGACGGTGACGACACCCTGGAGGCTGGCCAGGTTCTCCTGGGCGAGCTTCAAGTTTTCCTTGGCCTGCTGGACTTCGACGAAGCCGGCCTGGACGGCGGCGACGACCTGGCGCAGGAGCTCCCGGACGCCGAGTTCGGCGAGGGACTTGTCCTCGCGGGCGAGGGCGATGCGTTGCTGGCGCTTGCCGCCGCGTTCGATGGGGAAGTCGGTGTGAATATTGAACTGGTTGGGACCAAGGGGGGTATCGGGAGAGTAGTTGGCGCCGAGGATGTTGAGGGTCTGACCGGAAAGCGTGAGGACGGGGTTGGGGCGGAGGCGGGCGGTGATCTCGGCAGCCTCGGCGACGGAGACGCTGAGCTTCTGCGCGGCGAGATCCAGGTTGTTGGCGATGGCCTCTTCCACCGCCTGCTGGACGGTGAAGTCTTTGGGAGTTTGAGCGCCCGCCGCGGCGGCGAGCACACCTATCGCGAGGAGTAGTCTTTCCATTACCTAAATAGGATGTCTGGCTGAGGAAGGATTTACCCTCCCCTGAGGACGGGATTTCTCTTACCCCGCGTGGAGGCTAGAAAAGAAGGACAATTGCAGGTTGGAGAGAGGAATGGGGCACAGGAAGGCCGCACTATCCCCTGAGCATGGGGGTGCAATGAAGAAAGTCAATTGCGATTCTGGAATCGGCAGTGCGACCGGAGCAAGCGAGAAGACTGCCGATCTGGCTATGAGCGAGCCGAGACAGCCGGACAATTCGCTGCTGGAACTGGTGACGGAGCCGCCGATGTCGAGAGTTCGGGTGCTGCAGTTCGCGGCGGCGGGCTTTGCGCTGGTGGTGGGACTGGTGCTGTTGGCGGCCTACCTGGGGTACCAGGGTTCGAGCAGGATTCAAAGCACGGCACAGGAGCTGGTGCGGTATCACCTGGTGGAGTCAGTGCGGGGTGCGGAGATCGAGACTTCGATCGTCACGGAGACGAAGAACCTGATCGACCGGTTGAGCTGGGTGCTGGGGCTGTGCTTCGTGCTGGCGGCGGGGACGGCTGCGTTGACGTTCTGGATCATCCAGAGGGCGTTCGCGCGATTGGAATGGCAGAGTGCGGAGCTGGCGCGGGTCTCATGGCACCTGCTGGACGGACACGAACGAATGGCGCGGCGATTCTCGCACGAGATGCACGATGAGCTGGGACAGGCGTTGAGCGGATTGCGGCGGATGCTGACACGCGGCAACGGATCGGATTTCGAGAGCGTGCGCCAGGATTGCGTTGAGGTGGTGGACGAGGTGATCCAGGACGTGCGGAAGTTGTCGCAGGTGTTGCGGCCGGTGATCCTGGACGACCTGGGACTGGAGGCCGGGCTGCGGTGGCTGACGGAACGGTTCACGCAACGGACACAGATTCCGGTGAAGTACACGTCGAACCTGAGCGTGCGGCTGGACGGGGCGACTGAGACGCACCTGTTCCGGATCACGCAGGAGGCGCTGACCAACATCGCCCGGCATGCGGATGCCACGGAGGCGTCGGTTTCGCTGGACCAGGCGGAGGCGACGATCCGGCTGGAGATCGCCGACAACGGGCATGGGTTGCGACCGCGGCCAAACGCCGGGCAGAGCCTGGGCACGGTGGGCATGCGAGCGCGCGCGCGGCAACTGGGCGGGGAGCTGATCATGCAGAATCGGAATGAGGGCGGGTTGATGATTCGAGCGGAAGTGCCGCTGCGCAGGAGGAACCCGAATGCAGAGCAGGAAGATACGAGTTTTGTTGGCTGACGATCACGCGATTCTGCGGAAGGGCGTGCGCCTGCTGATCGATTCGCAAGCCGATATGGAAGTGGTGGGCGAGGCTCAGACGGGGCGGGAGGCGATTACGGAAGCGCGGGCACTGAAGCCGGACGTGGTGGTGATGGACGTGTCGATGCCGGAGCTGAACGGGATCGAAGGGACGCGGCAGATTTGCGATGAACTGCCGTACACGCGGGTGATCGGGCTGAGCATGCACAAAGACTCGGTGTATGTGCGGGAGATTCTGCGGGCCGGGGCGCGCGGGTATCTGCTGAAGGACTCTGACGACGCGGACCTGATCCGGGCCATTCGCGCGGTGGCGCGGGGCGAGGCGTACCTGAGCCCGGCGGTCTCGGATGCCGTGCTGACGGACTACCGCAAGCATGTCACCAACCCGGTGGATCTGCTGACGAGCCGGGAACGCGAAGTACTGGCGTTGATCGCCGAGGGGAAGACCAATAAAGAGATCGCGACGGCGCTGAACCTGAGCGTTTACACGGTGGAATCGCACCGGGGCAGCGTGATGGAGAAGCTGAACCTGCACAACACGGGAGACATCGTGCGGTTTGCGCTGCGGAACGGGATCGTGAGTTAAGCGGGATCGGGTTCGTTTGGGATGAGGTGCTGGGTGAAGCCGCGGGCGGTGAGGGCGCGGTAGGCGTGGAGGACTTCGGCGGGGAAGCGTTGCGGAGCGCTCCAGCCGCGGCGGGCGTAGATCCAGAGACGCTGGAGGTCACCGAGGAGGATGGGGATGATGCGCTCCGGGGACAGATCTTCCGTGAAGTAGTCTTCGAGAGTGAGATCGGGCGAGGCGACGGTGGCGGGCATTTCAGGCCATTCGACGGCCATGGTGGCCCAGACGCGCCGCTGCATGAAGGGCTTCATCACGAGCAGGAGATTGCGGGGCGTGAGTTTCAGGGCGGCGAGGAGTTCGCGGGTGAAGCGGATGTTCTCGGCAGTGTTGAGGGCGCGGGGCTCATGGAGAATCGCGGCGCGCGGCACGCCGCGGGCGGCCATGGCATCGGCAAAGACCTCGGCTTCGGGCTCGGTCCAGCCGGTGGCGAGGAGGTCCGCGGTGTGAGCGACCCCACCGGAGCAGATGACGATGCGGGCGAGTCCGCGGTGGAAGAAAGCGGCGGCGGCCTCGGCGACGCGCAGGTCGTTGGTGCCGAAGACGAGCATGGCGTCGGCCGGCTGCGGCGCGTGGCGCAACTGGTGGTACTCGTAGACGACGGCAGCGAGGCGGAGGAGTTCCGGATCGAACTGGGGCATGCTCAGTTGGCGGGCCGGGGGCGCGGCGTGGCATCGGCTTCGGTGAGCCCCATGGTCCATTTGACGGCTTCGAGCCACATCTTCTGGACGCCGGGATTGGCCCAGGACTCTTCGGTGTGGCCGAGCGTGGAATAGAAGACGCGGCCCTTGCCGTACTGGTGGATCCAGGTGACGGCGAAGTCCTTGTCGGTGCGCTTGATGCCCTTTTTGGTCATATCGAGCTTGGATTCATCGAGGCGCATGAGGACGCGGGACTTTTCGCGGGAGAAGTCGCGGGCCTGGTAGATCTCATCGAGGACGGTGAACTGAGCGGGCAGGTGTTTGACGAGGGGGTTGGACGGGTCTTCCACGAGGATGGGCGCGGGGAAGGTATTCCAGGGGTGGCCGTCGAAGTAGCCGCCGAGCATCTCGCCGTAGGCGGGCCATTTGTAGAAAGTATCAGGCGCGGAGTGGACACCGATGAAGCCTTTGCCGTCGTCCTTGACGAAGGAGATGAGGGCGGCTTTCTGCTCGTCGTCCATGTCGAGTTCGCCGGTGGTATAGAAGGCGACGGCATCGAAGTAGTCGATGTTCTTGGCGTTGGCGGTGAGCTTTTTCTTGGTGAGGAGCTGGGTGTCGGTCTTGAAGTAGGTCTCCCAGAGGCCGCTGTCTTTCCCTAGTTTCCAGAGCGTGCCCATGGCGGTGGAAGTGGCGTCGTGCTGGAAGCCCTTGACGGCGCCGATGACAAGGAGGCGTTTCCTGGGGGATTGAGCGGGGCTATCGGCAGCGGGGAAGAAGAGGGCCGCGGCAGCGAGGAAGACGGGGAGAGTGCGAAGAAACTTCATGGGATGGCTCCGTTTGCCGGAGCCATCATAACAGAGGGCGCGCTCAGCCGGCCTTTTGGGTTTGTTTGGCGCGGACTTCGCGGACGGCGTAGATGCGGCGGCCCTGGCTTTCGAAATAGGTGCGCATCATCATTTCGCCGAGCAGGCCGGTGGTAAACATCATGAGGCCGATGAGGAGGAGCAGGCCGCCGGTGAAGAGAAGGGGGCCGTGGGCCATGATGATCTCGTGGCCGAGGATCTTCTTGACGAAGAGGACGGCCAGGATGAGGCCGCCGGCGGTGAAGCTGGCCAGGCCGATGCGGCCGAAGAAGTGCATGGGGCGGGTGAGGTATTTGAGCAGGAAGCGGATGGTGATGATGTCGAACATCACGTTGAAGGTCCGCCCGATGCCGTAATGGGAGGCGCCGCCGGTGCGCGGGGGGTTCTGGATGGGGACTTCGGCGATCCTGGCGCCGTAGAAGGAGGCGAGGGCCGGGATGAAGCGGTGGAGTTCGCCGTAGAGGTTGATGTCCTTGATGATCTCTGAGCGGTAAGCCTTGTAGGTGGTGCCGAAGTCGTGAAGTTCGATACCGCTGACCTGGGCCATGAGCCAGTTGGCGATGCGGGAGGGGATCTTGCGCATCACCATGTTGTCGTTGCGTTGTTTGCGCCAGCCGGAGGAGATGTCGTAGCCCTCGTCGATTTTGGCGAGGAGTGCGGGCAGGTCGGCTGGGTCGTGCTGGAGGTCGCCGTCCATGGCGACGATGACGTCGCCCTTGGCTTCGTCGAAGCCGGCGGAGAGGGCGGCCGTCTGGCCGAAGTTGCGACGGAGGCGGACGACGCGGAGGCGGCCGTCGGTTTCGACGAGATTGGAGAGGAGGTCGAAGCTGCGATCGGTGGAAGCGTCGTCGATGAAGATGATTTCGTAGGGCCTGGCGAGTTGGGCGAGGACGGCGGTCAAGCGGTCGTAAAGCCTTAGAATGGCAGGCTCTTCGTTGTGGATGGGGATAACGATGGAAAGCATGCGCCCTCGTTTCATCTTAACATAAGCCCCTTTGTATCAAGCGTTTTGGTAAACTGGAGGTTGCCCCATGCCCAATCCTCAAGACCCTGAAGACCAGCAAACGCCTCCCTCGTCCAGCGGCGTGCAGCTGCCATTGGGAGACCGGAAGAACATTTCGCCGATCGCGATTGAAGAAGAGATGCGGCGTTCGTATCTCGACTACTCGATGTCGGTGATCATCGGGCGCGCGCTGCCAGACGTGCGCGACGGCCTGAAGCCGGTCCACCGTCGCATCCTATATGGAATGAGCGAGATGGGGCTGACTTACAATCGCCCCACGAAGAAGTCGGCGCGCATCGTCGGCGACGTGCTGGGCAAGTTCCACCCGCATGGCGACACCTCGGTCTACGACGCGTTGGTGCGCATGGCCCAGCCATTTTCACTGCGCTACCCGCTCGTGGATGGGCAGGGCAATTTCGGCTCGATCGACGCGGATCCGCCGGCGGCGATGCGGTACACCGAGGCGCGGCTTTCGAAGATCGCGGCGATCATCCTGGAGGATCTGGATAGCGAGACGGTGGATTTCCGTCCCAACTACGACGACTCCATGGTGGAGCCGGAGGTGCTGCCGGCGCGTGTTCCGCTGCTGCTGCTGAACGGCAGCGAGGGCATCGCGGTGGGCATGGCGACGCGCATTCCGCCGCACAACCTGACGGAGATCGTGAACGCGGCGATCGCTCTGGTGCAGAATCCGGCGCTGACGCTGGACAAGATTCTGGAGATGGTGCCGGGCCCCGACTTCCCGACGGGCGGCATCATTCTCGGACGCCAGGGGATTTACGACTACTTCTCGCGCGGCCGCGGCTCGATGAAGATCCGCGCCAAGGTGGCGACGGAGAAGGTGGGCAAGGACCGCGAAGCGATCATCATCACCGAGCTGCCCTATCAGGTGAATAAGGCGCGGCTGGTGGAGCAGATCGCCTCCCTGGTGAATGAAAAGAGGCTCGAGGGCATCTCAGACGTCCGCGACGAGAGCGACCGCGACGGCATGCGCGTGGTGATCGAACTGAAGCGCGGCGAACAGACCGAGATCGTACTGAACAACCTGTACAAGAACACGCAGATGCAGGTGAATTTCGGCGTGATCATGCTGTCCATCGTCAACGGACAGCCGCGCGAGATGGGGCTGATCGACTGCATCAAGCGGTTCATCGACCACCGCGTGGAAGTGGTGCGGCGGCGCACGGAGTTCCTGCTGAGGAAGGCGCGAGACCGCGAACATCTGCTGCTGGGTTTCCAGAAAGCGCTGCAGAACCTGGACGCGGTGATCGAAACCGTGCGTGCGGCCCGGAATCCGCGGGAAGCGCGCGAGGCGCTGACCGGGCAGATGGAATTCCCCGAGAATCCCAAGCTGGCCGAAGTGCTGGCACGGTGGTCGCCGACGCTTCGCTACAACGGCGAGCCGATGTCGCGCTTCGACTTTACCGAGAAGCAGGCGCAGGCGATTATCGAACTGCAGCTCCAGCGTTTGACCGGCATGGAGCAGCAGAAGATCCTGGACGAACTGGCGGAGATCCAGCGGCTGATCGCCGGCTACCTGGAGATTCTGGGCTCGGACAAGGTTCTGCGCGCCGTGATCGTGAAGGAGCTCAAAGAGGTCCAGAAGGACTTCGGCGACGAGCGCCGGACGCAGATCGTGGAAGACGAGGGCGAGATCAACATCGAAGACCTGATCAAGGTGGAAGATGTCGTCGTCACCGTCAGCCGCGGCGGCTACCTGAAGCGGACGTCGCTGGACACCTACCGGCGGCAGTCGCGCGGCGGCAAGGGCCGCATCGGGATGGCGACGAGATCAGAAGACGTGGTGGAACACCTGATGGTGGTGAACACGCACAGCTACCTGCTAATCTTCACCTCCATGGGCCGCGTGTACTGGCTGAAGGTGTACAACATCCCCGATGCCGCCGCGGCGGCGAAGGGCAAGAACATCAACGGCCTGATCAACCTGCAGGAAGACGAGACGGTGCGAGCGTTCCTGGCCGTGAAGGAGTTCACGCCGGACAACTACGTGGTAATGGCCACGCGGCAAGGCGTAATCAAGAAGTGCGAACTGACGGTGTTCGACAACCCGATGGCGCGCGGCATCATCGCGATCGGCCTGAAGGAAGGCGACGAACTGATCGAAGCGATGCTCTCCACGGGCAAGGAACTGGTGTTTCTGGGCACGCGGGAAGGTCTGGCGATCAAGTTCAGCGAGGAAGACGTCCGCCCGATGGGACGGCCGGCCGCCGGCGTGACTTCGATGAAGTTCAAGCTGAAGGACGACTACATCATCGGCATGCAGATTGTGGGCGAGGACGACTTCATCCTCTCGGTCTCTGAGCACGGCTTCGGCAAGCGCACGAAGGTGAGCGAGTACCGGTTCCAGAGCCGCGCCGGCTCGGGGGTCATCAACATGAAGGTGACCAACAAGACCGGCAAGGTGATGGCAGTCCTGGCGGTGAAGGAAGACACCGACGTCATCCTGATCACCCGCGAAGGCAAGATCCTACGCACCGATTCAGAGAGCATCCGCAAGACCGGCCGCTCGGCCTCCGGCGTCAAACTGGTGACAATGGAGGGCGAAGATCTGGTGGCCGCCGCCTGCACGGTGGTGGAGGCGGAGGAACCGGAAGATGGTAACGGCCAGGGCGATCTGCCGCTGCAATAGAGCCGTGTTCTCAGTGAGATAGGCAACGAGGCCGGAGCCGCGACTGCGACTCCGGCCTTAACTATCTTTTGGCCAGGCCGGGCGCAAACGGAGATGCGAAGGCTGCGTGCCGCTACACTGAAAGTAACCCATATGCGCTGCTTCGCGGCCTCCGCGTTTCTCTCCATCACCTTCTGTCTGACTGCCTGCCAGGCCCAGCACGACCCTGCCGAAAAGGCGACCGTGCAGAAGGCCCAGGAACTGGATCCGTTACACGCCAACGACACGGCCAAGTTTTTGGCTGGAATGCCGGGGCGGGCGGAGAGTTCGTACAAGGCCCTGGAGTCTGATCCGATCTGGCAGGAACACGCCAAGAACATGGAGGCGTTGTGGGACAAGTTCGAGGCGGGCCGCCAGCCGGCGATGCAGAAGTTCGCCCAGTCGGAGTTGGTGCAAGGCGGGGAGCGGGCGGTGTGGTATCCGTTCTCGGGCGCGGACGCGCTGACGATGCTCACATTCTTCCCCAACCGGAAGACCTACGTGATGGCGGCGCTGGAGCCGCCAGGGCTGGTGCCGGAGCCTGACCAGTTCACGCCTGAGACGATCGGCACCCTGCTGCCGGGCATCGCGGGCACGCTGCAATCGCTGCTACAGAAGAGCTTCTTCGTCACGAAGGAAATGGACCGGCAGTTGCGCGGCCAGGTGACGGACGGGGTGACGGAACCGATCCTGATCCTACTGGCGCGTTCGGGCTACAAGATCAATGGCTTCGAGTACATCCAGATCAACGAAGAGGGCAAGCTGGAGCACCGCGTGCCGGGGCCTAAACGCTCCGCGTTCGGCCTGAACCGCGGCATCCGGTTTGACATCGAGACGGCACAGGGCGGGCAGAAGGCGTCGCTCTACTACATCTCCCTCAACCTGGACGACGCTCACATGAAGAACAACCCGGCGTTCCGGCGCTACATCACATCCCTGGGCCAGACGGATACTCTGTTGAAGGCGACGTCCTACATGCTGCACAGCGAGAACTTCAACCTGATCCGGTCACTGATCCTGGACGCCAGCGGCGCCATACTGCAGGACGACTCCGGCATTCCGTGGAAGTACTTTGCAGCGGGACCGTGGCAGGTGCAGCTCTACGGCGACTACGTGCAGCCGTACGGAAAGAGCTTCCAGTTCCGGACGCAGAAGGACCTGCGCGAGGCGTACGAGACGCAGAGAGCCAGCGTGAAGCCGCTGGGATTCCGCATCGGGTATGGAGCGGGCAAAGTTCCGTCGAACCTGCAGGTGGCGCGCCGGCGGTCGTAGACGCGCCGGCACGAGCGGGGCACGCTAATATTCGCGATCGAGTTTGATGCCGGGTTCCGGCACAGGGTACTTGCCGTCGGGCCCGAGTTGGAGCGGCGAGGGGCCGTCCATGGTGAGCTTGTCGACGTTGGGCGCGAACTCGTGCGGGCAGTTCATGATCTGGTCGAAGGTGACGATCTGGCCGGTATGGGCGGCCATGCGGCCCATGGAAGCCACCAGGCTGGCCTCGGCGCCACGCTTCACTTCGTTGTACTTGCGATCCTGGCGGATGGCCTCGATGAGATCGTCCCATTCAAACTGATAGGGACTGCGCTCGGGCTGAGGGAAGGCCCAGGCGAGGTTGGGGTCTTCCTTGAGAGGCAGGTCTTTGCGCGACATGACGGTGGGCATCTTCTGCCCCTTGTAGATCCGGGTCATGCCGGGAGCGTGGGAGAGGGTGGAGATAACGGCGGAGCCCTTGGAGCCGTGGGCGTAGCTGGCGAACTCGTCGCGGCAGCCCTTCATGTTGCGGCCGTCGAAGAAGAGGCGGGTGCCGTCCGGGTAGACGTACTGGACGGAGTAGGTGTCGAAGTTCTGATCGAGGGATTCGCCGCGATAGTGGCGGCCGCCGACGGCGTGAGCTTCCACGGGCCAGGCGCCCTTCATCCAACTGCACTCGTCGATCTGGTGGATGTAGTAATCACTGAAGACGCCGCCGCTCAGCCACAGGAAGGCGTGGAAGCGCTGGATCTGGTAGGTGAGTTCACTGACGCCGGCCGGGCGCGGGCCAGCGGTGCCGCCCCCCTGTCCCATGCGGTAGGCACGCATGGCGACGATATCGCCGATCTGGCCGTCCTGGATGCGCTTCAGCAGTTCCTGGCGGGCGCGGCAATGGCGGACCATCAAGCCGACGCCGCACTTGAGGTTCTTTCGATCCGCGGCCTCGGCCAGCTTGATCATGCGCACGGTAGTGGGGCCGTCGACGGTGACGGGCTTCTCCATGAACGTGTGCAGGCCCTTTTCGATGGCGTAGGAGAACTGCACCCAGCGGAAGGCGGGCGGAGTGCCAAGGATGACGACGTCGCCGGGCTTGAGGGCGTCCATGGCCTGCTTGTAGGCGTCGAAGCCGAGGAAGCGGCGCTCGGGCGGGACGTCCACCTGGGCGTTGAACTGGGACTTGAGCTTGTCGTAGCTGGAGTTGAGCTTGGCGTCGATGACGTCGGCCATGGCCGCAAGCTTGATGGGGCTGCCGGCGACGGAGAGGGCGTTGACGGCGGCGCCGGTGCCGCGTCCGCCGCAGCCGACCAGCGCCACCTGGATGGTGCTGGAACCCTGCGCGTGGACGGCAGGCAGAGTGATACCGGAGAGGGCGGAGACGCCGGCGGCGGTGGTGGAGGTGCGCGCGAGAAAATCACGCCGCGAGGTTCTGGGGCTGGTGGAATCTTTCATGAGGGAGTACCTTCTTGCCGGACAGCTTATCAGATCGGGCAAAGGGATCAATACGCAATGAGAGGCACACCAAGATAATCCAGCAGGCCATGCGAGCTGAGTTCGCGCGTCGGGCCAAAGCTAGTCGACCCACTTGCTCCGTGCGTGGCCTCGGGGCAGGCATGGGCGGGGCGTCTCTTGGGACTGGGTTAGGGGAGCTGGGCAGAGAGAGGGGCGTGCCGTGGAAGCGCTGGATGAGGGAGCGGGCGCTGTTGAGGAGACCGGCGGCGTAGCGGTGGACTACTTGGCACGGGACTCGCCGCGCTCATTGGCTCCGGCGCGGCCGGTCTTCAGCGGTTTGTCGGGTCACTTGGCCGCAGAATGGCGGCGGAGCGCGCCGAGCAGGGCGAGGCCGCCGGCAAGGGACAGCCAGGTTGTGGGTTCGGGGACCTGGGCCGCGGCGCCGGTGTCGAAGCGGAGGTCGTCGAGTGCGATGAAATGATTTCCCGGACCAGTGACATTGATGGTGATGCTGCTGATGCCGGAAAGGTCCTCCACTCCGAAAAACGCTGCCGTGAGCGAACTGGACAGGTGGTTGACCGAACCGGTGGACGAAACACCTGAGTAGGTGGCGATGGTGGTGGTGTCCCCTGCATTGACTTCGGTGAGGAAGCCGACGCGGAGGACGGGAGTGGAGAACGTCACGGTGATGGGCATGGGGCCGTGTTGCGCTTGGGAGTAGAGCCAGTTGGAAGCGATGGCTGCGCCTGGTGCGGGGAAGAAATCGGCATCGCCCGGATTAGTCAGGCCGTAAAGGCCGCCGGAGAAGGTGACGCCGAGGCCGGCATACTGAGCGACAATCTGCTCTTCGTTGGCGATGGAGTTGAAGTTGACAACGGTAGCGGAGCCGGAAAAGGCTCCCTCACCGACCTGGATGGGGGCCGCAAGCATCGTGCAGGCGGTTGTGCAGAAGAAGCACAAAGCTACGAAGTAGCGCATAGACGGGTGTCCTCCTCGGGTGGAGCCTGATTCTGGCTTCCACTAGATATTTGCCAGATTACGAGGATTTCCTCATGAAGGCAAGGACAAAGAGCGGGCAGCGATCAGATGAAGAATGAGGTGACTTGAGACAAGAACGGCGGCTCAACCGCGTTGCATGGTAGAGCCGCCTCTGGAGTGATTTAGCGGTAGATGCCGTAGTCGGGCCAGCAGTCGAGTTCCCAGGGATCCTCCACTCCGCGCCGGACCGCGGCGGGGGCGGCGGAGGCGGGAGCAGGCGGGACGAACTTGGGATCGAGGATGCGGGCGATCTGGTCCTTCACGTCATCGAGGTGGGCGCGGGTGGCGCGGTCCGTGGCGTTGGACATGGCACGGGTGACGTCGCCGCTGAGGCTTTTCAGCTCAGCGCGAACGAGGCTGCGGGCGTCGTCGTTCACCGGCGCTCTGCCATTGAGCTTATCGCCCAACTGCTCGAGGTAGATCCGCTGCGTGTTGCGGCGGAACGCGTCGATGGAAGACTTGCCGGCGTAGACTTCGCTGAAGACGCCCTTGCGCACGTCAGCCAGGAAGTCGGCCGGAGCGTATGCCTTGGGATCGGTGGCGGCCTGCTCCGTCATACGATTCATGCGGGAGGAGAGCAGCATGGCGGACAGGAGGCGGGATTGCGCGGCGCGGATGCGGGTGATGGCGCCATCGGGCTCGATGCGGCGCAGCACTTCGGGGTTCAGCGCCCACTTGGGCACGTTCATGCCGTTGGCGAGCAGGAATTGGACGGCCGCCTGCTGGCGTTCCCTGGGGACGGCTTTGAAGCGCACACCGGCCTGGCCGCCGTGCAACTGCTGCGTCTCATCGGAACCGATGAGCGCCGCCACGTGGCCCATCTCGAGCGACCACTGGCCGAGAACGCGGCTGTAGACGCGCTCGAGCTGATCCCAGTTCTCGCCCTTCTCTTCCGTGGCTTTCAGCAGGTAGCCGGCCACGCGCTCCAGGTTCTTGAGGCCGAGCGTGGTGGCCTGCACGGCGTCGGCGTCACCCACGGCTTCAGTGTTCTCGCCATAGTCGGCGCCATTGGCTCCCTCAGTGGAGAAGCGCAGGTAGGCGGTCTTTTCCTGCACGCGGGCCCACTCGTCGAGCGTGGGTTTCTCGTCGTCGGGGGTCTTGGCGGAAGGAAGCGGGGTGTAGCCCCACTTCACGGCGAACTTGTCGTAAGGCCCGATTTTGGGGATCAGATCAATGGCGTCGATCTTGTCCTCAGGCTGTGCCACGTAATTGAAGCGCGAATAATCCATGAGCGTGGGCGTGTGTCCGTTCTTCTTCACCCACTCGCGGTCGCGAATCTTCTCGATGGGGTAGAGCGAGCTGGCTTTCATGTTGTGCTGGAAGCCGAGCGAATGGCCGACCTCATGCGCCACCACGTATTCGAGCAGCTTGCCTTCGAGATCGGCCGGCAGCGGGTATTTCTGCGCACGCGGATCGAGCGGGCTGGCCTGGGTGAAGTACCAGTCCGAGGAGAGCTGCTGCACGTTGTGGTACATCTGGATGTCCGCTTCGAGGATCTCGCCGGAGCGCGGATCGGAGATGTGCGGCCCCATGGCGTTCTCAATGGTGGAGGGCAGCCAGCGGATGACGGAGTAGCGGGCGTCTTCAGGCGCCCAGTCGGGGTCTTCTTCCTTGGAGGGAGCGTATTTGCCGATGATGGCGTTCTTGAAACCGGCCTCTTCGAAAGCCACCTGCCACTGCTCGACGCCGGCCTTCACGTAAGGCGCCAGGTGCTTGGGCGTGGCCGGATCCACGTAGAAGACGATGGGCTTGACGGGCTCACTGAGGGCGGCGGTGGGGTCTTTCTTCTCCAGGCGCCAGCGCGCGATGAAGGTGCGGCGGACGGCCTTGGCTTCAGGTCGCGAGAAGTCCATGGTGGAGTGCGAGAAGTAGCCGACGCGTTCATCCATGAGGCGCGGCATCATGGGGTGTTCGGGGAGCTTCACCATGGAGTAGTGCACCACGACCGTGCCGGAACCGGGCCGCATGCCGGAGCCCATGAAGGGGTTTGGGGCAGGGGCGGGCGCGCCTGCGGTGGGGAGGTCAGTGGGGGTCGTATAGGTATGCAGGGCGTCCACTTCAATGTTGAGGGGATAGCTGGTCGCCTTTTCGAGGAAGGAGCGGGAGGGGTCCATGGCGCGGGCCCGCAGGCGGGCGCGGGCCGAGAACTCCGGCACGTCCGTGGTGAAGAGGCGCGAGACGTCGATCACAGGCGAGCCGTCCTTGGCAAAGGCTTCGACGTTGAAGGCCATGATGATGGTGTCGGCGTTGGCGTCAGCCACGGCCCTGGCGATGGGATCCTTTGGATCGGCCGTGATCTCGAAGTTCACTGATTTGAGGAGGATGCGATTGCCGCGCTGCTCCCACTTGACCACGCGGCTGCCGAGCGACTGTCCGCCGTAGCCCACGCCGATGGTGGTCTTGCGGATCTGGCTCACCCACAGCATCTCTTTGCCGAGTTCCGCCTTGGGAATTTCGTAGAGGACCTTGTCCTTGTTGCGATGTAATTTGAAGAGCCCGTCGTCGGTGGTGAACTCCTTGGTCACGACTCTCTCGTAGGGCTTCGGTTCGGTGGAGGCAGCGGCGGCGCCGCCGCGCATACCGGCGGGCGGGCCGCCTTCGGGCTTGGCCTGCTCGGCCGGCGGGGGATCCTGGGCAAAGGCGCCGGCCAATGTGAGGCCGGCCGCGCACACTGCCATCAGAAGCGAGTTTGCGTAGCGCATGTACGATACTCTAGCTCAAATCTCCTGATTTCAGACTGGGATGGGCGGCGCGGATGATACCCTGAAGTCATCCCATGAAGCCCATTTTCCGCACTTTCGGCGTACTGCTGTGCGCCGCGCAATTGCTTATTGTTTCCGCCGCCGAGCCGCTTTCGCCGGCCGAGCAGGCGATGCTCCAATCCATCCACGCGCGCACCCTGCAAGGGCATGTCTCCTTCCTGGCCGCGGATTCGATGGAGGGCCGGGACACGCCTTCGCGCGGCTTGGATATCGCCGCGGATTACATTGCTTCGCAGTTCCGCCGCTATGGGCTGCAGCCGGCTGCCGGCGACACGTATTTCCAGAACGCGGCCTTTGTGAAGGCGAAGCAGCCGATGGACCAGTTCTCCTTCCTGCTCACGGCTGGCGACGGGCAGTTCAGAGCCGATGCGGCGCATACGGCGGTTTCGGCGGAAGGCGCGTTCTCCCTGTCGGAGGCCACGCCGGTGAAGATCGCTCTTTCGGCCGAAAGCTCGGCGTTGCCGGCGGCCGCGGAGGTGGCGGGCAAGGCGGTGGTCCTGTTGCCGGGTGAATTGAGGGGCCGTGCCTTGTACGAGAAGCGCGCCGCGGTGCAGGCGCTGAAGCCGGCGGTGCTGGTCGTCGCGGGCCAGGCGTTCATGATGCGCGAGCAATTGCGCGAGGCCGGCTCAGGCACGCCGCGCCCCCCGGTGGTCACCATCAGCGATCAGGCCTTTGCAGCGCTGGCGGCGAAGATCGACGGCAGTTCCAAGCTCACTATTTCGATCCAGGCTCCGGTGGAAGAGCCCGTCGCGCTGAAGAATGTCGCGGCCATTCTGCCGGGATCGGACCCCACACTCTCCAAGACCTTCCTGATCCTCTCCGCGCATTACGACCATACCGGCGTGAATCCGCGCGCCGAAGGCGACAAGATCAACAACGGCGCCAACGACGACGCCTCCGGCGTGGCCACCGTGCTCGCCATCGCCGAAGCGCTCTCTTCCTCGCCTCAGAAGCCGAAGCGGTCGATCCTCTTCATCACTTACTTTGGCGAAGAGAAGGGCCTGCTGGGTTCGCGTTACTACGCCGCGCACCCGTTGGTGCCGCTGGCCCAAACGGCAGGCAATCTCAACTTCGAGCACATGGGCCGCACCGACGACAACGAAGGTTCACGCACGGGCAAGCTCACCGCCACGGGATTCGACTACACGACGCTCGGCCAGGATCTCACCGAAGCGGCCAAGCTCACCGGCATTGAGACCTGGAAGCATGAGCGCAACAGCGATGGCTTCTTCGGCAGCAGCGACAACCAGTCGCTGGCGAATGCCGGCGTGCCGGCCATCACGCTATCGGTCTCTTACATCTTCCCCGACTACCACCGGCCCGGCGACCACTGGGACAAGATCGACTACGCAAACATGGAACGCGTGGTGCGCACCTCCGCCCTGGCGGCTGCGCGCGTGGCCAACGCTGCGCAGGAGCCGCACTGGGTGGAATCCAATCCGCGGACAGCCGGCTACCACAAGAGCTGGCAGCAACTGCACGGTGTGCACTGATCCGTTACTTGGCGCCGCGCATCTTGGCGGCTTCGCGGCGCATGGCGTTGGCGTTTGTCCAGGCCTGTTGCTGATACGGGCCGCGGATGGCGGCAGCCTTGTCACTGAAAGCCGCCGCCTCCAGCACCTGGTTGGCATTCATGCCCTGCCGGCCCAGGTGGTAGTTCGCCACTCCTAACTGGAAGTAGGCCGCGGCCAGCATTGCATCATTCCCGGCGATCCTGGGCAGGGCGCTGCGCAGATCCTGGTCGGCCAGATTGTATTCGCCTTTCGCGCTGTGCGCCTGGCCGGCAATCCACATGGCCCGTCCCAAAGCCTGGTCTCTCTTCCTCTCCCAGTCGCCGGCGCTCATTCCTTCCGGCACGGGATGGCGCGGCAACACCTGCAGGAGCTTTTCGGCATGCGGTCCTGCGTCCGCCAGTTGGTTGCGGCTGACGTCATATTCGGCCATCACCATCTGGAGGTCGTCGTCATCCGGGAAGTTGATGAGTCCTTTCTGGGCCACGGCGGGAATCCTCGACGCCTGTCCGGACTTGCTGAGCGCCGACAGATAGGCGCCATAGCCCAGTCCAAGATATTTGCTCTTCGGATTCTGCGCCACCAGCGCATCCATCAGCTCCACCGTGGTGGCCGGTTGCAACTGGACCGCCGTGGCGTAAAGCGCGTACTCAGAATAGGCCTCCAGTTCCTTCGCATACGCCACCTGCTTGGTCCAGAGCTCCTTGCCGCTCTCTTCCGTTGGGGCGGGTTTCATTGCCATTTCCCTCGCAAGGGAATAAAGCTTACTCGACAGTTCCTTCACTTGCGCCGCGTCCTTGGCGGCAACGGCGCTCTGTAGTTTCGCGTACGAGTCTTCCAGATCGTCGGGTCGTGCGGTGACCGATCCGGCGAAGAGGAGACCCGCAACCAGAATCATCGTTCGTCGCATGGCTCTCTCCTCACCTTCGCGGCTGTATTGTAGTGCTGTTTCACGGCGATGAAAAGGGGATTCCGCTGCTCCGGGTAGAGTTTCAACCATCCCCACGAAGCCGTGGATGCTACCCTGGTAGTTTCCCCATGCCCATCCTTAGCTATTCGACTCGTAGCGGCATCTCTATCCGCCGCACCGTGTCGCGGCTGCCCTACAAACGCGGCCTGGCCCACCTACTCGCGCAACTGGATACGCAGCGCGGCATCTATCTCTCCTCCGGCTATGAATACCCCGAACGCTACTCCCGCTGGGATGTCGCCAGCATCTGTCCGCCGCTGGAGATCGTCGGCCGCGGGCGGCACATTGAATTTCGTCCGCTGAACGCCAGGGGCGAAGTCATCGCCCAACTGCTTTTCACCGTTCTCAAGAGCCACCCCCACTGGGAGTCCATCGAGTTTTCCGGAGGCGCGCTGCGCGGCCTGCTCAAGCCTCTACCGGCGCTGTTTTCCGAAGAGGAGCGCAGCAAGCAGCCGTCCTTCTTCTCCATCCTGCGCGCCCTGGTGGAGGAGTTCAGGCATCCCAAGGACGGGCGGCTGGCGCTGATCGGCGCGTTTGGCTACGACCTTCTCTTTCAGTTCGACCCCATCGACCTGAAGCTGCCCCGCGGGGAGCAGAAGGACCTGCACCTCTTCCTCTGCGACGACATCTGCTTCATGGACCGCAAGCGCGAGGTGATCGAGCGCTACCAGTACGACTTTTCTCTCGGCGATCGGAACACCGCCGGACTCGAGAGAACATCAGAGCTGATCGCACAGCCGGCAGCCGCCGCACCTTCCGAGATCGTCTCAGACCACGCGCCCGAGGAGTACATGGCCAAGGTGCAGACCGTGCGCGGTGGCATGAAGCAGGGCGACTACTACGAGGTGGTCCTGCGCCAGTCCTTTTCCGCGGGCTTCGATGGCTCGCCCTCGCAACTCTTCCGCCGCGTCCAGCAGGCCAGCCCCTCGCCTTACGAATTCTGCCTGCAACTCGGCGATGAGCAGTTGATCGGCGCCTCACCGGAGATGTTCGTCCGCGTGGAGGGCCGCCGCGTCGAAACCTGCCCTATCTCCGGCACGGTTCGCCGGACGGGTGACCCGCTGCGCGACCACGACCTGATCCGCGAACTGCTCAACTCCCCCAAGGAGGAGAGCGAGCTGACCATGTGCACCGACGTGGACCGCAACGACAAGTCCCGCGTCTGCGCCCCAGGTACGGTGCGTGTGATCGGCCGCCGGCTGATTGAACGCTACGCCGGCCTCTTCCACACGGTAGATCACGTTGAGGGTACGCTCGACGAGGGCTACGACTCGCTGGATGCCTTTCTCTCGCATATGTGGGCGGTCACCGTGATCGGGGCGCCCAAGAAGGCCGCGGCCCAGGCGATCGAGAATCTGGAAAAGGACGCCCGCGGCTGGTATGGCGGCGCCATCGGGATGCTGGCCCTCAACGGCGACATGAACACGGGCATTCTCATCCGCACGGTCCACCTGAAGAACGGAATCGCCCGCTACCCGGCCGGCGCCACGCTGCTCTACGATTCCGACCCCGCCGCCGAAGAGCAGGAAACGCGTCTCAAAGCCACCGGCTTCTTCCGGTCTCTCCAGGTTCAACCGCCCAAGCCTCGCCGCGCACGCCGCGCCCAGCCCGGCGAGGGCGTGAAACTCCTGCTCGTCGACAACGACGACTGCTTCATTCAGACCCTGGCCAACTACGTCCGCCAGACGGGCGCGCAGGTCGTCACCTACCGCGCCGGCTTCCCGCTATCTCTCATCGCCGAAGTCAATCCTGATATTGTTCTGATCTCGCCCGGCCCCGGCAGGCCCGCCGATTTCAACGTGCCAGACACCGTCCGTCACGCCGCCTCGCTCGGCATCCCGGTGTTCGGCGTCTGCCTCGGACTGCAAGGTACGGTGGAGGCTTTCGGCGGCGAACTCGGCGTCCTGCCGTATCCCATGCATGGCAAGCCATCCGTGATCGTCCACAACAACCAAGGCGTCTTCCAGGGCCTCCCGGAACGCATCAAAATCGGCCGCTATCACTCGCTTTACGCCATCCAGGACCGGTTGCCCGACGTCTTTGAGGTGACGGCCAGGTCCGAAGACGGCATCATCATGGGCATCCGCCATAGTTCGCTCCCGATTGAGGCCGTGCAATTCCACCCGGAGAGCCTCCTCTCCATGGATGCCGACCAGGGCCTCAAGATGATTGAAAACATGATCCTTCAGTTCCGCAACGCCAAACGGCCGCCGCGGGAACTGGCGTGAATCGCATTGTCGCCCCTGTCCAAACTAAGGCGATTACCTAAGTACTGGAACCATCCGGCCATTGCAGGCTAAGCGGGAAACCCGAATAATGATCTTACCGATGAATCCCGAGGACGTCACTTATATCGTTTTCCTGCTCATCTGCTGCTGGCTGGCTGTCAATATCGACTCCAACGGCGGCGGGGGGAAACGCTCCCGCCTGCCATCCTCAGCATAGATGTCACAGATTCTCGTTCTCGGCGGCGGTGTCGCCGGGCTCTCTTCCGCGATTGCGCTGGCACAAAAAGGCCACGAAGTCACCATTCTCGAGTCGCGCCCCTATCCAGGCGGGCGCGCCTCCTCCTATTCCGCGCCCCACTCGGAACCGCCGGAGACCATCGACAACTGCCAGCACATCCTGCTGAAGTGCTGCGTCAATCTGATCGACTTCTACGACCGGCTCGGAGTGCGCGACCAGATCCGCTTCCACGATGAGTTCTATTTTGTCGAGCCCGGCGGCCACATTTCGCTCTTCCGGAAAGGGGCTCTGCCGCCTCCGTTCCACTTCACGGAGTCCTTCGCCGGGCTGGAGTTCCTCAACCTGGGCGAGAAGCTCTCCATCGGCCGGGCCATCCTGGCCCTGCGGCGTCAACGCAAGAGCCGCCGTGATCTCGATTCCATCACCATGCTCGACTGGCTGCGGGAACAACGCCAGAAACCGCGGGCCATCGAACGGTTCTGGCGACAGATCCTGGTCAGCGCGATCAACGAGGAACTGGACCGCATGTCGGCCGCCCACGGCTTCCAGGTCTTTTACCTCGGCTTCCTCGCCGCCGCCGACACATATGAGATGGGCATCCCGCAGGTCCCACTCTCCCACCTCTATTCGGAGGAGATTTGGAGCCGCGTTCCGAACGCCACGCTGCGTCTGCGCACGCCGGTGCGCCGGGTCCAGGTGGAAGACGGCAAGGTCGTCTCCGTGGTCACCGATTCCGGCACTTTCACTGCCGACCACTACATCTCCGCCTTGCCATTCCACGTGATGCCGTCCGTGATTCCGGACCTGCCGCTCGACCTTTCGCTCTTCGAGTACTCCCCCATCACCGGCATTCACCTCTGGTTTGACCGGCCCGTCACCATCCTGCCCCACGCCACGCTGCTGGACCGCACCATTCACTGGATGTACAACAAGGGCCAGGGCCGCTATCTGCTGCTGGTCGCCAGCGCCTCGCGCTCACTTACGGACAAGTCCCGCCAGGAAGTGGTGGACCTGGCGGTGGAAGAACTGGGCGAGTTCATGCCGGCCGTGCGTCAGGCCAAGGTGGTGAGGTCGCACGTGGCCAAGGAACAGCGGGCCACCTTCTCCGCCAAACCAGGCTTGGAGGCCGCCCGGCCCGGTGTCGCCACCCCCTTCGCGAACCTTTCGCTGGCTGGAGACTGGACCCGCACCGGGTGGCCGTCCACGATGGAGGGCGCCGTCAGAAGCGGCTATCTTGCGGCTGAGCACGCTACCACAGCGCTGGGCCAGCCGGCGCGGATTCTCTTCCCTGACATCGCGTAGAATCAAGGTATGCGGACCCGACTCGCGCTCGTTGTTGCGCTCTGCCTCCTGGCCCTGCCTGTGATGGCGGACGACCCGCCCATGACCGCCATTAAGGTTGAGGTGAAGACCTACACCGGCCGCCCCGTGGACCGTGCCAGCGTCATCGTACGGTTTATCGCCGGCCGCAGCGTGGTGAAGCTCGGCAAGAAGATCAATACCTCCTGGCAGCTCAAGTCCAACCAGGAGGGTATCGCCAAGTTCCCGCCCATGCCCCAGGGCACCATCCTGGTCCAGGTGATCGCTACCGGCTATCAGACCTTCGGCCAGACCTTCGAGATCAATGAGGCTGAACGGACGGTGGAAGTGAAACTCAACGCCCCACAGCCGCAGGTCTCGGCGCACCAATAGAGCCTCTGACCATTACTGCTTGGGCATGGGCACAGTCTGCCCGCCGAGCCCGGCATAGCTGTCCTTCACCTTGATCACCTTCTGGCCCTTGAACGTGACGAAGGTGATCTTTCCCGGCGGGTAGCCATATACCCAATCCTCGGTCTCGTCGCCCTCTTTGGACTCCCGGATGCGGTCGCGCGGCTGCCCGAGCGCCAACTTTACCTGGTCTCTCGTCATGCCCACTTCAGCGCGCTTGGCTTTGATCGCCTCCTGCACCTCGGGCGGCAGCGATTCGAAGTAGCTCTCAGTAGCGGTACGCTTCTCGAAATCGAGGACCGGTGCCAGCAACTTCTTCACGTCGGCGGGTTTGGTGGCCGGCGGAATCCTCCCTGGGAAGACCACGGCAATGGTGGTGCCGGCACTGCGAGTCTGACCGCGGGACATCGGCGCCGTTTGCCCTCCCATGCCGACACCGCCCTCGATCCGTTCATACCACTTGCCCTTGGTGTTCAAGCCGCCGTTGATCTGCAGCGTGATCCGGTCGTCGTCAATATCGACCTTGGTGACCTGGACCAGGTCGCCCACGCGCCCCACCGGACCGTACTCGTCGCCGGCCTCGCGCCACTCGGTCTTGTCCCACTTCCCATCGCTGGGAAATTTCATGGCTTTCTTGCTGCGGGGAATGAAGGACTTCACCGTGGCGTACTCCGCGGTGAGTCCGCGCATCATCTCGATCTTCTCTTCATCGGTGAGTTTCCGGACCGGGTCCGCCTTACCCGTCTGGGCGGGCAGCCCCACCGCCAACGTCATGGCCAATCCCAGAATCCGCATCATCATCAGGATTGCTCCAGTAGAGGAGCCGGCTGGCGTTCCAGCCGCAGTTTCCAAATCAGGACGCCCACCCCAATCACTGCGGCCGTCGCCGGCAGCCCCGCTTCCACTCCATAGGCTCCGCCGCTCCAGAACGTCCCGCCGCTCCATCGCAGCGTGTAGCCCGTCAACCCCATTGTAAATCCACTCAGGTTCACGCCGAACATCGGCAACGCCCAGTTCCAGCCGAAGTGCAGACCGATCGGCAGCCATAGGTCGCCGCTGCGGAAGAACGCGTAGCCGAGCAGTACACCCCACAGACCGGTGTTCACCGCCGCCAGCCAGTTCATCCCGGGATTGTCGAGGTGCGCCAGTGCAAACAGGCACCCGAAAGGCGCGATCACCCACCACGGGCCGTACTCGCGCAGCAGGATCTGGAAAGCGTAGCCGCGAAACATCATCTCTTCGCCCACCGCTCCGAACAGCAGGATCACGGAGACGAGGATGAACTTGCCGGGCGTGAACGCATTGGCCGGTTCCGTCGCCGGAACGATCGACGCCATGCGGGCCGCCACCGGTCCCAGCATCACCAGGAGCCCCGCCCCGGCCCCCAGCAGCACACCCACCCATAGGTGCCGCATCGAGTCGCCGCCCCATGCCATTCCGATATCTTCCAGGCGCCCACGCTCGAAGGTCCGCACCACAAACATGCTGGCTACCACGGCCGCAAAGAAGAGGCTGAGCGCAGACGCCACCAGCAGGCTGTCGAACAACCAATGCAGCAGCACGCCGAACAATCCGCCGCCAAAGCGGATGAAGATCAAAAAGAGTCCGCCTCTCACCAGGAGCCCAAACAGCTTGCCTGCTCTGCTTTTCTGTTCCTCCATCGCCTCCCTCAATCCGAGTTCTTCAATTTGACGCCCAGTGGCGCCACTTTCACGTCCAGCACCTGCGCACCTTCTTTCGCAAGCTGCACAGCCAGCCGCTCCTGCGCTTGCGGCTCACACAGGAACACCACGCAGCCGCCGCCACCCGCGCCGCAGGCCTTGGCCGCCTGGGCGCCGGCCTTTCTGGAGACGCCCACCAGGTGGTCAATGAACTCAGTAGTGATGCCCGGGGCGTTGGTCCGCCGGTGGTTCCACTCAGCACGCAGCAGCTTGGCTATGCTGGCCCAGTCTCCGCACTCCAGCGCCCCCCGCATGGCGTGGGCGATGGCTGCGATCTTCGCGAAGTTCCGCCGCACTGCCTTGTCGCCATCAATGTGCAGTTTGGTCACTTCCCAGTTGTTGATGCCGGAGTTATGCGGCTTGCCCGTGTAGGCGAGCACAAACCGGCGGTTCAACTCCTCCGCATCCACGGGCAGAGCCTTCCGCCTGATGCCCGCCGCCGTGAGATGGATGGCGCTCACCCCTCCATACATGGCTGGGTAGTAGTCCTGGCAGCCCGTCGGCACTTCGATCACCCGTGCCTCCAGGTTTTGGGCGATCTCCCGTACCTGCTCGATGCTGTGGCCCACCTTCAGGTAACGGTTGAAGGCGCTCACCGTGGAGATGAACATCGAGGAGGAACCGGAGATCCCCGCCCCTTGCGGTGATTCCGAGTCTGTCTCCACCACCATCCCGCCTTGCGGCTGAAAGTGCTTCAGCACCTGCGCCGCCAGTGAATGGCGGTGCTTTTTCGCGGTGAGAAGTGCCTGCAGGCTGCCGTAGGTCTCGTCGACCTTCTGATCCAACGAGCGCAATGTGATCGCGTTGCCATCCCGGGCCGTAATCCTGCAACTGGTATAGACGGACACGGCGAAGTTCAAAGTCACCGCGTTCGCGTGATACAGGTACAGTGGCCAGATATCGAGAGTACCCCCTGCCAGGTCCACCCGGCAGGGCGAGCATGCCGCTACTTGCATTAGAAATAGATTACCGCGCCGGGACGCCGCCGCTTGATAGAATCGCTACCGCATGCGCACCGTATTCCTGCTGCTCCCCATCCTCCTGCTTGCCGGCTGCTCTCAGGAGCCCAAGTCCGCGCCGGCCCCGGCTCCGGAGAAGAAGGCCGCGCCGCCGCCGGACGACACCCGCCGCTTCCCTGCCGAAGGCCAGCAGGAAGCCAAAGTGGTCTCTGAGCACATCCTGGGCCACTCGTTCCTGCCGGGCGGCAACCTGGCCACCTACCAGAGGGGCAAACAACAGTACCGCCTCGTCCTCATCCGCACGGCTTCACCCACCGACGCCGCCATCCTCCTCCTGGATTTCAAAAAGAGCCTGTCCAACCCCAAGCTCATCGCTCACTTCGGCGGCTATTTCGGCCAGGACGGCGCTCAGCCCACGTTCGTCTTCACCAAAGGCCAATGGCTGGCGGCAGTGGTCGGACTTTCCGAGAGTGAGGCCGACGCGGTGGCGCGCCCCTTTGCCGCACGGCTCGACTAAGCGCCCGAATTCTGCCGTTTTCCGCCGCCGGGTCTTTCTTTTCAGAGGAACAGCGTCACAGAATTGGATGTGAAGCGAACGCTCAAGCTGTTGTGGCTTGCCTCTGCTCTCGCTCTCCCAGCGCTGCGCGCCCAGGTGACCGGACTTGCCTCGGCCGATGGCGTGGTCCTGCATGCTGCCACTTCTGAACCACTCGCCCAGGTGCAGGTCGGCTTTCTACTGCTGGCGGAGCGTGTCCCGGGCCGCCCCGCTCCGCGCGCCATCGGCGCCATCACAGACTCCTCGGGGCGCTTCCGCATCGAAGGCCTGCCGCCGGGCGAGTACCGCATCAACTTACGAAAAGACGGCTTCGGAGTTCCGCGCTCCTCAATCAGCGGCCTTCGGCTGAAGATCGGCTCGACCTCCGCCACCAACCTCCGTTTCCTCATGCAGCCGCTGGGCGTTCTCTTCGGCCGTGTGCTGGACGATTTCGGCGATCCCGTCTCCGGAGCGGTGCTCCAAACCTTCCGGCGCGTCACCTCCCGCGGCGCGGCCACAGACATCATCAGCGGCTACGGCGCCACCACGGACGATCTCGGCCACTTCCGCCTCAGCGGCGTCGAACCGGGCCGCTATCTCGTCTATGCCTTCCACGCCTCCTCCCGGGAGGTGCTCTACCCGACGCCCGGCGGCCCGCTCACCGCTTACACCGCCACCTTTGCCCCCTCCACCCTGGACCCTCTCCAGGCAGAGACCTTCGAAGCCCGGCCGGCGGAGGAGACCGGGCCCATTGTCGTGACTTTGCAGCGAGTTCCGGTATTTGCCATCCGCGGCCAGGCGCTCGACTCCAGCGGCGGCCCCTTGACCTCCTTTGGCGTCGCCCTCCGCTCCGTCCGCAACATCGCGTTCTTTACGCAGCCCGCCTACTCTCGAACCAACTCCGACGGGACCTTCGAACTGCTGGGCGTCCCGGCCGGGGACTGGGTGATCTCCGTCAACCAGATGCGCCGGGAAGGCGGGGCTCCCTCCAACATCTCTGCCCGCGTGACAGTCTCTCAATCCGACCTCGAGAATGTCGTGCTCCGCGCCACGACGCCGGTCTCGGTCTCAGGCTCCGCCACACTGGAGGGCGGCAAGCCGGAATGGCGCCAGGTGGCGGTGGTGATCCGCCCCGCGGATGGCAGCGTCTTCTCCAATGCCGGAGTCGGGCAGGTTCGCTCCGACGGCACCTTTGAGATCGCCGCATCCGGTTCCGGTTCCGCCCGCGTGGAAGTGATTGGGCGGCCCGCTCCAGGCACCTATGTCGCATCAATCACAGCCGGCTCCGTCGACCTCACCGCCCGCAACTTCAACATTGAGCAGGGCCTCAGCGCTCCGCTCCAGGTCACCTTCCGCACCGGCGCCGCCTCCATCCAGGGACAGACCGAATCGCACCGCCCGGCCGCCGTCCTCCTCTGGCCGGCTGACCCCGAAGCCCGCGAGGCCCAACCGCAAGCCCGTGCTGAATCAGATACTTCCGGCGTTTTCTCTTTCCAGGATCTGGCCCCCGGCAGCTACATCCTCTATGCCGTCCCTCCCGACGATTCACTTGCCTTCGGGCGGGCGCAACTCCCGGTTCCAGCCGATCTCGATCGCCGCGGCACCCGCATCAGGCTGGAACCCGGCTCCACGGCCCAGGTCTCCATCTCCATCCAGGAGGGATCGTAAGCCATGCGCTCCGCGCTGCTTCTCTTCTCCTGCGCACTCTTGCGCGCCCAGTACGGCCCCTGCACCGCGGAAGGCAGCGTCAGCCGGGAAGGCGATGGAGCGCCCCTCGCGCGCGCCCGCATCCTGTTCCGCGCATCTTCGCGGCAGAACTCCATAGTTCTCGGCTATTTCTCCGACGATCAGGGCCGCTTCACCGCCACCTCTCTCGATCCAGCCGTCTACAGCATCTCCGTCCAGAAGCCAGGACTGATCGCCTCCACCCGCTCCGCCTCCAGCATCAACCTCGGCCGGAACTGCCATGCGTCCGGCCTGGACCTGAAGCTCACCCCGGCCGCCATCCTCTCCGGCAGGGTGACGGCTCCGCAAGGCACTGCGCCTGAAGGCGCCCGGGTGGAGGTTCTGAAACGCATCTGGCTGAACGGACGCTGGCAGTTCCGCCCAGTGGCCGCGGCAACGGCGGGGGCCGGCGGAGACTACCGGATCTCCAGTGTGCCCGCGGGCAGTTACCTGCTCAGGGCTCTGCCTCCTACCACCAGCGGCGTCTCCTTCCGGAGCGCCGGCGGCCCGGAACTGTTCGTGGCGGCCTCCTACTACCCCGGTGCTCTTTCCCCAGCCCAGGCGCGCACGGTACCTGTCGTCGCCGGCGGCGAGTCGGCCGGACTGGACTTCGCGCTGCTCTCTACGCCCCTCTACCGCGTGGCCGGCCGCATCCAGAGCAGCGAGGGGCTGAAGGCGCCGGCCTGGTGCGTGGTTTCGCTGCGTTCGAACCCGCCGGGCATCGTGCACGAAGCTCGCTACCAGGCCTCGGACGGCACATTCGAGTTCCCCGATGTCATCCCTGGCGAGTACGACCTGCTCGCCGTCTCCGCCGAGTCCACAAACTACGGCAGCGCCTCACGCCGCATCCTCGTGAACAATGGCGACATCGAAGGCCTGAGCATCCCTCTGGAGCCGCCTCTGCCCGTTCTTTTCACCGCCAAACTGTCCGGCGGTGCGCCCACCGATTTCGGCTTGGAAGTCTCGCTGCGGCCCGTCAACGGACGTACTTTGGACCAGGAACCGGTAGCTGTTCCCGCCAGCGGCGTTGTGAAGCTCTTTGCCTTCGTCCGCGACCGGCATCGCGTCGAGATCCGGACCAGACAGCCGAACCTCTACCTCAAATCCGTCGTGGCGGCCGCACGCCCTTTGCCCAACGCCGTGATCGACTACTCGCGGCCCGATGCGCCCGACGAACTGACACTCGAAATCGCCGGCGACGGTGCCGTCATCGAAGGGACCGCCTCCGGACTCTCCGGCATTTTCCGCGCCTTTGCCGTGCTCGTCCCGGCCGACATCTCGCGACTCGCCGACGCCGCCCTGCTCACCACGCCCATCTCGATCAATGGCGGATTTCGATTCACATCCGTCCCGCCCGGCGACTACCTCGCCTACGCCTTCTTCCAACCGCTGGGCGACGCCTTCGACTTGCTGCCCATGCTCCAGGAACCGGGCTGGGTCCCCTCCTTCAGAGGCCAGCCTGCGCCGCTCAGGGCCGCGCCAAACTCCACGCTTCGCGTTCAACTTGCCGCCCAACCGGCCCCTTAAGAAGAAACGGGCGCCAGGGGAGAACCCCGCGGCGCCCGCTTCGATTCGGTGGTATTGCCTGAACGAGCCGGGCACTCGACTGGAGCGCCCGGCCGTCCCGTTTCTAGAAGGTGAACTTCGCCCCGATCTGCACGTAGCGGGACTGGCCCACGCCGCTGATCTGGCCGAAGGAGCGGTTCCCCAACTGCGTGTTGATGTCGGAGAGGTTCATGTGGTTCAGAGCATTGAACGTCTCCATGCGCAGTTGCAGGCGGTACTGCTCAGCCACGCGAATGTCCTTCGTCACAAAGGCGCTCAGATCGATGCTGCCCGGACCACGGACAATCCACTTGCCGGCATTGCCGAAGGTCCAGTCCGCCGCGCGGGTGAAGGCTTCGGTCTTGAAGTAGCGGAACAGCGAGCGCTGATCCGGCTCGAGGTACCAGTCGCCGACGAGGTCGGGCCGGGTGGCGACGCTGCGGGCAACGCCGGTCACGCTAGGTCCGTACAGGCGGCCGGAGGTGATGGTCCACACGCCGGAGACGTTCCATCCGCCGGCCACGCGGCCGAGGAGGCCCTTCTGGTCTTTGTACCAGGGCAGTTCCCACGTGTGGCTGATCACCAGCCAGTGCTTGCGGCTCTCTTCGAGTTCCGATTTCTCAGCCTTGATGTTGAACGGGTTCTGCATGCCACCGGCCACGCCTTCGTTGCCGTAGCCCATGATCTTGCCCAACGTGTACGACATCGAGTAGGTAATCTGACCCGTGCGGCGCCGCGCGGCCACCTGCATCGAGTTGTAGCTGGAGGTCGCCATCGGCTCCACCATGTTGATGCTGCCTACGCCGCGGTAAGTGTAGTAGGGCCGCAGGTCCACACCCTGGTGCGCCTGCTGCACGTCCGGCATCACCTGGTTGAGGTTCCGGGAGAGCGACAGGTGGCGGCCGGAGTTGCCCACGTAGCTCACATCCAACTGCGTCTTATAGGGCAGCAGGGTCTGGATGCCGAAACTGTAGTTATACATCGTGGGGATCTTGTAGTCGGACGGCAGGGCGCCGACGTCGATCGGGAACTTCGTGTTGTTCGGGATGCCGCTGCCCGGGTTCTCGGAACTGCCGTTGGTCACGGTCGCGCCCAACGTGAGCGGCGGCCGCGCGCCAAGGTACCAGCCCGAGTAGGCAATGCCGGTGACACCGTGGAAGATGCCGGCGCCGGCGCGGATGGCCAGCTTGCCGTTGCCGAACACGTCATAAGCAAGGCTCAGGCGCGGCTGGAAGTTGGTCTTCCGGGTCGGATTGAACTTATCCGGCACGCCACGGAAGAGCGCGTTCACCGTCGGATCGCCGTAGACTGGCACGCGGCCCTTGGCGTCGTCCGGGAAACCGGAGCCGGGCAGAACCAGGCCGTTGTACGGATCGCCGGTCCCGGTCACAATCGAACCGTTGGACGCAACCTGGGGAGCCTTGGTCGGATCCCAGTACTGCTGCATCCAGGACACCACGTTGTTCCACTTCGCGCCCCACGGGGAGATGAACGCCCAGCGCATGCCGTACTCCAGCGACAGGCGGCGGTTCACGCGCCAGCTATCCTGCACGTAAAACTCGCGGTCATAAGCCTTGTACACAGTCTGCGCCGCCGGGCCGCTCTCGCTGTAGGCATCAAAATTCCCCAGAAGCGCATTCGCCCACGGGTTGCCGGAGTTCCTCGGGTTCGAGGAGGAAGAACCGAACGAGAAGCTGCCATTTTCATTGGCGGCGCTCAGTTCGTTCATGTTCATCCACTCAAAATAGAAACCGGCCTTCAGCGTGTGAGAGCCGATGATCTTGCTGAAGTTCTCGCGCAGGATGAAAGTCGGCGTGCGCGCGAAGTTCGCCTGGCCCGCGCCAAAGCCCGTCATGCCGGTGATGCCAACTATCGGAATACGATCCGGGTTGTTCACCGAAAACAGCGCCGGGAAGCTGATGCCGTACTTCGAGCGCTTCACGCCATCGCCCAGGATGTTGAACCCTTCGCGGTAGGCCGAGTAGCCGTAGCTCAGTTCGTTGATCGTGCTCGAGTTGACGGCCGTCGTCAGCGTGGCCACGTAGTTGTCGCCGTACCGCTGCCGGTACACCTGGAACAGCGGAATGTTGTTGCCGGTGTTGTCGAACCAAGAGGTGAAATCCTGCGTGCCGGGCATGGCGCGGACGCTCAACTGCCAGTTGGGCTTGATGTTGTAGTCCACGCGATAGATCATGTCCCGGCTCTCAGTCGGCTGGCCGGCCGAGGCATAGTAGTTGCCGCCGGGGCCGTTGTAGTTCGGATCCGGGTACATCTTCTGCAGGCCCTGGCCGAGGTTGCTGATGCGGCTGGTGGGGATGATGTTGTTCGGGAACGGCGCGCCGGTGGTCGGATCGATCGGCTTGAGCGCGCTGGCGCTGAAGTTACCGCTGCGCTCGAGCGTGGTCGGAATCGTCGACAGTTTCTGGTTGGCGCCCGAGTTGTAGCGGGTCTCCATGCCCACGAAGAAGAACAGTTTGTTCTTCTCGGTATTGAACTTGCCCGGAATGTAGATTGGGCCGCCGAGCGCGAAGCCGTAGTTGTGATAACGGATGCGCGGCTTGGAGGCACAGCCCACCACGTACGGGCAGGCGGCAAACGAATCGCTGAAATAGAACTCGTACGCCGAACCGTGGAAGTCCTGCGTGCCGCGGCGCGTGATGAAGTTGATCTGCGCGCCGGTGGAGCGGCCATACTCAGCCGCGTAGTGCGTGGTCTGCACCTTCACCTCTTCGATGAAGTCCACCCCCAGGATGTTGTTCTGCTGCACGCCATCGCGATTGCGGCCGTTGTTCACGCCGTCCACCGAAATGAAGTTCGTGTCCTTACGCTGGCCGTTGATCTGCAAACCACCCATGGAGTAGCTGCCACCGCGGAAGTCCGTCATGAAGTTCCCATAGCGGGACACGATGCCGGGCATGATCCCCAGCATGTAGAACGGGTTGCGGCCCGGCAGCGCGAAGTTCTGCAACTGCTGCGACGTCACCATGCGCGAGACTTCGCCGTTCGACGTCTCTACCATCGGCACGTCCGCCGTCACTTCCACCTTCTCCGCCAACTGGCCTACTTCCAACTGGAGCTTCAGGCTCACCGCCACGTCGGCGTCCAACCGCACACTCGTGCGATTCAACGTCTTGAAACCATTGGCTTCCACGTCCACGTCATAGTTGCCGGCCGGCAACGTCGGGACGTTGAAATAACCGCTGTCGTTGGTTGTGGTCTCGCGGGCCAATCCAATGGCCGGAGACTTGACTATTACCTTCGCGCCCGGGATCACTGCGCCGGAAGCGTCTGTCACTTCACCCGAGATGGATCCTCGGGTCTGTCCGAATGCTGCCATGCAACAGAGCGCAAGCGCAGCGAGGAGCTTTCGCGTCATTCTGACCTCCTGATGTCTTTAAGATGCAGTGTACATCATTTCATGACCACAATTGTGAAATTCCGGAATCTCATGTCAGAATCCGCACACACGTCTCTGGTACAACAGACTCATGCGTCCGGTTTTTGCCCTCCTCCTGCTCTCCATGCCCGTGCTTGCCCAGGTCCCCGCCCGCGACCAGGGACTCCTCCATCTCACCGCCACCCCCAATGCCCGGCTCCATCCCGTCCCTGTCCGCACTGTCGCGTTCCAGGCCGGATTCTGGAAATCCCGGCAGGACACCACCGTTCGCGCCTCCATCCCTACCCTGCTGGCCCTGCTCGAAGAGAAGGGCACCCTCGATAACTTCCGCCGCCTCGCCAACCCTGACGCCAGCGTCCCCCGCCGCGGCCCCCTCTACACCGATTCCGACCTCTATAAATGGCTCGAAGCCGCCGCCTGGAGCCTTGCCATCCAGCCCGATCCAAAGCTCGAAGCCACCATCGACCGCACCATCGACACCATCCTCGCCGCCCAGGAACCATCGGGCTACCTAAACACCTGGTTCACCGGCGAGCGGCGCAGCCTCCGCTGGACCCAGCAGACCTCCGGCCACGAACTCTACTGCCTCGGCCACATGACCCAGGCCGCCATCGCCTACTACCGCGTCACCGGTAAGCGCAAACTCCTGGACGGCTCCATCAAATTCATCGATTACCTCGTCCGCGACTTCGGCCCCGCCCCCAAGCAACCCCTCCTCACAGGCCACCCCGAACTCGAACTCGCCCTCGCCGAACTCTATCGCACCACCGGCAACCGCCAGTACCTCGACCTCGCCGCCTACCTCCTCAGCGGCGTCGAACGCGAACGCCGCAAGATCTCCAATCGCGATCACGTCTACCTCTTCGCCGGTAGACCCTTCACGGATCGCACTCAGTTCGAGGGCCACGCCGTCCGCGCCCTCTCCGCCGCCACCGGCGCCGCCGACTACGACCTCGAAACCGGCGAGCCCGCCTCCCGCCGCACGCTCGACACCCTCGCCGCCGACCTCTCCACCTCCAAAATGTTCGTCACCGGCGGCGTCGGCTCCCGCGCCTCCGGCGAAGCCTTCGGCGATCCCTTCGAACTCCCCAACCGCCAGGCCTACACCGAATCCTGCGCCGCCATCGCCGGCATGCTCTTCCACCACCGCATGCTCGCCGCCACCGGCGACGCCCGCTACGCCGACCTCATCGAGCGCGCCCTCTACAACGGCATCAACTCCGGCATGTCTTCCAACGGCACGCTCTATTGCTACCGCAATCCTCTCAGCGCCACCGCCTCCGACAGAATCCGCAACCCCTGGTACGACACCTGCTGCTGCCCGCCCAACCTCCAGCGCACCTTCGCCGCCCTCGGCGCCTACTTCTACTCCACCTCCAAAGACGGCCTCTGGGTGCACCTTTACGACAACTCAACTCTCGACTGGCACCTCGAATCCGGTACGCCGCTCAAGGCGCAGCTAAAGACCGGCCAGCCCTGGCGCGGCGACGTCGAACTCACCCTCCATCCCGCCCGGGCCGAAGAGTTCACCCTCTACCTTCGCATCCCCTCCTGGTCTCTCAAAACCACAGTCCTCGTCAACGGCCAAGCCGCCACCGCGCAGCCGCAGCCCAACACCTACCTGACGCTGAAGCGCACCTGGAAGCCCGGGGACAAAATCACCCTCACCCTGGACGTCGAAACCCGCCTCGTCTACGCCAACCCGCGCGTCTCGGAAGATTACGGCAAAGCCGCCGTCCAGCGCGGTCCCATCCTCTACGCCGCCGAGCAGACGGACAACCCCGGCCCCGAGGTCTTCGACCTGGCCATCGACCACCGCAATCCCATCAGCGCCGAGTTCCGCCCCGCCTTGCTGGGCGGAATCACCGTCCTGAACCACAAAGGCCTGGCCTTCGATTCCACACCCAGCCTCTATACCTTCCAGCCCCCTTCAGCCGCCCAGCCGGCCGCCATCACACTGGTGCCCTACTACGCTTTCCACGGCCGCGGCCCGGCCAACTTCACCGTCTGGCTCCCGATCCGCTGAGCGCCGTCACCAGCGCGTACACCGCGCCAGGCACAGCCACGATGGCAGCCACCAAGCCCACGGCCAGCATCCAATGATCCGCGATCGCCGCCCGCAGCGCCGTGCCCCAGTGTCCGCTCACCCAGGCCAGAACCGCCTGAAACCCTTGCGACGTGGCGCCAAAACAGGCACCCACCAGACCCATGGCCACCGCAAACGCAATCACCTGCGCCACCGTGATCGGCCGCCCCGCCGCCTGGATCGCCTCGCGTCGAGCCCGGAACTGCGCCCGCCGCCACACGATGCCCGCGTCCGGCAGCGTCACCCCCGCCAGTGCCTCATCCCGGGCCCCTTCAAACGCCACGGCCACCCGCACCGCATCCCGGCATTCCGCGCACCCGGCCACGTGCCCATCCCACTCCCGGTTGCCCGTCCTTGCCGCCAGCAGTACTTCTTCCAGATGGACACATTCCTGCCGCATCATCGCGCACCTCCCAGCAGCGCCGCCATCTTCTTTCGCGCCCGGAACAACAGCGACTTCAGGCTCGACGGCCGCACGCCAACCGCCGCTGCAATCTCTTCGTGCGTCGCCCCTTCCGCATACGCCAGCCACAGCATCGCCCGCTCCCGCGGCTTCAACTCCGCCAACGCTCGCGTCAGATCCATCGACTGTGCCGAAACCGCCGGCCCCTCGCCTGCCGGTTGCAGCTCCGCCTCCATGCTGACCGAATACGGCAACCTCACCGCCTTCCGCCTCCGAGCGTCCCTCGCCACATTCGTTGCAATCATGTACAGCGAATTTCTCCGGTGCGTGTCGCTTTCGTGCACCGCCGACGCGCGCAGGAAACGGTAGAACGTCTCCTGCAGCAGGTCGTCGGCCAACTGACGGTCGCCCGTGATCCGCGCCAGGTACGCCCACACGCTACGCGCGTTTCTGTCATAGAAGCCCCGGAAGGCCTCCTCGTCCATCACCAGTTCCACAGCGTCCACCGCCATGTCTGCCCTGGTAAGGCCGTTATATGTCGTGTCGCGGAACATTCGTATCTGCCGGTCATCGGAGCCTACGCGCCGGCCGTCTCCTTCTTCTCCGTGGGCTCAATCAGCCCCATGTGGCGCGCCACCCCATAAGAGATGATCGCAGATGCCACGAACCCCACGCCCAAAGCCAGCGCCAGCATGCCAAATGCCTGGATCGGCTGCCCCGCGTGAGGTCCCGCGTGCCTCCCGATGATCCACAACCCGACGCCCGACGCCACCAGCACCACCCCGCCTTGAATCGACCACAGGATCCGCCCCATCGGCGCCCCCACCGATTTCTGCCCGGAATCCAGCGTGATCGGCGCCAGTTCCAGGAACTTCCCGCCCGCCGGAGATTTGATGTACGCCAGCAGGTCTTCATTCGTGCCAAAACGGTCCATCAGCTTCGAGTGCACTTCCGTCTGCACCTTGCTCAGCCGGCTCCAGCGCCGGTAGTCGATGAACGTGCGGATCAGCCAAGTCAACAGCGCAATCGCCATCCCCAGCCCGACGAGAGCCGCCGTTCCGCCCATCAGGTTGAGCCACATCTCAGCCGTGCGCTCCTCTGACCGCTCCCTTGGATCGCGGTTCTCGTGATGCCGCTCGCCCAGAAAGTACGCCGGGTTTCGCGCGATCTCCGGATGCACGCGCATGAACGCCGCCAGCGCCGGGTATGGTGCAAGATACGCCTCATTCGAGATGAGCGACGGATCCAGAATCAACACCTCGCGCATCGTCGGAGCCGTGCGGTCCAGCAACTGGTCCAGTTGCTCCTTGGTCCTCTGCGCATCCTGCTGGAAGTCGGGAGCCACCGGCGCCACCGCGCCCGCTACTGCCCTGCCCCCCGGTACGCCCTGCGCCGGAGGCACCTGCCCCCACACCAGCCCCAAAGCCAGCACCGAACCCGCCAAGATTCGCATTGTCTTCATGATGATTGCTCCTTACACCCCCTTCATACGCTTCACCCCCAGCCGGGTTCACAGCCGGCAGTGCGAAAGAATCGAACAGCCCTTCCCACCTGGCCACCAGCCGCTCTTTCTTCGGTCCCCAGTTGGATTGAATGAGTCTGGTTGGTGTCGTACATTGGGAATACCCATGTTGGCGCTCCAGGCGTCATCCCTGGCTGGAGGAGAACTGATGAAGAAACTCGCTTTTGCTTTGCTCGCCTTGTCGTCCCTAGCCGCCTTTGGCGCAACCCTCAACTACTCCGGCACCTCTGTCGGAGGCCCCACTTGGAACCGTCCCTTTGCGGGCGCTCCACCGGCCGACCTGTCCGGCGTAGGAACTGCGGTCCGCTATGACGTCGTCGCCTTCTGGGTAGACCTCGACGGCTCCTATACCTTCCAGAGCACTTCGGTGAACCCCTCGGGCTGGGACAACTACAGCTTCCTGTACGTCACCAGCTTCAACCCCGCCGCACCACTCACCAATGTGATCGTCGGCAACGACGACAATCCCGGCATCGGACTCTCGGGGTTCAGCGCCAACCTCGCGGCGCTCACCCAGTACTACTTCATCACCACCGGCTTCAGCAATGAGGATGCCGGCTCATACGATCTCGCGATCGCCGGCGAGGGCAATATTGCCGCCGGCGAATTGAATGCGCAGGTCCCCGAGCCCTCCACCTGGGCGCTGGCCGGCCTGGGTCTCACCGCTCTCGGCTTCCTCTCCCGCCGCCGCAAGTAATCCCCTCGATTTCAGCACCGTCCCCTCCCACGGGGACGGTGCCCTTCCCTACGGCCTCCTTCCCGGCACAAACCCGTTGAACTTGAACGGCGAAGGTTTGTACTCGCCCACCAGCCTCACATCCGCGCCCTTCTTTCCGATCTTCTTCTCCATTCCCATCGCCCAGTAAGCCGCATTCACCACCAGCCGCCGCAGCGCTTCGTTCTCCAGGTCCGTCGCCGCCCCCATCGTCGTCGTGAAGATCCTGCCACCCTTGTAGCTCTTCGTCCAGGCCACCGGCCGCATCGGGTCGTTCACCGCGCCTTCCGCCGGCGCATCGTCCGGCTTCATCCCGCTCAATACCTGCCCCAGCACCAGCGGTTTCGCGTCCCCAGCCAGCGGGAACTTCGTCTCATACACGTCGCTCGGCCCCCAGATCTCGCCGCTCCGGATCCCCCGCAGAATCGGATGCTTCTCCACGCCCGGCGCGAACACCCCGCGCGTGCTCTGCACCGCATGCTTGCCGTGATGCTTGATCCACGTCTCGCCCAGCACCTGCCGCCCGAAGCCGCCGTCCCACTCCTTGCTGTTCCAACTCCACTTGGCATACGTCGGGCTGCTCTTGATGTTGAACGCGTGCGTCGACGTCCGCAGCGCGATCACCGGCTTGCCGGCCTCCACGTAATCCACAATGTGCTTCATCTGCGCGTCCGGCAGGTCGCGGAAGCGCAGCGCCATGATCATCAGGTCCGCGTGGTCCAGCGCCTCCAGCCCTGGGATGTTGTTCTGCACATTCGGATTGATCGTCCCGTCCTTCGGATCGATCGCATAGAGCACCGTACACTTGAACCCGTGCCGCTCCGTGAGGATCTTCGCCAGTTGCGGCAGCGCCTCCTCCGAACGGTACTCCTCATCGCCGCTCACCAGCACGATGTGCTTCTGCGCACCGGCCATCATCAATGGCATCAACAGACAAAGGAAGGGGGCTGCAATTCGCATGTCTACTCATGCTTATCACAGCCCCGCTCGCCTGCGGCGTCACCTGTTCAACGTGAAGTTCACCTCAATCACGGTGTCTACTTCACAAGGGTCGCCATTCAGCAGCGTCGGCCTGTACCGCCACTGCTTCACCGCATCCATCGCCGCCTGCACCAGCAGGGCTGGGCCGCTCATCACCTTCAGCGACTGGATGGTCCCATGTACACTGATCACCGCCGCGAACACCACCTTGCCTTCCACGCGCGCCTGCCTCGCCAGCACCGGATACACCGGAATCACTCGCGAAATCAGCATCGCCTCCTGCACGTTGCCACCGATCTTCTGCCGGATGATCGGCTTCGGCGCCGCGGCCGCCTTGGCCGGCTCGGCCACTGCCGGTGGCGGCGCCATCCTGGCCGCATCCGACATCACCGAATGAACCACCCCGTCCGGCACGCCGTTCTGCATACCGCCAATCACTCCATCTTTCGTTCCACTCACCGCCGCCGTCATCTCCCCGTCATCGATGATCCGCACCTTCTCCGGAATCCGGGTCGGCAGCAGCATCACCGCCCCGGCCATCACGCTCCGCACCGTCTTCATCACCTGCTGCATCACCGGCGCCGCCGCCGGGGGAGGTGCGGGCGGCGGCGGCGCGGCTAACGGCAGCGCCGACCACACGGCGCGGGGCAGAATCTCTGGATTGAGCAGCGGCACCAGCAGCGCCGTCCCCACCAGGCTGAATTGCAGAATGAGAGAGAGCGCCAGCGGCGCACCCCGGTTCGTTTTCGCAGCGACTCCCACAAAGCTCTGCTCGAACATGGCCTCTTGCCTTTCTTCGTTCGAGCGCCGGCGCTCTTGCGAGCGAATCTTCTGCCCCTATGGACTCCACCGCGCGCACTTTGTTCCCGCGCCATTCTCCCGTTACAATTGCGGCAGTACCGCCGCATGAGCGAATTCAAACAGGCCGCCCGCGAACACTCCAGCCTCACGGCCTCCGCCGAAAAGCGTCTCCTCATCTGGATCGCCGAGCACCTCCCGCGCGCCATCAACTCCGACCACCTCACCGCCCTCGGCTTCCTCGCCATGATCGGCGCCGGCCTCTCTTACTGGTACGCCTCCATCGACAAACCCATCGGCCTCTCCCTCGTCGCCGTCTTCCTCGTCCTGAACTGGTTCGGCGACTCCCTCGACGGCACCGTCGCCCGCGTCCGCAACCTCCAGCGCCCCCGCTACGGCTTCTACCTCGACCACGTCCTCGACTCCATCGGCAGCGTCTTCCTCATCTCCGGCCTCGGCCTCGGCGACATCATGAGCTTCCCCATCTCCATGGCCCTCTTGATCGGGTACCTGCTCGTGAGCATCGAAACATTCCTCGCCACTTATGCTCTGGGCCGCTTCCAGATGAGCGCCGGCTTCTTCGGCCCCACCGAACTCCGCATCCTCCTCCTCACCGGCAACGCCTTCCTCTTCTACCGCCCCATCGTCAACATCTTCGGCCACCACTACAAACTCTTCGACGTCGGCGGCGTCTGCGGCGCCATCGGCATGGCCTTCATCCTCGTCAACTCCACCGTCCGCCACGCCGCCCAGCTCTACCGGGAAGAGACCAAGTGGTAGCGGCATGGCTGTGAAACTCGGCGCCCGCTGGCTCAAGTTCAACGCCGTCGGCCTCATCGGCATCGCAGTCCAACTCGCCGCGCTTTCTCTCTTCGCCAAGGTTCTTCACTGGCACTACCTCATCGCCACGGCCGCCGCGGTGGAAACCGCCGTCCTCCACAACTTCGCCTGGCACGAGATCTGGACCTGGCGCGACCGCCGCGGCGAATCCGGCACGCGCATGGCCCGCATCCTTCGTTTCCACCTTGGCAACGGCCTGGTTTCGCTCCTCGCGAACCTCGTCTTCATGCGCATCTTCGCCGGCGCTTTCCATCTCCCCCTGCTGCTCGCCAACCTCATCTCCATCGCCCTCGCCGCCCTCCTCAACTTCGCCGTCAGCGAGTGGTGGGTCTTCCGCCCTCGCTGAATCCGCCCATCCCGGTTATCCTGTGAGCGGAGGCTCCACCGTGCCCACCTTCCGCTTCACCGTCAACGGTCAGGCCCGCACCGTAGACACCGAGCCTGACCGTCCTCTCCTCGAAGTCATCCGGGAAGACCTCAACCTGACCGGCACCAAGTACGGCTGCGGCGAAGGCCAATGCCGCGCCTGCACGGTCCTCCTCGATGGCCGCCCTATCGCCAGTTGCATCACTCCGATCCGTTCCGCCCAGAACAAACAGGTCACCACCATCGAAGGCCTCGCCACGGGCGCAGTCCTCCACCCCGTCCAGCAGGCCTTCATTGACGAAGGCGCCATGCAGTGCGGCTACTGCACCGCCGGCATGGTCCTCCGCACCGCCGCCCTGCTGGAGCAGCACCCCAAGCCCACCGACGCCGAGATCCTCGAAGCCCTTGACGGCAGCCTCTGCCGCTGCTGCGGCTACCCGCGCATCCTTGCCGCCGTCCACCGCGCCGCCTCGACCCGCAAGGAGGCTCCGAATGCTGCCAAGTGACCCCCACGAGCCCGAGCGCTTCGAACTCCGCGAAGGCCCCCTCTATACTTTCGAGATCGATCGCCGCGACTTCTTCCTCACCCTCGGCGCCGGCCTCCTCGTCACCGTCTACGCCACCGAAGCCGGAGCCCAGACCGTCGCCGCCCGCCTTCACCTCGGCGACGACGGCATCACCACCGTCTTCAGCGGCAAAGTGGAAGAGGGCCAGGGCGCCCGCACCGAAATCGCCATGGCCGCCGCCGAAGAGCTCGGCGTGCCGCTCAGCAAAGTCCGCGTCCAACTCGCCGACACCGATCGCACCCCCAACGACGGCATCACCGCCGGCAGCCGCACCACGCCCGGCACCATCCCCGCCGTCCGCCAGGCCGCCGCCGCCGCGCGCCAGGCCCTCCGCTCGCCCTCAGAATGGACCGTCCTCGGCAAGCCCCACTGGCACCTCGCCGCCCGCGACATCGCCACCGGCGAACACAAGTACCCCAGCGACGTCACCCGCGAAGGCATGCTCTACGGAGCCGTCCTCCGCCCGCCCGCCTACGGGGCCACGCTCGAATCCATCGACCTCGATCCCGCCAACAAACTCGAAGGCGTCACCGCCATTCGCGACGGCGACTTCGCCGGCTGCACCGCCCGCACCTCCTACGCCGCCCGCAAAGCCCTGGAAACCCTCGCCGCCACCGCCCGCTGGAAGTCTGCTCCTCAATCCTCCACTCCCACCCTCTTCGAAGACCTCCGCGCCAAAGCCAAACAGCGCGTCGAGCCCCTCGCCGGCAAAACCCACTCGGCCGAGTACCACACCGCCTACGTTCAGCACGCCCCCATGGAGCCCCGCGCCGCCGTCGCCGAATGGAGCGCCGGCAAGCTCACCGTCTGGACCGGCACCAGCAACCCCTTCAGTGTCCGCGACTCCCTGGCCCAGTCCTTCCATCTCTCCACAACCCAAGTCCGCGTCATCGTCCCCGACTTCGGAGGCGGTTTCGGCGGCAAGCACACCGGCGAAGCGGCCCTCGAAGCCGCCCGCCTCGCCAAGGCCGCCGGTAAGCCCGTCAAAGTCCGTTGGACCCGCGCCGAAGAGTTCATGTGGGCCTACTTCCGCCCCGCCGCCTTGATCGACGCCGCCGCCAAACTCAGCCCCCAGGGCGTCATCGAATCCTGGCAGTTCACCAACTACAACTCCGGCACCGCCGCGCTCCAGACCCCTTACCGCATCGCGTCGAAGCAGGAACAGTACGTCCCCTGCGACGCACCCCTGCGCCAGGGCTCCTACCGCGCGCTCGCTTCCACCGCCAACAACTTCGCCCGCGAAGCGTTCATGGACGAACTCGCCGCCGCCGCCGGCCAGGACCCCCTCGACTTCCGTCTCGCCCATCTCGACAACCAGCGCATCCGCGCCGTCCTCACCGCCGCCGCCGAACGCTTCGGCTGGGCCCGCCGCCGACCAGCGAAACGCGCCCCCAACCGCGGCATCGGCCTCGCCTGCGGCACGGAGAAGAACTCCGTAGTGGCCGCCTGCGTCGAGGTCGAGGTCGATCCCAACACCGGCATGCCCCGCCTCCTGGAAATCGTCCAGGCCTTCGAGTGCGGAGCGCTGCTCAACCCCGCCAACACCCGCTCTCAAGTCGAAGGCTGCATCCTGATGGGCCTCGGAGCCGCCCTCCGCGAACAGATCGAATTTGAAAACGGCCGCCTCAAGAACGGCCGCTTCTCCGGCTACAAAGTCACCCGCTTCCACGACGTCCCCCCGAAGATGGAAGTCCTCCTCCTCGACCGCAAAGAAGAGCCCTCCGCCGGAGCCGGCGAAACCCCCATCCTCGCCGTAGCCCCCGCCATGGCCAACGCCATCTTCGACGCCACCGCCAAACGCCCCCGCGCCCTGCCGCTGCGGGCGTTGTGATTCACATTGTGTGCTATCACTGTGTACACAAGTGAGGGCGGCCATGCACACCACCAAAGTCGGAATCCGGGAGTTTCGGGAGAACCTCGCATCCTACCTGGAAGCCAGCCAACCCGTTGCCATTACGCGCCACGGCTCCACCATCGGCATCTACATCCCTACAAAGCCGAAGCCGACCCACGCGGAACTCGAAGCCCTCCGTATCGCTGGCGAGAAGGTGCAAGCGCTCCTCGCCGTCGCTGGCGCCACGGAAGATGACATCGTGGCGGACTTCAAGCGCGCCCGCCGAAAACACAGAGCCGTGTGAGCCGGGGAGCCCGCCCTACTTCTCCAGCAGGAAGTGCCCCACCACCATCGAATCGATCCCGCTCGAATAGAAGCTCCGCACCGCATCCCTCGGCGTGCACACCATCGGATCCCCAAACAGGTTGAACGACGTGTTGTACAGCACCGGCAGCCCGGTCTTCCTGCCCCACGCGTGCAGCAGCTTGTGGAACAGCGGATTCTCGCCCGCGTCCACGGCGTGCACGCGCACCAGTCCGTCGCCCAGCACCGCGCTCTCGAACGTCTTCCGGTGCGCTTCCTTCACGCGCCCCACCGTGGTCAGGAACCGCGCGTTCTGTCCCACCTCGAAGTACTCGCCCGCCAGTTCCGCCGGAACTGAAGCCGCGAACTTCCGGAAAGACTCCCGGTGCTTGATAAACACGTTCAGGTTCTCCGTCGAATACGGATTCAGCGGCGATGCCAGAATCGACCGGTTCCCCAGCGCCCGCGGGCCAAACTCCATCCGGCCCTGCATCCACGCCAAAATCTTCTCCGCCTGCAACTGCTCCACCGCCGCCGACAGCACCTCGTCCGTGGTCAGCAGATACTGGAATCGCAGCTTGCAGTTCTCCAGCACCTTCTTGATCTGCTCCGGACTCGACTCCGGCCCCAGACACAGCGTCGTCATCGGCGCCCGTCGCGTCTCGCCGTGCGTCCCGTGCCACGCCTGGTACGCCGCGCCGATCGCCGTCCCGCTGTTGCCCGCGGCCGGCTGCACGAACACCTTCTTCCACAGCCCGCTCTTTTCCAGCGCCGCCACCAGGAGTGCGTTCAACCCCAGGCCGCCCGCCAGGCACAGGTTCTCGCCCGTCCCAGCCAGCTCCATCACCATCTCTTCCGTCGCGCGCTGCAAGCTCGCCGCCAGTACCGGTCGCAGCTCCGCCGGAATCTCCGCGCCGTCTTCCAGTCCGATCGCTTCATAGAACCGCGCGCCGAATCCGCCGTTGCCCCCACGGTCCGCATCGAACCAGCTCTGGTCCACGCGCAGCCCTACGCCCGGACGCGCCAGAATCTGCCGGAACACGCCCGCAAACGCCGGCTCGCCCCAAGTCGAAAGCCACTGCACCTTGTGTTCATCGGCGCCCGGCTTGAAACCCAGCAGCTCCGTCACGCGGCTGTACAGGTCGCCCAGCGAATCCGGATACGAAACCTCCCGCTCCAGGTGCAGTTCCACGCCCTCGGCCCGCCACAGCGTTCCGCAGCGGAAGTCGCCCGCGTTGTCCAGCGTCAGCACCGTCGCATTTTCAAACGGCGACGCGTAGTAAGCCGACGCCGCGTGCGCCAGGTGATGCTCCACGCTCACCACGCGCGCGCTGGGGAAATGATCCCGAAATTCCAGATGCAGGTGGCGCGTCCCGTGCCGCTCCGGGAACGGGCGCGCCAGCGCCACTGTCTGCACATCGGCCGCCTTCGCCCCTGCCAGGTGCAGCGCCGCTCGCGCCGCCTCCAGCGGTAGCCCGGCGTGCGCCGTGCCGTGATGCGCGTGCACTTTGTCCTGCTCGACGGCCGCTACCAGCTCGCCGTCTTTCAGAATCGCGCAGGCCGCATCTTTCAGCAGGCCGCCGATGCCAAGAATGATCATTTCTTCCCCGCCTTCTGATCTGCTTTCTGGGCCTTCTCGATCTTGGCCCAGGTGTCTCGCAATCCAATCGTCCGGTTGAACACCAGCTTCTCCGGCGTCGAGTCCGGATCCACGCAGAAGTAGCCCATGCGCTCAAACTGGAACCCGTCGCCTGCCTTCGCCTCGGCCAGGCCAGGCTCCATCTTGCAGCCCGTCAGCACTTCCAGCGACTTCGGATTCAGGTTGTCCGTCCAGTCCTTGCCCGGCTCCACGTCGTTCGGGTCTTCCTTCAGAAAGAGATTCTCGTACAGCCGGACGTCCGCATCAATTGCGTGCGCCGCCGACACCCAGTGAATCGTGGACTTCACCTTCCGGCCGTCCGGCGTGTTGCCGCCCTTCGTCGCCGGATCATAGGTGCAGCGCACCTCGATCACTTCCCCGGCCTCGTTCTTCACCACGCCCGTGCAGCGCACCAGATACCCGTACCGCAGCCGCACTTCGTTGCCCGGATAGAGCCGGTAGTAGCCCTTCGGCGGCGTCTCCCGGAAGTCGTCCTGCTCGATGTACAGCTCGCGCGAGAACTCCACCTTGCGCGTCCCGGCCGACGGATCCTCGGGGTTGTTCACCGCCTCCATCTGCTCGATCTGCCCTTCCGGATAGTTCTCAATCACCAGCTTCAGCGGCTTCAGCACCGCCATCACGCGCGGCGACCGCTTGTTCAGATCCTCGCGCAGCGAGTGCTCCAGCAAACCCAGCTCAATGATGCCGTTCGTCTTCGACACGCCGATCCGCGAGCAGAACAGCCGCAGCGCCTCCGGCGTGTAACCGCGCCGCCGGATGCCGCTCAACGTCGGCATGCGCGGGTCGTCCCAGCCGTTCACCACCTTCGTCTGCACCAACTGCAGCAGCCGCCGCTTGCTCAGCATCGTGTAGGTCAGGTTCAGCCGGTCAAACTCGAACTGCCGCGACGGGAAGATCCCCAACTGCTCGATGAACCACTCATACAGCGGCCGGTGGTCTTCGAACTCCAGTGTGCAGATCGAGTGCGTGATCCCTTCCAGCGAGTCGCTCTGCCCGTGCGCGTAGTCGTACATCGGATAGATGCACCAGGTGTCGCCCGTGCGGTGATGCGACGCCCGCAGAATGCGGTACAGCACCGGGTCGCGCATATTCAGGTTCGGCGAAGCCATGTCGATCTTCGCCCGCAGCGTCCGGCTGCCGTCCGGAAACTCTCCGTTCTTCATTCTCACGAAGAGGTCGAGGTTCTCTTCGATCGGCCGCTCGCGGTAAGGGCTCTCCCTGCCCGCCTCCGTCAGCGTCCCGCGGTACTCGCGCACCTGGTCCGCCGTCAGGTCGCAGACATAGGCTTTGCCCTTCTTGATCAGCTCGATCGCCCATTCGTAGAGCTGCCCGAAGTAATCCGACGCGTAGTACAGCCCGTCCCACTCGAAGCCCATCCAGCGCACGTCGCGCTCGATCGATTCAACATACTCCACCTCTTCCTTGCAAGGGTTTGTATCGTCGAACCGCAGGTTGCACTTGCCGTTGAACTCCCGCGCCAGGCCGAAGTTCAGACAGATCGACTTCGCGTGGCCGATATGCAGATACCCGTTCGGCTCCGGTGGAAACCGCGTGTGCACGCGCCCGCCGTGTTTGCCGGCGGCGATGTCCTGCATGATGATGTCTCGGACGAAATTCGAGGGGCGCGGTGCTTCCGTTGAGCCTGCGCCATTGGTTGTGGGGGCTTCGCTCATTTTGTCTTCCTATCGGTTGAGCAGTTCGACCGCCTGGTCGATGCGCTTCAGGCAGGCGTCGCGGCCCACCACTTCCAACGTTTCAAACAGCGGCGGCGCGTTCTTTCGTCCGCACACGGCCACGCGGATCGGCTGGAACATCTGCCCGGCTTTGACGCCCAGCTCTGTCGCCGCCGTCCGCAGCGCGCCTTCCAGGCCCGCGTGCGTAAACTCGGCCGTCTCCAGCACTGCTCGAGCGTGGCGCAGCACCTTCGAGGCCATCTCCGCATCGCCTTTCTGCGGGATCAGCTCCGCCGCATCATACGGCACGAGCCGGTCGAGGAAGAAGAAGTCCGCCACCGCCGGCGCGTCGTTCAGCGTCTTGATCCGTTCCTGGATCAGCGGCGTCACCGCCCGCGTCTTCTCCGCCGTGGCCGCATAACCGGCCTTTTCAAACACAGGCTGCAACAACGCCGCCAGTTCGTCGTGGCTCAGCGCGTAGAGGTGCTGCGAGTTCAACCACAGCGCCTTCGGATCTACGGGGTCTTCCTCCGTGAAGTTCACCACCGCGTTCGACCGGTTCACGCCTTCAAACGAGAACGCCGCCGTCAGCTCCTCGATCGACATCTTCTCGCGGTCGTCCTTCGGGTTCCAGCCCAGCAGGCACAGGAAGTTCACATACGCCTGCGGCAGGAAGCCCGCGTCGCGATAGGTCATCACCGCCACCACCGGCCCATGCTTGCGCTTGGAAAGCTTCGCCCCGTCCGGCGCAATCAGCAGCGGCAGGTGCGCAAACTCCGGCGCCTCGGCGCCCAGCGCCTCGAACAGCAGGATGTGCTTGAACGTGTTCGAAAGGTGATCCTGCCCGCGCACGATGTGCGAGATCTTCAAATCGAAATCGTCCACGCACGAAGCGTGGTGGTAGGTGGGCGCGCCGCTCGAACGCAGCAGCGCAAAGTCTTCGATGTCGGCGGTGGACTTCGACTGCTCGCCGTACACCAGGTCCTTGAACGACACCTCGCGCACCGGATCGCGCGGCACGCGGAAGCGCAGCACAAACGGTTCGCCCGCCGCCGCCCGCCGGTCGCTCTCTTCCCGCGACAATTCGCGCATCCCCGGATTGCACAACCAGCCGCCCTGGCTCGCCGGCTCTTCCGGAGCCGCGTTCATCGGCGTGAAGTCGCGGTAGGCGTGGCCCTTCTCGAAGACCTCCCAGGCGGCCTTCGTGTAAAGGTCGAAACGGTCGCTTTGCCGGTAAAACTCGTCCCAGCCCAGCCCCAGCCAGTTCAACCCGTCGTAGATCGAATCCAGCGAAGCCTGCGTGTTGCGCTCGATGTCGGTGTCGTCGATGCGCAGGATCATCGTGCCCTGCTGACGGCGCGCGAACAGCCAATTGAAGATGAACGTCCTGGCGCTGCCGATGTGCAGATAGCCTGTGGGGGAAGGGGCAAAACGAACTCGGACCATGAATCTTTCAGTATCGCACGCCCGGTGTATACTGGCCGTGCAACGCAAAGGAGCCTGCCCATGATCCGAATCCTCGCCCTATCCGTGCTCTTCGCCCTCACCACCTTCGCCGCCGACCTCGCCGGCACCTGGAAAGGTACCGCCGAAGGCCCCAACGGCACCATCGAACGCACCTTCATCTTCAAAGTGGACGGCGCCAAACTCACCGGCGAAGCCATCAGCGAGATGTTTGGCAAGTCCGTCATCGAGAACGGCAAGGTGGAAAACGGCAACATCTCGTTCTCGCTCAAGGTCAAGATCCAGGACAACGAGATGACTATCAACTACACCGGCAAGCACGGCGGCGGCGACACGCTCACGCTCTCAGGCAAAGGCATGGGCGACATGGTGATCGAGTATAAGTGCAGGAAACAGTAGTCAGCCGGACTTGACGGCCAGGAACAACTCAACCAGTTGGGCCAGCGTCAGTTGCTCCGCCCGCATTCCCGCATAGGGCACATCCGCTCGCCCCAGGTTGTTCCGCAATGTCTTCCGCTTCTGCTGGAAGCACCGCGAGACAAACCGCCGGAACGCTCCATAATCCTCCACCAGCGGCGCCGGCCGAGGCGCCAGCCGCACCACCGCGCTGTCCACCTTCGGCGGCGGCCGGAACGACGCGGGCTTCACCACGAACAGCTTCTCCACAGTGCACAGCGCCTGCGTCGCCACCGTCAAATACCCGTAGTCCCTCGATCCCGGCTCCGCCGCCAGCCGGTCCGCCACTTCTTTCTGGATCAGGAACACCGCCCGGATCAGATCCGGCCCCAGCGCGAGCGCCCGCTCGATGATCGGCGAGGTGATGTAGTACGGGATGTTCCCGCACACCACCGCCGGACCCAGGCCGCGCAAATCCGTCTCCAGCACGTTCCCCTCGATCAGCGAAAAACGCGGCTCCCCCGCATATCGCCGGCGCAGGTTCTCCGCCAACGCCGGGTCCAACTCCACCGCCAACAGCCGCTCCGTGCGCTCCAGCAGCAATTCGGTGAGCGCACCCGGGCCCGGCCCGATTTCAATGCAGAGAGGGGGAGGAGAAGGAAGCGCGGACGCAGCAATGCGCTCCAGAATGGAGCGCTGAAAAAGGAAGTGCTGTCCGAGTGGCCGGCCCAATCAGCCCTTGACGTCAATCTGACTGCGGCCGGTGAACTTCACCCGCACCCAGCCTGAAACTGGCCTGCCAAAGGTGGTGGCAGGGTTGAACTCAGAAAGCAGCAGCGTGGTTTCCAGGTTGCGGCGGAGTAGCGTCGTTTTGATCGATCCCGAACCGTCCGGGAATGCATAGTCGAGCACACGGCCCTGCTCGTCCACATACAGATCCAGCGTCACTTCGTTGTCGCCGGCCATATCCAGAAACACGCTGCGAACGGTCGGCTCCGTCGCCAGCGCCAGCGGAACATCATTGGCATGCTGACGGACGATGCCCTGGAAGTTTGTCATCACCATCACGAACAGGAATACGGCGGACGCGATCCCCCCGGCGGCAGGCAGCGCAAACGGCCTCATCAAGTTGTCCTTCGTCAAGGCGATCCACTCCGCCACGCTCCGCACATAGCCGCGGAATCCGGCGTAGTAACGCCGCCGCGCGGCCTCGCGGGAGGCGATCGATCGCAACGAGTACGCCAGGTGGGCGGGCATCGGACGCCTAGGCATGGCGCGCAGCGTCTGCCGCACCATCTCCAGTTGTCCATATTGGAGCGAACAAGGCCCGCATCGACCCAAATGGTTCTGGATCTCGCGTCGTTCCGACTCCACGACACACCCATCCTGGAAGGAGGAGAGCATCAACTTGACTTGTTGGCAGTCCATCACAATCCAGACCTCTAGTCGGTGACCGTCTGCGGCAGGAACTCCAGCGCGCGGGACGGTTCCAACTGTTCGACTAGGGCCCTGCGCAGCGATTCTCGCCCTCGCAGGATCCGGGATTTCACCGTGCCGAGCGATACATCCAGTACGTCGGCAATTTCCTCATAGCTAAGATCCTCCAGGTCCCTCAGCACAACGGCTGAACGGAACACCGGACTGAGGGTCGCCAAGGCGGATTCGATGGCCGTCTTGAACTCCTCGTTCAAAGCTAGATCATAGGGGGACCGTGTGGAGTCGCTGAGCTGGTCAAGATAATCCAGACCGTCTCCGTCCGTCTCCAGGCCCACCTCGGCGCGTCGGTGGCGGCTGAACCAGCGGCGGCGATTGTGCGCCTCATTGACCGCGATTCGATAGACCCAAGTCTTGAGCGAACTCTGGCCGCGGAAACTGCCTACGCTGCGGAACACCTTCAAAAAGACGTCCTGCACCACGTCGGCCGCTTCGTTGGGATCGTCGATCAGCCGCCGTACCAGATGAAATACTGGCGACTGAAACCGCTCCAAAAGCGCCTCGTAAGCCGCTTCCGTCCCGGATCGAAGATCCTCAAGCAGACACCCCTCGTCTTGCCATCCCGGCCATTCGGGGGTGGCGAGATCGTGACCGAGCTCGGATTCGTGTTGAGCCGGCTGCATGGATGCCTCCGCAGAGCCATTGTAGCGCCTTTGCCGCTTTACGGCAGCGCCGATATTGTTAAAGACACTTCTTCTGGCGAAAAAGTTCCAGGCCCTGAAATAAAGTGCTTACGCTTCCGGCGGTTGCAGCCGCAGCAGACTTAAATTCACCGAAAGAGTCCGGGCACCCTCCCCCGGCTCCGCGAAGGTCGGCGATGCGAGGATATCCACCATGTATTCAGCAGCTTCCGCCACCGGAGCCTCCAAAATAAACAGACCCGGACGGTCCAGTTTCCAGCTCCCTAGCGCCACCCCGTTCGCCTTCAAGTCCACCTTCGCCACGTACGGCGAATAGCCTTGCACCCGAAGAACCTGTGGCCCTGTCCGCATCCTCTTCAGCCGAGCCTTGGCCTGCGCCCCGATCCAGCGGTACTTGGCGCCGAAGTCGCCTTCCAACTCGTGAAAACCCTCCAGCAACCCCTCTTCGTGCCCCGGCTTGGAGAAGTCCAGAGTGTCCGGCCGCGCGCCGGGATAGAGCTCGGCCTTGAGCGCGGTGCTCAACAGGTTGAACACTCCGCCATCGTTGGAAGCCCGATACCCGCAGGCCGGGCATAGCAACGCCTGTTCCTCGAACGGCAGGGCCGCGCCGCAATCGGGACAAGCCAGCGCGTCTTTCAAAGGAAGCGACTCCGGCAGCCGGCCCGGCTTGCGGCAGAACGCCGCCAGCGTCGCGCCCAGCGCCGACGCGATGCGCGGCTCGGCGTTGCCCGGCAGCATCCGTAGCGCCGACATCACGAACTGATTCGACCAGCCGCGCTGCCTCGGGAACGTGATCAGCCGCAGCTCTTCAAAGTACCGGTAGAGCATCTCGGACCACTCGCGCAGCCCGTAGCGATGGTTCTGCCGGATCCCAAACGACTCTTCCTGGTGCGCCCCGATCACATCCATCGCGATGAAATCCAGAAGCCCGTTCTCGTAAAGCCGCTTCTCCCAGGGCTTCATCCGTTCCGGATACGGCGCCCGGTGCAATCGCAGCGACAGCTTTCGCCGCACCGGCTCTTCGGCGAAATAGTACACCCCGCCCGGCGCCAGCACGCGGTGCACTTCCCGGATCACCGTCTCCATGTCCTGAAACTGCGACAGCGTCTGGAAGGTCATCACGAACGCCAGCGAGTTATCTCGAAACGGCAAGCGCGTGGCGTCGCCCGCCGTCAGCAGCGGCGAACGTTTCAAGTCCCAGGCCGTCCGTAGGAACTGTCCGTGCCGCAGCGCGTCCGCCGAAAGGTCGAGCGCAAATCCTTCCGCCGCAAAGTCATTCGCCAGCAGATAGGAGGTGTGCCCGGCGTTGGCGCCCACTTCCAGAAAAGGACTGAGCGATGGGCAGAAGTCGCGATTGGCAGTCAGGATCGAGCCGCGCCGGAAGTTCTCGTCGGCGTAGGCGGCCAGCGCCCGCTCGGGCTCCCCCAGAGAAGCGAAATTGTGAAAATCCACCTGGGCCCGCTTCACGGAAAGCGACTGGGCCGCGGTCTCAGGAACTGGCTGGGGGTGCGACATCGGAACCCTTGTTTGTACCGCAGGGCCGCCAAGCGGGGCAACCCGCACGCGGCTCTACCCCTTCGCCATCCGGTCCGTCCAGCGCAGAAAACGCAGGAAATCCGCGCGATGGCGCCACGCAAAACGAAGAAACTCCCCTGCCCCGATCTCTTCCGCCGGCGTGCCCCAATACGTCTCGATCCGCCACCGCAAATACGGGCTGCGCCACGGAGTAAAGCGGTACCCCTTGGTCACTTTCCAGAGGTATCCGAGCACGGTCAGCTCCCCTTCTTCTTCGCGTCGGGCGTAGCGTAGTAGCCGGTCCTGGTTCGCACTGTGTACTGCTTGTTGTTGGCCGTCACGCGAATGGTCCGGTAGGTGCCGTCCAGATTCTGGTTCAACGGCGAGTAGGCGATCACGTATTGGTTGCGGATGTCGTGCGCCACCTGCTCTGCAATCGACTCCACCTCGGCGACATCGCCAGGATAGTAACTGGCGCCTCCGGAAGCCTTTGTCAGCGCGTCGATGGCTCGCTGGGCCTTCTTCTGGTCGCGCGAATCTTCCTTGGCCAGGATACCGATGCCATAGACGAGCGCTTCGCTCTTCTGCATCTTCTCCACCAACCGCTCCAGCGTGATGCCGGTGGAGGCGGTGTCGTTGCCGTCTGTCACTACCAGGAGGACCTTCTTGTCCTTCTTGCCTTCCTGCTTGAGGTAGTCGAGCGACATCGAGATGGCGTCGCGCATGGCGGTGCCGCCTTTGGAGTCGATCCGCGCGATTCCTTCCTCCAGCTTCGCAATTTGGTTCGTAAACGGCACATCCAGGTAAGCATCATCGTTAAAGTTAACGATGAAGACGTCATCCTCGCGATTGCTGGACTTCACCAGCTTCATCGCCGCGGCTTCCACGCGCTGGCGCTTGTCCCGCATGCTTCCGCTGTTGTCGACGATGATGCCGAGTGAGACCGGAACATCTTCCCGGCGGAACAGTTTGATGGGCTGCTCGACGTTGTTTTCGTAGACCTTGAACGCGCTTTGCGGCAGGTTTGTGATGAGGTTCCCCTTGCGGTCCATGGCGGCGCAGTGCAACACGACCAGCCGCGTGTCGATGCGGATGACGGACTGGTCGTCGGGAGTCTGAGGCTGCTGCGGCTGCTGCGCGAGGAGAGAGCGGGAGGCGGCCAGGATGACGGAGATGGCCGCCCGCCTACTGGTTTGGTGCATAGTATCCTTGCCGGTGCATTGCCCGCAGAGGCGGCAATCCACGCGGCTGGTTTAATTTTACCGTGACTCGGCGGTACTTCCCGTCGCGAGTAAGGTTTTTGGACGTGTAGCCGAGCACGTATTGATTGCGCAGCACGATGCCGATCTTGGCCGCGATGTCAGGCAGATCGTTGAGGTTATCGACGGGGTAATGGCGGCCGCCGGTCATCTCGGCGAGTTCGCTGAGAAGGCCGGGACCGGAGAGTTCCTCGGCCGTGCGGCCGCGCGAGCCGATCGGCTCGAAGATGCCGATGGCGTACATCTGGGCGTCGGCTTCCTTGAGCAGGTTGCGGACTTCGTTCTCGGTATAGCGGCTGGAGTTGTCGCCGCCGTCGGAGATGATGATCAGCGCCCGCCGAGGATTGCGGCCCTTCTTCAGGGTCTGGAGCGCCTGGTAGATGCCGTCGAGCAGGGCGGTGCGGCCCTTGGCCTGGGTGAAGGTGAGCCGGCTTTGAATGTCTTCGGTGTTCTGGGTGAAGGGGACCACGAGTTGCGGCCGGTCGTTAAACTGGATGAGGAAGAACTCGTCCTCGGGGTTGGCGGTCTTGAAAAACTGGGCGGCGGCCTGGCGGCTCTTGGTCAGCTTGCTGCCCATGGAACCGCTGGCATCGAAGACCAGGCCGATGGAGAGCGGCGCGTCGAAACTGGCGAAGTAGTCGATCTCCTGCTCCACCTTGTCTTCGAAGAGGCGGAAGTTCTCCTTTTCCATTCCGGTGACGAACTGATTGAGCGGGGTGGTGACGGTGACGGGGATCAACACCTGGTTGGTGTCGATGCGAATATTGGGCGTAATCCGTTCGTTTTCGGGCACTTCGGAGGCAGGCCTGGGGCGCGGTGTAATCTGGGGTCTCGGCTGCTGTGCAGCGACGCCGGCGAGGAAGACGAAACCGAAGGCCAAGAGACAGATAAATAAAGGACTTACCCGCTTATTCATAGCCCGCCTCACTTTGGGGCCTCCCAAGTATAACATGGCCCCTTTTTGTGCTATTCTCGATTGTGCCCCCCAAAATCCTGGGAGTCATCCCCGCTCGATACGCGTCCTCCCGTTTCCCAGGTAAACCCATCGCCTCTTTGGCCGGCAAGCCCATGATCCAGCACGTCTGGGAACGAGCCTGCGCGTCGAAACTGCTGGGGCGAACGCTGATAGCCACCGACGACGAGCGGATCGCGGCGGCGGCGCGAGGTTTCGGGGCGGAAGTGGCGTTGACCAGGGAGGACCATCTTTCAGGTACGGACCGCGTGGCGGAGGCCGCCGGGCGGACAGACGCCGAGGTGGTGGTGAATATCCAGGGCGACGAGCCTTTGATCGATCCATCTGCCATAGACCTAGCGATCCTTACCCTGTTAGACGATTCTCAATGCGGAATGGCGACATTGAAAAAGCGCCTTTCTTCCGATCAGGAGATCCATAACCCCAACGTGGTGAAGGTGGTGACGGCCGGAGACGGCCGCGCGCTGTACTTTTCCCGCTCGCCGATCCCGTACAACCGCGGCGGCGAGGCCGTCTATTGGAAGCACATCGGCCTGTACGTGTACCGCCGCGAACTGCTGCTTTCCTACTCGTCGCTTCCGGTGGGTCCGCTCGAGGAGACCGAGAAACTCGAACAACTGCGGGCCCTGGAAAACGGGATTGCGATCCGCGTCGCCGAGACCAGCTACGAAACCATCGGCGTCGACACCCCAGAAGACCTTCGAGCTGTAAGTATTAGATTTCAGGAATCTTCCACCCCCGTCTCGCACCATGGCTAAATATATTTTTGTTACCGGCGGCGTCGTTTCCTCATTAGGCAAAGGCATCGCGGCGGCGTCGATCGGCTGTTTGCTGGAATCGCGCGGTTTGAAGGTCAACATGCAGAAGTTCGACCCGTATCTGAACGTGGATCCGGGGACGATGAGCCCGTTTCAGCACGGCGAGGTGTTCGTCACGGACGATGGCGCCGAGACGGACCTGGACCTGGGCCACTATGAGCGGTTCACGCACGCGCACCTGTCGCAGAACAACAACCTGACGTCGGGCCGGATCTATGAGCGGATCATCACGCGTGAGCGGCGCGGCGACTACCTGGGCAAGACGGTTCAAGTGATCCCGCACGTGACGAATGAAATCAAGGCGGCGGCGCACAAAGTTTCAGAAGGCGTGGACGTGGTGATCTGCGAGATCGGCGGCACCGTGGGCGACATCGAGTCGCAGCCGTTCACGGAAGCGATCCGGCAGATGAGGCACGAACTGGGGCGGCGCAACACGCTATTCGTACACGTTTCGTTTGTGCCTTGGATTGCGGCGGCGCAGGAGCTGAAGACGAAGCCGACGCAGCACTCGGTGAAGGAACTGCGTTCGATGGGCATCCAGCCGGACATCCTGGTATGCCGGTCAGAGCGACCGCTGCCGGACGACCAGCGGGACAAGATCGCGCTGTTCTGCGACGTGGACCGCGAGGCGGTGATCTCATGCTTCGACGTGGACACGGTGTACCAGATCCCGGTGCTGTTCGCCGAGCAGGGCGTGGACGACAGGATCGTCGAACTGCTGCAGCTCACCAACGCCGGAGAACGGAACCTGACGAGCTGGCGCGCGATGCTGGACCGAATGCGGAACCCAGCGGACCAGGTAGAGATCGGGCTGGTGGGCAAGTATGTTGAGTACGAAGACGCTTACAAGAGCCTGAAAGAGTCGCTGCTGCACGCCGGCATTCATCACAACGTCAAGGTGCGGATGACCTGGATCGAAGCCGAGCACCTGGAATGGCCCGGGTGCGCGGAGACCCTGGCGCACTATGACGGCATCCTGGGGCCGGGCGGGGTCGGCAAGCGCGGCGTGGAGGGCATGCTGCAGGCGATCCGCTACTCGCGGGAGTACAAAGTACCCTACTTCGGAATCTGCCTGGGGATGCAAACGGCGGTGATCGAGTTTGCGCGCAACGTGTGTGGACTGGAGGGCGCGGACTCCACCGAGTTTGACGCGGCGGCGCAGTATCCGGTGATCTACAAGCTGCGGGATTTGCTGGGTGTGGAGGAGTTGGGCGGGACCATGCGACTGGGCGCTTACGAGTGCCAATTAGCGGAAGGCTCGTTCGCCGCAACTGCGTATGGAAAAGAAGTGATCAGCGAGCGGCACCGGCACCGGTACGAATTCAACCGCAAGTTCGAAGAGCAGTTGACGTCGCACGGGCTGCGGATCACGGGGCGGTCGAAGGACGGGAAGTTCGTGGAGATCTGCGAGTTGCCGGATCATCCGTACTTCCTGGGCTGCCAGTTCCATCCCGAGTTCAAGTCCAAGCCGCTGGAGCCGCATCCGTTGTTTGTCTCGTTCATTGGAGCTTCGGTGGAGTTCCGGCAGAGGCGCCTGCAGACGGAGACCAATCCACTTTTCGCCGAGTAAGAGAGGAAGCCCGGGAGGCGGCTGCCGGCGCACTTTCGATACCAGGCCTGACGGCGCCGGACCAGCCCCAGGACTCGATCATCATGGTTGCGGCGAATCCGGACCAACTGGCGATCTGGGGCATGCGAGACCGCGCGATTGTGAGAACAATTCCGCCGCTGCCGCCGGCCGCCGTGACGGTGAGTTCCGACGGTTTCTCGGTGGCATTGACGCACAATGGCCAGACTACGGTAAAGCTGGAGCGGGGCGGATAGAATGGAGTCGTGGACCTAGCCGGGTTGATGCTTGGCGCGCTGCTCGTTTTCCAGCAGGGTGATCCGCTGGCGGAAGCGGGTGCGCACCTGGACGCGGGGCGGTATGCGCAGGCGGTGGAACTGCTGAAGCCTTTGGCGGAGAAGAACCCGGAGAGCATCGCAATCCGGTTCAACCTGGCGCTGGCGCAGTCACTGGCAGGCAACGACGTGGAGGCGATGGCGGGATTCCGCAAGGCGCTCGAACTGAAGCCGGACCTGTACGAGGCGCGGCTCAATCTGGCGCAGTTGCTGGTAAAAGGGGAGCAGTTCGGCGAAGCATCCACGCTGCTCGATGCGTGCCTGCAGACAAAGCCGGAAGACCCGAAGGCGCTATACCTGGCCGGACGCGCGGCCTCAGGCCAGAGCGACTTCGTCAAGGCGGCGGCGGCGTTTGCGAAATCCCTGGAACTCAACCCGAAGGACGAGGGACTGGGCCTGGAACTGGCGGACCTGTACGAGAAGACCAAGCAGCCGGCGAAGGCGGCGGAGATCTATGCCCGCTACCCGGACAACGCCGCGGCGCAGGAGCGGCGGGGCGTCCTGCTGATCAACGCAGGGGAGTATCCGAAGGCGATCGAGGCCCTGGAACTGGCGCGGAAGAGCAGCCCGACACCGGCGGTCCTGTTTGCGCTGGCGACGGCTCACTTGCGGAACAAGAACCCGGAAGAGGCGATCGCGCTGGCGGCAAAGCTGGTGGAAGCGGAACCGGGCAACTTCGACATGCGGCTCTTCTACGGCAGGCTGCTGCGCGACCAGAAGCGCTACGAAGAGGCCCTGCCGCAGTTCCTGGCCGCTGTGAAGGTGAAGCCGGCGGCAGGCGATGCCTGGAACGAACTGACGGCGATGCTGCTGCTGACGAAGCGCTACGAGCAGGGGCTGATGACCCTGGAGAAGGCGCGTGAATTGAATGGGGAGACTCCGGCGTATTATTATTTCCGGGCAACCATGCTGGATGCACTGAGGCAGCACAGACCGGCGCTGGAATCGTACGAGAAGTTCCTGTCGATGAGCCAGGGAAAGTTTCCGGATGAAGAGTTCAAGGCACGGGAACGGGCCAAGGCCTTGGCAAAGGTGGCGAGATGATGAAGCTGATGCTGGTGGCGCTGACGGCGATGCTGGCAGGAGGCCAGCCTCCCGCTACAAGCCTGGAAGAGATCCGCAAGGAATCCGATCCGAAGAGGCGTTTTGAACTGGCGATCGCGCTGGCGGAGAACCAGGCGGCGGCGGCGCGGCAACTGGTGAAAGACAGCGGAAGCCGCGCGGATCTACAGAAGATGCTCGACGGCATCACGGGGAGCTGCGAAGTGGCGCTGGAGTCGCTGCGCGCGATTGGGGTCAAGCCGTCCAAGCTCGGCAAGCAGTATAAGAAAGGCGAGTTAAAGTCGCGGGAGATCGAGCGGCTGCTCGGCGATCTGGTGCTTGCGCTCAGCATGGATGACCGGCCGGCGGCGGAGAAGGCGCGCGACCAGGTGGCGGTGATCCACGAAGAGTTCCTGCTCGGCGTGATGGACAAATAGGACCCCGGAGGTTCTGGATGAAGCTACTGATTGCATTGCTCCTGACCGTCTTCCCGGTGGCGGCCCAACGGGACTTCCTGACCAACGACGAGGCGGACCAGTTGCGGGTGGCCCAGGAGCCGGACGTCCGTCTGCCTCTGTACCTGCGCTTCGCCCAACAGCGGGTCGATCTGCTGGAGCAGCTCTTCGCGCAGAAGAAGACCGGGCGGAGCGGGTTGATTCACGACACGCTGGAGCAGTACACGCAGATCATCGAGGCGATCGACACGAACATCGACGACGCGATCCGGCGGCAGAAGCCGATCACTTCCATGGCTGCGGTGGCCAAGGCCGAGAAGGAGATGCTGGAAACGCTGGAGAAGTTCGCGCAACTGCAAGGTCCGGATGTGGGCCGCTACAAGTTTGCGCTGGATCAGGCGATTGAGACCACGCGGGACAGTGCGGAGTTGAGCGATCAGGATCTGCGGGAACGTACGCGCAGCGTGGAGCAGAAGGAAGTGGATCTGAGGAAAGAGCGTGAGGCGCTGATGACTCCGGAGCAGAAAGAGGCGACGGAGAAGGACAAGGCCAAGATCGAGGCGGAGAAGCAAGGCGTGGCGCCGGGCAAGAAGAAGCCTTCGCTCTACAAGCCCGGGGAGAAACCGGGGGAGAAGCCGGCGGCAACACCGCCGCCTCCGGCGAAGAAGCAGTAGCAGGGCGCCGGCCTGCCACCCGCGCCGAGCTTCCGCTTGCAAGAAAGCTTCAGCAGAGGGTTCGGCGGCCAAAGGCGGCCCGGCGTAGACGTGGCCGTCTGTCCCCACTCACGGTGGGTTTAAGGAAGTTCAGTGACTTCGATGTGGCGGGAGTCGTCGTCGCGCGCCTGGATGCGGATCTCGACGCGGTTTTCGGGGATGAGTTCGGGGAAGCGCTCGGCCCATTCGAGAAGGACAATGGCGGGCCGGGCGAAGAGTTCGTCGAGGCCGAGGGTCTCCACTTCCTCACGGGTGTCTAGACGGTAGAGGTCGATGTGGTACATCTCGCCGTCTTCGCCGTATTCATGAATCAGGGGGAAGGTGGGGCTGGAGACGTCCTCGGGGCGAGCGGCGCCGATGCCGGCGGCCACGCCCTTGGCGAAGGTGGTTTTGCCGGCGCCGAGATTTCCTATGAGGAGGACGATGCAGGGGGGCGTCCAAGCGGCGGCGAGCCGCGCGGCAAGGGCGATGGTCTCCTCCTCGGAGCGGGTTTCGAAGCTGCGGATGATCATGCTCGGGCGTCACCTCTCATGCTTGCGCATCACCTCTCATGCTTGCGCATTCCGGATGGCGGCGGGGAGAAAGCGCAGCAGATCCGTGGCGGTGAGGGAGAGTTCAGACAGGGCGGCGGCGGCGAGTTCGCCGGCGCGGCCGTGAAGCCAGACGGCGGCGAGGAGAGCGAGGTCGCGGTGCTCGGGCCACTGCGCCATGAGGCCGGCGATGAGACCGGTGAGGACATCGCCGGAGCCTGCGGTGGCCATGGCGGGCGTGCCGGTGGGATTCACAAAGACACGGCCGTCGCGCAGGGCGACGATGGTGCGCTGCCCTTTGAGAACCAGGGCAACGTGGCGCTCCACGGCGAAGCGCTGGGCCACGCCGATGCGATTGGCCTGGATGTCGGAAGTCCGGCAGCCGGCCAGGCGGGCCATTTCTCCGGGGTGCGGGGTGAGGACACGCCAGGGCCCGGGGCCCTGGAAGGCCGTGCCGGCCAGGGCATTGAGGCCATCGGCATCGACGACCAGAGGCAGAGCGGACTGGGCGAAGAGGCGCTGCATGGCGGCAACGCGATGGGGCTCCGTGCCGAGCCCGGGGCCGGCGGCGAGGACGTCCTTTTCGCCGGGATCGGCATCCCAGCTTTGGGTCATGAGTTCAGGAGCGAGCGCAGTGACGGTGCGGCGCTCGGCCTCGGCTGTGGCCACGGTGACGAGGCCCGCGCCGGACTTGAGCGCGGCCCAACCGGCCATGGCGGCGGCGCCTCCTTTGCCCTCGGCGCCGCCGATGACGAGAACGTGGCCGAAGTCGCCTTTATGCGAACCGGGCGGGCGCGGTTCGAGAAGGCGGTGGAAATGGGCGGGCTCGATGAGTTCGAGCCAGAAGTCGGGGTTCTCATCGAGCAGACCGGCGGGCATGCCGATGGGAGCGACGTGCAGCTCGCCGGCGCGATCGCAGGTGGGCGGCAGAACGAGGTCAGTCTTGGGCGCGGTGAAAGTGACGGTGTGAGAGGAACGCACGCTTTCGCCGGACTCGCAGAGGCCGGAGGGCACATCGACACTGACCAGCGCGGCGGCGGGGAAGCCATCGTTCATCTCGCGGATGAGGTCGAGGGCGCGGCCGCGCGCCGGTCCGGTGAGGCCCGTGCCGAGCAGGGCGTCGATGACCAGGGTGGCGGCCCTCATGCGAGGAGTGATTTCGGTGGAAGCCGGGACGCCGACGGCCTCCAGCATCTTCCAGTTCTCAGCCGCCTCGCCGCGGAACTCCCCGGGGCCCCAGCCGAGAACGACATCGAGGGACGTGGGACCGATACGGGTTTTCAACTGGCGGGCGATGACCAGGCCGTCGCCGCCGTTGTTGCCCTTACCGCAGATAATGACAATGCGGTGGCGGGAGAGGGGGGCGAAGCGGCGCTCCAGAAACTCGACGAAGCGGCAGCCGGCGTTCTCCATGAGGATGAGGCCGGGGATGCCCGCCTCGATGGTGAGGCGATCGACTTCGCGCATCTGCGCGGGAGTGAGAACTTTCATGCGGTGACTCCAGTGACGCGCGCCTCCAGGCGGCGGAGGGGGTCGGGCTCCCCCATGACGATGAGGTAGTCCTTGGCGCAAATCAAGGCTTCGGCTGGGGGGTTGAACTCCATGGTGCCGCTGGAGCGGCGGATGGCGAGAACGATGACGTGCATCTCGCCACGGATGCGGGCTTCGGCGAGACTCTTGCCCACCAGGTTGCTGACTTCGGCCACCTCCACCTGTTCGATACGGACGTCGACGCCGAGCGGCGTGGTGGCGAAATCGAGAAACTGGCGGACGTGCGGCTTCAGGAGCGATTGAGCGAGGCGGGTGCCGGCGGCTGTATAGGGAGCGAAGACGTTGTCGGCGCCCACCTGGCGCATTTTGCGCTCGGCTTCTTCTTCGGCGGCGCGGGCTGAGACGCGGATGGCGGGATTGAGAGTTTTGGCGGAGATGACGGCGAAGAGGTTGTCGGCGTCCGTGGCGAGGGCGGCCACGAGCCCGGCGGCGCGTTCGATGTGGACTTCGCGGAGGGTCTCATCGCGGGTGGAGTCCCCGAGGCAGCCGAGGTAGCCGAGGCGGATGGCCCAGGAGACACGTTCCTCGCTGCGATCGATGATGACGACCTGCGCGCCGGCTGTGTGGAGTTCCGCGGCGGCGACGCGGCCGACGCGGCCGAAGCCGCAGATGATGTAGTGTTTGTCGAGCTTCTCGATCATCTTCTTCATGCGCCTCTTCTCGAAGAGATTGCCGAACTGGGCGGCGACGATCCGCTGCGTCATGAGGCCGATGGCGAGGAACAGGAGGCCGACGCTGAGCAGGATATAGACAGAGTTAAAGATGCGGGCGGCCGGGCTCATGGCGTGCAGTTCGCCGTAGCCGACGGTGGTGGCGGTGAAGACCGCCATGTAGAAAGCATCGAGCCAGGGGTAATCCGCGATGTAGACGAAGCCGAGCGTGCCGAGGACGAGGGTGAGCACGATGGCGGCGCTCACGGCGAGAAGTCCGTTGCCGAGGATCTTCCTCACTTCACAGCTACCTCATTTCACACTTTTCTGGCGACAAGCATGGTCATATCGTCCTGCAGTTCGGGAGAGGCGGTCCACTTGACCACCTCTTCGACGACCAGGGCGGCGAGTTCGGATTCGGAGCGGTCGGAGTTGTCGATGAGGAAGCGTTCGAGGCGATCTTCGCCGAACTGCTCGCCGTAGGCGTTTTCGGGTTCAGTGATTCCATCGGTATAGAAGACGAGGAGGTCACCGGACTCCAGTTTGATGGTGCTTTCGCCGTAGCGGGCGAAGGGGAAGGCGCCGACCACCATGCCGTTGGAATCGAGGTAAATGGCCTTCCCCTGGCGGACCAGGATGGGGGAGAGGTGGCCGGCATTGGTATAGGTGAGAACCTCGGTGGAATCGTCGTAGACGGAGAAGAAGAAGGTGGCGTACTTTTCGGGCGCGGTGGAGGCGTAGAGCTGCTGATTGAGGTTGGAAACAAGCTTGGCGGTGGAGACTTTGGGGGCACCGTAGCCGCCGCCCATGCCGACGGCGGCGGCCTGCGCGGTCTCCATGCAGTGGCGGAGCTGGCTGCGCATGGCGGACTGCAGGGTGGCCATGAGAAGGGCCGCGGAGATGCCCTTGCCGGCAACGTCACCGAGGACGACAGCGAGTTGCGAGTCCGATACGGCCTGGTAGTCGAAGTAGTCGCCGGAGACCATGCGGGCGGCGTTGCAGATGCTGGCGACTTTGAGGCGGCCGAGGCCGGGGATGGGCTTGGGGTGGAGTTGGGCCTGGACTTCGCGGGCGATCTCGAGTTCGGCCTGGAGGCGCTGGCGCTCCTTCTCCGAGCTGAGGAGGCGCTGGAGGTTGCCGGCCATGATGTTGAACGAGGTACCGAGTTCGGCAAGCTGATCGTTGCCGTTGACCTGGATGCGGTGGCTGAGATCGCCTTCGCGGATGCGGACCGTGGCTTCGTAGAGGTCGTGCACGGCGGAGGTGATGGTGCGGGAGAGGTTGACGCCGATCCACACGGAAGAGATTTCAACGAGCAGGAAGATCAGGGTGGCCACCGTGAAGAGAATGAGCATGGTGGGCCCGGTGCTGCTGGTATCTACGCTGAACATCACGCTAAGCGGGCCGGAGATGCGGGTGGCGACACCGAGGAAGACGGTGCGGGCCTGGGCGGGATTGATCCAATCGGCGGCCTGCAGAGTGACGCCCCATTTGAGGGGCAGGTCCATGAGGTTGACCGGATCCGGCACGCCGCCGGCGAGCATGGCGGCCTGGGCGGACTCTTCCGGGAGAGGAGTGTGCAGGCGCGCTTCGACGCCCCGGAGTTCGCCGGCGCGCAGGCCGAGCGGAGTGAGCTGGATGTCACCGAGGCGGGGCACGAGGCCCTGCAGGAACACGCGCGTGACGGGGACGGAGATGACGACTTCGGAGCGGGGCCCACCGAGGTGGACCCAGAGGTAGAAAGTGCGCTCGCGGATGAGGAGGCCGGCGGATTCGGGGTGGCCGGAGGGCGGCTCCGGGAGGACGGAATCGTCGGGGTAGCGAACGGTATTGCCGCCGGCGTCGCGGACGAGGATTTCGACACCGGGGAAACGGTCGCGGAAGACGAAGCCGGCGCGCCGGATGGCCTCGATGCGCGCCGCCGGGGCGACTCGGCCGAGAGAATCGGCAACGGTCTTGAGTTGCACGATCCGGCGATCCATTTCAACGCTCAACAGATAGGCGGCGATCTGGCCGGAGACGGCCCAGGCGCCGGCAAGAGTGAGCACGGCCAGCATGAGCATGGGCACTACCGCGATGAAGAGGTAGGCCATCATGAGGCGATTGCGCAGGCGCCAGATGGCTAGACGGACGACGCGAATGCCGAAGCGCCAGAGGAGGGCCAGGCCGGTAATGAGGGCGGCCGCCTGGACAAGCAGGAGCAGCAGGCTGCCCGGCTTCCACCACTGGCCGGCGAGGGCCAGCAGCACGAGGACGACGAATACCCTCTCCAGTTTTCCGAGGTTGCGCAGTTGGTTGAGCCAGGCACGAACGGCCATTCCGCTTCAGGTTACCTGATTGGGGTGGGGGGAAGTAAACGGGGCGCCGGCCTGCCCCGCTCAGAGCCACTCATGGTGAGGCTAGACCCGGGATTTGGCAATGTCGGGGAGATCTTCGGCGGCTCGCACCTGATGGGGCTGGAGATAGTGTTTGGAAAGGAAGCGCTTGAGCGTATCGAGGGCGTCGTGGGGATCGTCGACAAACGTCATGAGCTTCATGTCTTCCGCGCTGATGACGCCGTGCCTGGCGAGGGCGTCGAAGTTGATCACCTCTTTCCAGAATTCGGTGCCGTAGAGCATGATCATGATCTTCTTTTCGAACTTCTGGGTTTGGGCGAGGGTGAGGATTTCGCTGAGCTCGTCCAGGGTGCCGAAGCCGCCGGGAAAGACAACCAGGGCTTTGGCCAGGTAGGCGAACCAGAACTTGCGCATGAAGAAATAGTTGAACTGGAAGTTCAGTTCAGGGGAGAGGTAAGGATTGGGCTGCTGCTCGAAGGGGAGAGCGATGTTGAGGCCGATGGACTTACCTCCGGCGTCGCGGGCGCCGCGGTTGGCGGCTTCCATGATCCCGGGGCCTCCGCCGGTGCAGACGACGAAGCGGCGGGTGGGGGGCTCCAGCGCGTCGGACCACTGCGTGATGAGGCGGGCGAATTCGCGGGCGTCGCGGTAGTACTGCGCGAGCGGACCTTCCTCCTGGATGCGGGCGGAGCCGAAGAAGACGACGGTGTCGCGGATCTTCTCGTGGCTGAAGCGATCGAGCGGCTCGAGGTATTCGGCCAGAATGCGAAGGGAACGGCCGTGCCAGCTATCGAGGAATGCTTCGTTCTTGTAGGCGACGGGGGCGCGATTGAGGTGGGCGCTCTTACTCATGCTGCTTCTCCAGTTTAGATTCGAGTTCCTGAATCCTCTTCTCTAGTTGGCGGACGGTCTTCTGAATCTCAGGCAGGCGTTGATAAGTGGTGATGCAGCGGCGCCACTGGCCGGCCTCAAAGGCGGGAGAACCGGAGATGACGCTGCCGGCCGCGACATCGCCGCCGATGCCGCTTTGGGCGTAGACGATGGCATTTTCGTGGATGGTGAGGTGGCCGGAGACGCCCACCTGCCCGGCGAGAAGGACGTTTTTCTTGAGGATGGTCGAGCCGGCCAGACCGGTTTGCGAGCAGATGATGTTGTCCTCGCCGACCTCGCAGGCGTGGCCGACCTGGACGAGCGAATCGATCTTGGCGCCGCGGCGGACGCGGGTTTCGCCGACGGTGGCGCGGTCAACGGAACTGAGGGTCTGGATCTCGACGTCGTCCTCGATGATGGTGGGGCCGGATTGCACGATCTTCATGTGGGTACCGTCCTTGCGTTTGGCGAAGCCGAAGCCGTCGCCGCCGACAACGACGCCGTTCTGGAGGATGACGCGGTTGCCGAGAGTGCAGAATTCGCGGACGGTGGTGTGGGAGTGCAGGATGCAGTCCTCGCCGACGACGGCGCCTTCATAGACGACGGCGAGCGGGTGGAGGATGGTGCCGCGGCCGATTCTGGCGCGCTCGCCAACAACGGCGCAGGCTCCGATGGACACGCCCTCGCCGATCTCGGCGGTGGGCGCCACGACAGCGGCGGGATGGATGCCGGCAGCGGGCCTGGGGGGCTGATAGAAGAGAGCGAGGGCGCGGGCGAAGTCGACGTAGGGGTTCTCGCTGACCACCACGGGGATGGGCAGGCCGGACACGGAGGCGGAGGCGATAATGGCGCCGGCGGCGGTGTCCTTCACCTTGTGGGCGTACTTGGGGTTGGCGAGGAAGGTGATCTGCGAGGGACCGGCGTGCTCCATGCCGGCGACGCCGGAGATCTCGAGATCGCCGCCGTCATCGGCGATGGCGGAGGAGGCGGCGCGCAGGGCGCAGCCCAACTGTTGAGCCAGATCTTTGAGCTTCATCTGGGATCAGCGTAACGCGAGAGGGAGGGGCACGGCACTGCTTTGCGCTGCGAAGTACTTGACCAAATGCAGCGCTTATGATGTACTGGGCGGGTGGGCAAGGTAGAGCCGATCCGGCTGGAGAATCACGCGATCGAGAACATCCGGTATATCCGGACAGCCATGGAACGGGCGGGGTCGTTCACGGCGGTTCCAGGATTGGGTGGAATCGGGATGGGACTGACGGCATTGCCGGCGGCGTGGCTGGCGTCGAGACAGGCGAGCGCGCAGGGGTGGCTGGCGGTGTGGTCGACCGAGGCGATAGTGGCGGGAGTGATCGGCGCTCTGTCGATGGTACACAAGGCGCGCAGCACGGGGGCGCCGCTGTGGACGGCGGCGGGCAGGAAGTTTGCGATGGCGTTCGCGCCGCCGCTGGCGGTAGGCGCGCTATTGACGTGGCCGCTGTATCACGCCGGGCTACTGCATCTGGTGGCGGCGATGTGGCTGTTTCTCTACGGGGTGGCCGTGATGGCGGCGGGCGCGTATTCGGTGAGCATTGTGCCGTCGATGGGCCTGGCGTACCTGGCGCTGGGCGTGGTGGCGATGCTGTCGCCGCAAGGATTGAAAGACCTGCCGCTGGCGGCGGGATTCGGGGGGTTGCACATCGTGTTCGGGTTCTGGATTTACAGGAGGTACGGTGGCTAGACCGGCAAAGAAACTGGAGGCTCCGCAGGCAGACCGCCGGCTGACGGCGGTGCATAACGACATTCCGCAACTGGACCGCCTGATCCACGAGAAACTGCGGCTGGGCATTGTGAGCGCGTTGGCGGCGGCTCCGTCGCTGACGTTTTCGGATCTGAAGAAACTGCTGGAGACGAGCGACGGGAACCTGAGCGTTCATGCGCGGAAGCTGGAGGAAGCCGGTTACGTCCAGTGCGAGAAGTCCTTTGAGGGCCGGATGCCGAAGACGGAGTACCGTTTGACGCCGCAGGGGCGGAAGGCACTGGAGCGTTATCTGGACCACATGGAAGCGCTGGTGGGGGCGATGAGGGGGAGCCGTGGTTGAGAGTTCCGGCCTGCACGTGGCGATGATCATGGACGGCAATGGGCGATGGGCGCAGTCGCGCGGCTGGCCGAGGCTGGCCGGGCACAGGGCCGGGGCGGAGACGGTGCGGCGGATGGTGGAAGCGGCGCCTGGGCTGGGCATTGGGACGTTGACGCTGTATGCGTTCTCGTCTGACAACTGGAAGCGGCCGCAGGATGAGATTGCGGGGCTGTTCCGGCTGTTTGCCCGGTATTTGAAGCAGGAGACGCTGAAGTTGGCCGAGCAGGGCGTGCGGTTTGAGATGATTGGCCGGAGAGACCGGCTGCCGGGACCGCTAGTGTCGCTGGTGGAAGAGACCGAGGCGGCAACCAGGCAGGGGGCGCGTCTGCACCTTCGAGTGGCTGTGGACTATTCGTCTCGGGATCAGATTCTGCGGGCGATGGAGGCGGGGGCGCGCGACCGGGCGTCGATGGAGGCGCTACTGGGGCCCGATGTGGATCTGATGATCCGCACGAGCGGGGAGCAGCGGCTGAGCGATTTCCTCCTGTGGGAATGCGCCTACGCCGAGTTCAGCTTTCTGGATGTGTCGTGGCCTGAGTTGACCGAGACCGAAGTACGCGAGGCGCTGGAGGAGTTCCGGGGGCGCGACCGGCGATTTGGCGGCGTAAAGCTTCCCCGCCTGCAGGCGTTGCGATAGAATCACGCCATCATGCAGAGACGTAATTTTATGGCAGGCACAGCCGGTGTTCCACTCCTCTCCTCCACGGCGTTCGCGCAAGGCGCGGCCAAGGCGCCATCCATTGTGGAGCTGCGGTATTTCCAGCTTCGCAACACTACCGACAATCAGAAGGGTAAGCTGACCGAGTTCCTGGGCAAGGCCGTGGTGCAGGGCATGCAGAAGGCCGGCACGGGGCCGGTGGGCGTGTTTGCGAGCACGATCGCCTCGAACGCCCCATTCCTGCTGCTGGTGGCCGAGCACGCGTCGATCAGCGCTTTTGAGCAGTGCTGGCAGAAGCTGAACGCTGACCGCGAAGTGGGCATGGCGGCGGGGGAACTGATGCAGTCCGTGGCGCTGCCGTTCCAGCGGATGGAGGTGCAACTGCTGCGTGGATTCAAAGGCTTCCCGGGGATCGAGAAGCTCGAAGGCGATGCCTCGCGGGCGGCGCGCATCTTCGAACTGCGCACTTATGAATCGAACACGCCGGCGTCGCTGGCGAAGAAGATCGGCATGTTCGAGAGCGGCGAGATCGAACTGTTCCGCAAGCACAACCTGCTGCCGGTGTTTTTCGGCGAGATGATCGCGGGTCCGAAGATGCCGAACCTCACTTACATGGTGGCGTTCGACAATCTGGCGGCGCGCGAGGCGAACTGGCGCTCGTTTGCAACCAGCGCTGAGTGGAAGAAGATGGCCGCGACGCCGGGGCTGAGCGACGGCGAGGTGGTCTCGAACATCTCGAATATGATTCTTACGCCGGTTGCCGGGTCGATGATTCGCTAGGCGGCTTCAACAGCAAAAGCACCAGCGCGGCGGCCAGCAGCAGGACGGCGGAGACCTGTAGGGCCGCCGCAAGTCCAAGTGTGGCCTTGAGTGCGCCGGCGACGGCCGTCATGATGCCGCCGACGGTGGTGGAGAAGAGGTTGAGGATGCCGTAGGCCGTGGCGCGCACCTGCGGGCGGGTGATCTGGCAGACGACCGGCATGAGGTTGCAGTCGAAGAAGCCGCGGCCGAGGCCGAAAGCGATCATCGCCGCGATCAGGACGGGGATGGAGAACGTCACGGCAATGAGGAAGAGCGCCGGCGCCGCGGCGGTGAAGCCGATCCATTGCGTGAGGACCCGCCCACGCGCGCTGCGGCGGCTCCAGCGATCAGCCAAGGCGCCGCCCACCAGGATGCCGACGGCGCTGGCGGACTGCAGGTAGAACGTGGCCGTAAAGCCGGCATTGGTGAGGCTCATCTGGAAGCGCTCATAGAGGAAGAGCGGCATCCAGGCGTAGATCATGAAGTAGGCCATGGCGCCCATCGTGTTGGCGGTGAGGAGGAAGAGGAAGCGCCGGTTGCGGAGCAGTTCGCCGACGGCCGTGGCGAAGGAATCCGACAGCGGTTTTTCGCGGTGGGAGACAGGCGGGTTCTTCAGCGTGAAGAAAAGGAATGCGGCGTAGGCGATGCCGATGAAGCCGAGGACGTAGAAAGCCGCGCGCCAGCCGTAGTGTTCTCCGATGAATCCGCCGGCGACGCCGCCGAGGGCAATCCCGGCGTAGAGGCCGCTCTGGTGGATGCCGGTGGCGAGGGAGCGGGTCTTGGGGGAGTGGTAATCGGCGATCAGGGCAAGGGCGGCCGGCAGGTACGCCGCTTCGCTGATCCCCATGAGGCCGCGGGCGGTGAGCAACTGAGAGAAGCTGGCGGAGTGGCCGGTGAGCCAGGTGACAGCGGACCAGACCAGGAGGCTGAACAGGACGACATAGACACGGTTGTAGCGGTCCGCCAGATATCCGCTCAAGGGACTGCAGGCGGCGTAGATCCAGAGGAAGACGGAGCCGAGGAGGCCGAGTTGGAAGTCAGTGGCTCCGAACTCCGCGCGGATGGGCGGCAGGAGCGAGAAGATGACCTGGCGGTCGAGGTAGTTGAGAGTGGCGACGACCCAGAGCAGGGCGACGGTGATCCAGGCGGCACGTGAGAGCTTCACTGAGCGGCTCCGGCGGCGAAGCGCGAGGCGAATTCGGTTTGAGCGACCAGGTGGAGGAGTTCTGAAGACTCGGCCGCTGTCAGATCACGGCGCGGGCGAAGGCACGGGCCGCAGTCGAGGCCGGAGGCCCGCAGCAGGGTCTTCACGGCTCCGAAGACGGGGTAGCGGAGGATGATGCGGATGAGGGCATTGATGCGGTCCTGGACGGCTGAGGCGCGGGTCCAGTCGCCAGCCTGCGAGAGGGAGAAGAGCTCGACGAAGAGATCGGGGACGAGGTTGTAGATGCTGCCAATGCCGCCGTGCGCGCCGCGCAGGAGGCCGGCCACCAGCATCTCATCACTTCCATTGAAGACCGTGGCGCCGCTGCGGACAAGTTCGGCGAGTTTGTACATATCGCTGTCGGTGAACTTGAGGCCGGCGACGTTCGGGAGCGAGCAGAGTTCAAGGAGTTGGTCGAGGTGGCTGATGGCGCCGGAGAGTGAAGCGAAGTAGTAGACAAGCAGAGGGGCGCTGGAGGCCTCGGCGATGGCCTGGTAGTAGGCCTTGATCTCGGCGAACGAGTACACCCCGAAGGGCGGCAGGGCGCTGACGGCGGCTGCGCCGGCCTGGGAGGCATGACGTGCCAGCGCTACGGCATCGCGCGTGGAGAAGGCGCCGATGTGGACAATCACCTGGCTTCCGGCGGGTGAGAACTCCACGGCCGCCTCGGCCACCCGTTGACGCTGCTCCACGGATTGCTGCAACCCCTCGCCGGTCTGGCCGCAAACGTAGACGCCGTGCACACCGGCCTTGTAGCAACGGTCGAGCAGGGTGCGGAAGGCAGAGGGATCGAAGTTCTCATCGGCGTCGACGGGAGTGACGGCAGCGGGCAGAATGCCATGGAATTGCATGCCTTCAATCATATCCACGGTCCGGGTGGATGGCGGATAATCGGGAAGGCCATGGGCTTTGCTGAGCGGATTCGCGGCGGGTTGATTGTGTCGTGCCAGGATTCGGCCGGCGACGCGTTTGAGTCTCCGGAGTGTGCGGCCCGGTTTGCGAAAGCGGCGATGGATGGTGGCGCATGCGGCATCCGCGCCAATGGCGGCCCAGACATTGCAGCGGTCCGCGCCGCCACAGGATTGCCGGTGATCGGCATTCGCAAGCGGTCGATGAAGGATGGGCGCATCTTGATCACCCCATCATTGGACGACGCCCGGGAACTCGTGGAGGCGGGCGCAGCGGCGGTGGCAATGGATTGCACGCGGCGGGGCCAGTCGTTCGGAGCGCTGGATCGCATCGCGTCGATCCGGAGGAAGTTGGGCGTACCGGTGCTGGCCGACATCGCCACGCGGGAAGAGGCGGCAGCCGCAGAGCAGGCCGGTGCGGAGATGGTGCTCTCCACGATGAGGGGCTACACGGATGAGACCGCCGCGATCAAGCGATTTCAGCCGGAGTTCATCGCTCAACTGCGCGGGGCGGTGCACGTGCCGGTGATCGCGGAGGAGATGATCGGACGTCCTGAAGAAGCCCAGTCCGCGGCACGGGCGGGCGCCTGGGCGGTGATCGTGGACACGGCCATCACGCGGCCACATGAGGTAACGAGAGGATTTGCGAAAGCGGTCCGTCGGGCGGCGGGCGGAAGCGCAAAGCTCTATGCAGCGGTTGACCTTGGAGCGACAAACACCAAGCTCGTCCTGGTAGACGGAGACGGCCACGTTTTATGGAGGAGCGTATTGGCAACGCCGGCCAGCGCGGGCCGTGAGGCGCTGCTCGATCACCTATGCGATGTGGTGCAGCGGTGTCAGCAAGAGGCGAAGAACCTTGCGCGGCCAGTGGCGACCGCAGGCATCGCAGTGAGCGGATGGGCGGATGTAGAGACAGGCCGGATCGACTACGCTGCTCCGGCGATCTCGGGCTGGGCTGGCGCATCCGCGGCGGAGTCTTTGCGCGCCGCAACGGGACTGCGGGTAGAGGTGGAGAACGACGCGCGGGCCGCGGTCGCGGGTGAGGCTGCGTTCGGCGCGGCACGGAACGCGCGAAACTTCATCTGCCTCACTTTGGGCACCGGCGTCGGCGGCGGCGTGTTTGCGAATGGCGCATTGGTGACTGGCGCGTCTGCGCTGGGCTCCGCACTCGGCCACATTCCCGTGGAGCCGCACGGAGATCCGTGCGGTTGCGGCAGCAGTGGCTGCCTGGAAGCTTACGTTAATTTGGCCGCGGTGTTGCGTTCGGCCAGACCCGAGCACTACGAATCGGCCCGCGACCTGGTGGAGGCCGCCCATCAAGGCAGCGGCGGCTCTGGCATGCGACATTTGACTGAAATGGACCGAACATGAAACTTCTCACCTGGCTCATCACGACGCTGGCCGTGGCGCAGAGTGCGCCGCCGCGCGGATACACGATTCCCTGGATCGACCTGGCCGCGGAGAAGGAGCGGCAAGTGCTGGTGGACCGCGAACCCGGCCAATACCTGGGCCACCCCACCACGGTGCTGCTGGAAGACGGCAAGACCATGCTGGCGGTCTACCCGCAAGGCCACGGCCGTGGAGCGATTCAACTGCAGCGCAGTCTGGATGGGGGCAAGACCTGGTCAGGCCGGCTGCCGGTGCCGGCAAACTGGGCCACGTCGCAGGAGACGCCCACCATCCACCGCGTGGTGGACGCGAAAGGCAAGAAGCGGCTGATTGTCTTTTCCGGGCTCTATCCGATCCGCATGGCGGTTTCCGAGGACAACGGCGCCACCTGGAGTGACCTGAAGCCGATTGGGAATTTCGGCGGCATCGTGGCCATGTCTTCGTTGATCCGGCTGAAGGATGGCCGGTACGCGGCGTTCTTCCACGATGACGGCCGCTTCTTGCGCAACGAGGGCAAGACCGGCCCCTTTGTCGTCTACAAGACGGTTTCGAGCGACGGCGGGCTGACGTGGAGCGATCCTGTGCAATTGCTCACGCACGCTGAGGCGAAGCTGTGCGAACCGGGTGTCCTGCGTTCGCCCGACGGCAAGCAACTGGCCATGCTGCTGAGGGAGAACAGCCGCAAGTTCAATTCCTTCGTCACGTTCAGCGATGACGAGGGCGAGCATTGGACCACGCCCCGGCAACTGCCCGGCGCGCTGACCGGAGACCGGCACCAGGGACTCTACTCGAAAGACGGCAGGCTGTTCCTCACCTTCCGCGACACCACGCTGGAAAGCCCGACGAAGGGCGACTGGGTAGCGTGGGTGGGCCGCTACTCCGACCTGGTGAACAGCACCGAAGGCCAGTATCGAGTTCGGCTGATGAAGAACTACAAAGCCTCGGACTGCTGCTATCCGGGAGTAGAAAGGTTGAAGGACGATACCATCATCACCACCACGTACGGCCACTGGACGGAAGGCGAGCAGCCCTACATCATGAGCGTGCGGCTGAAACTGGCCGAACTGGACCGCAGAGCGGGACCGCGCAAGTAGCGCACCGGCCCGCACTACTCTCTCTGCCTACCTCACCGGCACGAGCGTGGAGAACAGCGCCAGAGCATTCGCGCGACGACGGGAGTCCACTGCCGCGTCACCCTCCCCGCACGCGAGGCAGCACTCGACTTTCGTGCAGATTCCGCCAGGCGGGGATACCAACCTGGTGCTATAGGGCCGCCAACGCCTTGCGAGCCTGGCTCAGGGCGATCATCGGGAAGTAATTCCGGTAAAGCGTGTACTGCATGTAGAACACGTTGGGGAAGCCTGTGCCAGTGGCCAGGTCCTCGGCCCACGTGCCGTCCGACTGTTGTGTCTGGACGAGATACTCGACACCGCGCCGCAGGCCGTCGTGGTTCACTTCGCCAGCAGCCAGCAGCCCCAGGATGCCCCATGCGGTCTGTGACGGCGTGCTTGGGGCTGCCACGAAATGATCATGGACGTAGCTTTCGCAACTCTCACCCCAGCCGCCATCGGGATTCTGCACCGCGGCCAGCCAGCGCGCGCCCTTCTTGATGGCTTCCGAGGCGGCGGCCGTGTGCGCATGGCGCAAGCCGCGCATGGCCAGGAACGCTCCGTAGATGTAGTCCACACCCCAACGGCCGTACCAGCTACCGTTCTGCTCCTGCGAGTTCAACAGGTATGAAACGCCGCGATGGATGGCCGGGTGCTCCGTGGTGTAGCCGCGCCGGCAGAGCGATTCGATCACGCGGCCGGTGATATCCGGGCATGTCGGGTCGAGCATCGCATTGTGGTCTGCGAACGGCACGCGGTTCAGCAGTTGCCAGTCGTTATCGACATCGAATGCCGCCCAGCCGCCGTCTTTCGACTGCATGCCGAACAGCCAGTTGCCGGCGCGCTTTTCGCAGCGCTCCTGCGCCGCCGGATCGGTGGCGCGCGCATGCAGCAAGGCCAGCAGCACCATGGCCGTGTCGTCGATGTCCGGATAGTGCTCGTTGGCGAATTCAAAGGCCCAGCCGGACGGCTCCAGGTCCGGGCGCTTGACGGACCAATCACCTTTGCGGCGAGCTTCACGCGAGATCAGCCAGTCCGCGGCTTTCCGCATCCTGTCTTCCGGCGCTTCGCCCATCTCACCCAGCGCAAAGGTGGCGTAAGCGGTATCCCACACGGGCGAGAAGCAGGGCTGGAAGTAGAACTCACCGCCGCGGTCAGTCATCAGCGCGTCGAACTGAGCGATGGCGTCGATCAGGTCGGGATGATCCCGCGGGTAACCCAGCGCATCCAGCGCCATGATCAGGTACATCATCGAGGGATAGATGGCACCGAGCCCGTCGCAGTAACGAGTGTGATCGAGCATCCACTTCTCCGCGGCGCGTACCGCCGCGGAAGTGATCTTAGAATCGCCGCGCCCGTGCCAGATCTTCAGGCCGCGGTCAATGCCCGTGAACAGCACAGAGAACTTATCCTTGCGGGGCAGACGGAAACTCTTGCCGGGCGCTTCGATCTCGCTGAGGTTGAACCCGGGCGGCACGGGCCGCTCGCCGCCACGCGACTGCACGATCGAGAGCGGCACCACGATGGCGCGGGTCCAGGAAGACATCTCATATAGCACACCGCCGGGCAGCAGCACGAGCTCCGGAGGAATCGTGGGTACGTGCTTGCGCGGGAAGAGGCCGAACAGGCTGAGGTTGATCTTGACGTAGCTGTTGGCAGCCTGGATGCCGCCCAGCAGCAGGATGCGGCTGCGGGCACGGCACATGGCATCACTACCGGGGTCGATGCCGGCCAGTTTCAACGCCGTGTAGGCCTTGACGCTGGCGCTGATGTTCGCCGGTCCGCCGGGGTAAATATTGAACCCGCCGTTGGGCATTTGGCGCCGCAGGATGGATTGGGCCGCCTTCTGAATCCGCTCCCACGTGGGCGGATGCCAGCCCTCCGAGGTGGGCGGATGCAGCCAGAGTTGCAGCAGAATGTAGTCGGATTCGAGAGTTGTGTCGGCCAAAAGGTCGCCGCACCAGTAACCTTCCGGCTTCTGTAGGGCAAGCAAGGCTCCCTGCGAACGGAGTAGGGTGGTACTGCACGCTTCGGCCAGCGTATGCCGGGCCACAGTGGCCGCGGAGACGGTCTTGCGCCCCGCTCGGCGGCTGACGCTTTCAAACCAGGCTGGTTGCATCGATTCGGATCTCCCGCGTTACTTCTTCTATTTTGGCTGATTCAGGGGGGCTGGAAACAAGCCCTTCGATAGAGGTGTCGCTCTGGGCCTTCCTGCTATCCTGAAAGGAGGTGTCTTCTCCGTTGAACGTACAGTTGGACCATTACGAGGGGCCTCTGGACCTGCTGCTGGACCTCATCCGCAAGCAGCAGATCAACATCTACGACATCCCTATCGCCAGGATCACCCAGCAGTATCTGGAGTATGTCCAGAAGGCCATGGACCTGGACATTGAGCTCAGCGCTGAGTTCGTCTACATGGCGGCCACTCTGATCCACATCAAGAGCCGCATGCTGCTGCCGCGCGATCCTGAGCTGGAAAAGATTGACCCGCAAGAAGATCCGCGCAAAGAACTGGTTGACCGCCTGCTCGAATACGAGCGCTTCAAGAGCGCCGCGGCCATGCTGCAGGAAAAGCGCATGATCGAAGAGGCCATCTGGTCCAACCCGCAGATTCAACAGTTCGTGAACGACGAGGAAGGCCCGGGTCTCGCTGTCACTCTGTTCGACCTGGTGAAGACCTTCGAGCAGGTACTGGAGCGCGCCAAGAGCCGGCCGCTGTACGAGGTCAACAAGGAAGAAGTCTCCGTCCCGGACATGATCCTGTTCCTGAAGAATACCCTGAAGGAACTGCCCGCCGGTAAGGCCGTGGGCCTGGTGCCGTTGTTTGAGCGGCAGCGCTCCCGCCGTGCGATGATCTGCCTGTTCCTGGCCGTGCTGGAGATGGTGAAACAGCAGGCCATCCGCCTCACCCAGTCTGAGAGCTTCGGCGAAATCCAGGTGAAGCGCGACAAGGGCTTTGACGAGATGCAGGTGAATGAAGAGTCCATCCTGCGGATCGAGGAAGAGTACAAAAGTTAAGTGATGGAAGAACAAGAGAAACTGGCTGCCGCCGGGCAGCCCGAAGGAGAGCTTTTGCCGGAGGAAACCGGCGCCGGAGCCACGGCCGAAGCTCATCCCGCCGAGCCTGAAGTCGAACCGGAGGCTGCCGGAGAACCCGAACCAGAGCAACCCGAACCGGACGCCGAAGAACTCTCCGCCGAACAGTTGCTGGGCGAACAGTCCCAGCCCGCACCCGAAGTCGACAGCCAGGCCGCCGACCTCAAGGCCGTGCTCGAAGCGATCGTATACGTTCTGAACGAACCGATGCCCGTCGCGCAGATCGCGCAAGCGCTGGACCGGCCCATCGAGGAGGTCGAACCCGTCCTCCGCCAATTGGCGGAAGAGACCAATCAGGCCGATCGCGGCATCTTCATCCGCGAAGTGGCCGGCGGCTACCAGATGGCCACCAAGCCGGAACACCATGAGGTGCTGCGCAGCTTCGTCAAGAACCTCAAGCAGCCGCTGAAACTCAGCCAGGCCGCACTGGAAACGCTGGCCGTCATTGCCTACAAGCAGCCCATCACCATGCCGGAGATCCTCGAGATCCGCGGCGTGCAGGGCGGTGGCGTGGTGAAGACGCTCATAGACCGCAAGCTCATCACCACCGCGGGCCGTAAGAACGTCATCGGCAAGCCGATGCTCTACAAGACCACCAAGGATTTCCTCACGCAGTTCGGCCTCAGGGACCTCAACGAACTGCCCAGCCTGAAGGAGTTTGAGGAGATCAGCCGCCAGTCGATCGCCGACGAAGAGTTTGAAGGCCCGGGCGCGCCGGAAACGCCGGCCGAGCCCGAGGCGGCCGAGCAGGAACAGACCAGTGCCGAGATCGTCCGCGAGATCCTGGCCGATGAGTCGTCCCCCGAGACTCAGCCGGATACCCCGCCCGAACCAACCTCCGACCCAACCTCCGAACCAACCTCCGAACCAGCCGCCGAACCCGCTCCGGACCCGGCGCCTCCCGAGAACACCAATGGCTGAGGAACGTCTTCAGAAGATTCTGGCCCAGGCAGGCATTGCCAGCCGCCGCAAGGCCGAAGAGTACATTCTCGCCGGCCGCGTCACCGTCAACGGCCAGACCATCACGGAACTCGGTTCCAAGGCCGACGTCGAGCGCGATCACATCAAAGTGGACGGCACGCTCCTGCGCCAACCGAAGCACAACGTCTACATCGCGCTCAACAAGCCGCGCGAAGTCGTTACCACGCTCAGTGATCCCCAGGGCCGCAAGACCGTCAAGCACCTCCTCAAGGGATTGAAAGAGCGGGTCTTCCCCATCGGCCGCCTGGACTACCACAGCGAGGGCCTGCTCCTGCTCACCACTGACGGCGAGTTCGCCAATCGCATCACCTCCCCCGCGGGCCACATCGAGAAGGTCTACGTCGTCAAAGCCAACGGCCTGCTCACGGCGGAACAGGAAGAGGAGTTCCGCAATGGCATCTCCCTGCACGGCCGCCGCACCGCCCCCGCCCAGATCAAACTCATCAAGAAGGCCATCAACCCCTGGTACGAGATCAAGCTCACTGAAGGCCGCCAAAACCAGATCCGCATCATGTTCAAGCACTGCGGCCGCCTGGTGGAGAAACTACGCCGCGTCCGCATCGGCTTCCTGCCCCTCACCGGACTGCCCCCCGGCGCATGGCGGCATCTCGACGAGAGAGAAGTGCAGCGCTTCCGCAAGATTTTGAAGCTCGAGAAATAGTATGGCGGAAGATCTCGACATCCTCAGGCAAAGCCGGGTGATCGCCGTTGTCGGCCTCTCATCCAACCGCTTCCGCCCCTCTTACGAAGTGGCCGAGTACATGCAGCAGGCGGGCTACCGCATCATCCCTGTCAACCCGAACGAGACCGAGGTGCTCGGCGAGAAGAGCTACGCCTGCCTGGCCGACATCCCGGAACCGGTGGATTGCGTCAACATCTTCCGGCATCCGAACGCAGTCCCGGCCATCGTCGAAAACGCCATCGCCATCGGCGCCAAGTCCATTTGGATGCAGCAAGGGATCGCCCACACCGAAGCCGCCGAACGCGCCCGCGCCGCCGGCCTCCTGGTGGTCGAAAGCAGTTGCATCATGATCGACCACCGCCGCCTCGCCGCCCAGTTGCGCGGCTAAAACGGCAGTTCGTCGTTCGTGCCCGTGCTCCAGGCGGACTCCATCGTCCCTTCGCTCTCCGGACCTTTCCTGGCCCGCAGGAAGTAGACGTCCACCCAGCGCCGCTCCTGGTTCGTCTTCTTGTACACCCGGATCGTTTTGTCGATCATCTCGTCCAGACGGTGATTCAAGTCCGACAACCGGTCCAGTTGAATCTCCAGACGCTCCAGATCTTCCTTCACGAACGGAATCGTCTTCGGCGTGATGACACGCGACTTCGACAGCGTCCGCCCCTCACACTGCGGCCCTTGAATCCGCAGTTTCCAGATAATCATCGGGTTGCCCGTGCTGGAGGTGCGCCCGAGGACAACGTCCTCCACCTGCGTATCGTACACTCCGTCCGGGACGTCGGAGTACATCGCCTCGGCGGAGGGCTGGCGGCTCTCCGCCCGGGCGAAATCTTCGTCAAACTCCCGAAGATCCACGCCTTGATTCCACTGTTCGCTTTGCGTCTTCATCGGAAACTCTATTCCTTGCCCTAATAGTGCGCCGCCGCGCCGGGTTCTCTCCAGATAAACTTGAGTTCACGCGAACTTGACCGCAGAACCTATGGATGCCCGCATCACCTTCACGCGAGCCAGCGACTCATCGCTTCTGATTCGCTTCGGGGACGAAATCTCACCCGCCATCCATCGCCGCGTCCGCGCTTTTCTCGAATCCTTCCAATGCATTGGAGTGCGCAACCTGCACCCCGCCTACGCCTCCGTCCTCGTCTCCTTCCACCCCCTCCAAGCCAGTTACGAGCAGATCGAAACCGCCGCCCGCGCCGCCGCGGCTCAAACCGAACCGTCAGAATCACGCCTCATCGAGATTCCAACCCGCTATGGCGGCGACTTTGGCCCTGACCTCGCCGACGTCGCCGCCCACTGCGGCCTCTCCCCGGATCGCGTCGTAGAACTCCACGCCAATGCTGAATATCTGGTCTATTTCCTCGGCTTCTCCCCAGGTTTCGCCTATCTCGGCGGCCTTCCTGAAGCCCTCTTCACCCCACGCCTCTCCTCTCCGCGCCATCGTGTCGAGGCCGGCAGTGTCGCCATCGGCGGACGCCAAACCGGCATCTACCCGCTCGCCTCCCCCGGCGGCTGGCGCCTCATCGGCCGCACGCACCTGACCCTTTTCGACCCCAATCGCCAGCCGCCCACACTGCTCGCAATGGGCGATCGGGTTCGTTTCGTCGAGGTGCCTGCGTGATCACCGTCCTCTCCCCAGGACTCCTCACCACCGTCCAGGATCTCGGCCGCCCGGGCTACGCCCACCTCGGCGTCTCCGCCTCCGGCGCCGCCGATGCGCTCGCCCTCCGCACCGGCAACCTGCTCCTCGGCAACCCCGAAAACACACCCGCGCTCGAAATGACCATCCAGGGCGGCGAGTTTCAATTCCACCAGGACGCCCTCATCGCCCTGACCGGCTCTGACTTCGGCAGGGAAACCTGGCGCGCCATCTCCGTCCACGCCGGCGAAATCATCAAACTCGGCCCCACCCGCACCGGTGCCCGCTGCTATCTCTGCATCCGCGGCGGCATCGCCGCGCCGCTCACCCTCGGCAGCGCTTCCGTCCATCTGCTCACCGGTCTCGGCGGCGGCCGTCTCCACCGCGGCGATTCCCTTACCATCGGACCGGAACCCCCACGCCCTCCGCTGGATCGCCTCATCGAATGGCCGTGGCAGAACACCGGCCCCATCCGGGTCACCGCCGGTCCCCAGGCCGGCTGGTTCTGCCAACCTCTCGACCACCGCACCTACACTGTCAAAGAAGACTCCAACCGCATGGGCCTCCGCCTCGCCGGCCCCACCTTCGAGTCCACCCGCGAACTCCTCACCGAAGGGGCCTCCCCCGGAGCCATTCAAATCCCGCCCAGCGGCGAGCCCATTATCCTCTTCGTCGAGCACGGCACCACCGGCGGGTACCCCAAGCTCGCCAACGTCATCTCCGCCGACCTCTGGCGCCTTGGCCAGCTCCGCCCGCGCGACAAGGTCCGTTTCCAAACCATCCCCATCTCCAACGCCCTCACTCTGCTCCGCGAACAGGAGGAATGGCTGCGTGCCCTGGTATCGTGACATCGGCGCCGATCAGTGGAAGACCCTCGCCGCCGCTCAACTCGGCTGGCTGCTCGACGCCATGGACGTCATGCTCTATGCCTTCGCCCTCACCGCCATCGCCTCCGAATTCCATCTGAGCGGCTCGCAGTCCGGCGCCATCGCCTCCGCGGCGCTGATCACCTCCGGCCTCGGCGGCGGCCTTTTCGGCTACCTGGCGGACCGCTACGGCCGCGTTCGCTCTCTCATCTGGTCGGTCGTCTCTTACTCCATCTTCACCGCCTGCACCGCCACCTCCTCCTCGCTCGCCCAACTCGTCTTCTGGCGCGCCCTGGTCGGCTTCGGACTCGGCGGCGAGTGGGCCGCCGGCAGCGTTCTGGTGGCCGAAACCTGGCCCGCGCAGCATCGCGGCAAAGCCATCGGATTCATGCAGGCCGGCTGGGCTATCGGCTACATCCTAGCCGCGCTTCTCTCCGCCGCCATCCTCCCCCGCTACGGTTGGCGTGCGCTCTTCGTCATCGGCATCCTGCCCGCACTCATCGCTCTCTGGGGTTTTCGCCGCGTCCCCGAACCCTCCACTTGGACTCGCCGCGAAAAGACGCCCTTCCGCATCCCACTCACGCGCACCTTCCTCACCGCCACACTCCTCACCACCACCATCCTCTTCGCCTACTGGGGCCTCTTCACCTGGATCCCCGCCTATCTCGCCAGCCCCGTCGAGCGCGGCGGCGCCGGCATGGGCCTGGTCCGCTCCACCGGCTGGATCGTCCCCATGCAGATCGGCGCTTTCTTCGGCTACATCTCCTTCGGCTTCCTGGCCGATCGCTTCGGCCGCAAGCCCGTCTTCGTCACCTTCGTCCTCGCCGCGGCCGTCCTGGTCCCCGCTTACGGGCTGTGGGGCCAGTCTCCCCTGGCACTGATGATCATGGGTCCGCTCATCGGCTTCTTCGGCCATGGCTACTTCAGCGTCTTCGGCGCCATGCTCGCCGAACTCTTCCCGCTCTCCATCCGCGCCACTGCGCAAGGCCTCTGCTACAACATCGGCCGCGCCCTCGGCGGCGCCATGGCTCCGCTCGTCATCGGAGCTGCGGCAGACCGTTACGGCATCGGCACCGCCCTCACCCTCACCTCCCTCTTCTTCATCGCCGGCGCTATGCTAATGCTGGCCCTCAAGGAGACCCGCGGCGCGGAACTCTCATGACCATCGACCTCAATTGCGACATGGGCGAGCGCGAAGACATCGACGAATCGCTCCTGCTCCCGCTCATCACCTCCGCCAACGTCTCCTGCGGAGCCCACGCCGGCACACCGGCGCTCATCGAACGCACGCTCCGCCAGGCAAAACAGCAGAATGTCGCCTGCGGTGCCCATCCCAGTTATCCCGATCCCGTCAACTTCGGCCGCCTCTCTCTCCCGCTCACCGACGCTGAAATCGAAGCCACCCTCATCGCCCAACTCGAAATGCTCTGCAGAATCGCCGCCACTGCCGGGGTCGAACTCACCCACGTCAAGCCGCATGGCGCGCTCTACAACGACGCCGCCAAGGACCAGCGCATCGCCGCCGCGGTCGGCCGCGCCGTCATCGCCTGGAACCCGCGCACCATCCTCGTCGGCCTGGCAGGCAAGCCGGCGCTCCGACTCTGGCGCGACATGGGCCTCCGCACCGCCGCCGAAGCCTTCGCGGATCGAGCCTATCTCGAAGACGGCTCCCTCATGCCCCGCTCGCGCCCCGGCTCACTCCTCACTCATCCGGATGACGCCGCCGCCCAGGCCCTACAACTCGCCCGCCGCGGCGACATCCAAACTCTCTGCATCCACAGCGACACCCCCGGCGCCGCATCCATCGCCGCAGCCGTCCGCAATCGCCTGCTCGCTGAATCCATCACGCCCGCCAGACTGAACATCCCTTCCTGACTCCCATGCGCAGCACCCTCCTCCTCCTCGCCCTGGCCAGCGCCGCACTCTCCGCCCAGAAGGCCCCGCTGAAAGAAGTGATCGTCGTCTACAAGACCCACTTTGACATCGGCTACACCGACCTCGCCGCCAACGTCGTCACCAAGTACCGCACCACCATGATCGACGACGCCCTGACTGTCGTCGATGCTTCCCGCCAGCTTCCGCCAGAGCAGCAGTTCGTCTGGACCCTGCCCGGCTGGCCCATGAGCCAAATCCTCTGGCCCGGCCAGGACCCCGCGCGCAAAGCCCGCGTCCTTCAAGCCTTCCGCGAAGGCCGCTTCGTCACCCACTCCCTTCCCTTCACCACGCACACGGAATCGCTCGAACTCGAAGACCTCGTCCGCGGCCTGCGCTTCTCCTCGAACCTGGCCCGCCAAGCCGGCCTGCCCCTCCCGCGCGACGCCAAGATGACCGACGTCCCCAGCCACTCCTGGGTCATCCCCACGATCCTCGCCAACTCCGGCGTCGAGTTTCTCCATCTCGGCTGCAACTCCGCCTCTTCCGGCCCCGACGTACCGCGTCTCTTCTGGTGGGAAGGGCCGGACCGCTCGCGCGTCCTCACCATGTACTCCCACGGCGGCTACGGCACCGGCCTCGTGCCGCCGTCAGACTGGCCGTACCCCGTCTGGCTCGCTCTCATCCACACCGGCGACAACCATGGCCCCCCACGCCCCGACGAGATCGAAAAGCTCTTCGCCGAAGCGCGCTCCAAGCTCCCTGGCGTCAAGGTCCGCATCGGCCGCCTCTCCGATTTCCGCGATGCCCTCATGCAGACTCGCCCGCAGATCCCCACCGTCCGCGGCGACATGCCCGACACCTGGATCCAGGGCATCATGAGCCAGCCCGTGGCCACCAAACGCGCCCGCAATGAGCGCCCCCGCATCGCCGCCCTCAACTCGCTCGAAACACTTCTCCGCGCCTGGGGCGCCGATCCAGGCCCGCGGCCCGACATCGCGCTGGCCTACGAGAGGAGCCTCCTCTACGGCGAGCACACCTGGGGCATGGACTCCAAGAAATACGGCCCGCGCGTCTATGGTGACGAGTGGCGGCGGGCCCTCGCCGCCGGCCGCTTCCGTTCGATGGAAGAGTCCTGGGACGAGCACGCGGCCTACACGCGCGCGGTCGAAGAGATCACGGCGCCCGGCATGAAGCGCAATCTGGCCGCCCTCGCCGCGCAGGTCCAGCCCGCAGGTCTGCGCATTGTCGTCTTCAATCCCCTGCCCTGGTCCCGCCACGGCGCAGTGGAAGTGGAAACCGCCGCCGAAGGCCTCCAGGACGCCGAAACGCGCCAGCCACTCCCGGTTCAGCGCATCGGCTCGCGCCTCCGCTTCATCGCACGCGACGTCCCGCCCCTCGGCTACAAGACCTACATCCCTGCCACCCCCACCGGCGCAGCAACCGGGACCGCTCCTGACAACGTCATAGAAAACACCCGCTTCCGCGTCACGCTCGATCCCCAAGAGGGCTCCATCCGCTCCATCTACGACAAATCCACCGCCCGTGAACTCGTCGCACCGGGCTTCGGCCAATACCTCCACCAGCGCTTCGGCAACAACGACATCGATACCTACACGAAGGCGTACCTCGACCTCACTCTCTCCTGGGCCAAACCCGACATGGCCCGCCAGCACGTCCCGCTCGACGAAACCACCATTACCCGCGCCACCGGCCTCACTCTGAAGATCGACCGTGGCCCCGTCACCTCCACCGCCACGCTCGCCGGCCAAGGCATCACCCTGGAAGTTCGCCTGGACCGCGACTCGCCGTACATCGACCTCGCCTGGGCCATCCGCGACAAGCAGCCCGACACCGCCCCCGAGGCCGGCTGGCTCAGCCTTCCTCTTCGCCCTCAGCAGCCCTCCTTCCGCCTCGGCCGCATCGGCGGCGTGATCGATCCTGCCACCGATACCGTAAACGGCTCCAATCACGACATCTACGCCCTCAACACTGGCCTCGCCGCCCTGGACGGCACGCTCGGCCTTGGCATCTGCCCCATCGACTCGCCGCTCGTCAGCCTCGGCCGGCCGGGTGGCTATCGCTACACCAGGACCTACAGCCAGCCCGACGCGGCAGTTTACGTCAACCTCTTCAACAACCTCTTCGGAGTCAACTTCGCCCAATGGATCGGCGGTTCCTGGTCCTCCCGCATCCGCGTTTGGCCCATCCAGCAATACGAGGCCGCCGCCAGCATCGTCACGCCCTCTTTCGAAGCCCGCGTCCCGCTGGAAGCCGCCGTCTTCGATGGGCCTGCCGGCACTCTTCCGAACCAGCGCGCCGGCATCCAGCTTTCCCGTGGCGGAGTCGTGGTCACCTCCTTCGGACCCAATCCAGACGGCCCCGGCACACTCCTCCGACTTTGGGATCAGAGCGGCCGCGACGAGGGCGTGCAAATCACCCTTCCTGAAGGCATCCGGCCCAAATCTGTTCAGCCCTGCAATCTCCGCGGCGTCCCTCAGGGCGCGCCCATCTCAGTTACCGAAGGCCGTTTCAAAGTCGCGTTCCGCGGCTACGCTCCCGTCAGCCTCCTGATCCCGGACTAGGCCACACCTCATGAAACGCATCTCGCTCCTGTTCGCCGCTTCACTCTGCTTCGCCCAGCCGCCGGAAGACTTCGGGCAGCTCACTGCCAACCTGCCCTTCCAGATGGCCGCGCCGCAACTCCCCGAAATCCCGAACCGGACCTGCCTCATCACCAGCCACGGCGCCGCCGGCGACGGCCAGACCCTCAACACCGCCGCCTTCGCCAAAGCCATCGAAACCTGCGCCAAGTCCGGCGGCGGCCGAGTCATCGTCCCCCGCGGCCTCTGGCTCACCGGCCCCATCCAACTGCAAAGCAACATCGACCTGCACCTCGAATCCGGCGCCGTCCTCCTCTTCTCTCGCCGCCTGGAAGACTACGCCGTCACCGATTCCAGCGGGTCCCGGCGCGTCGTCCACCCGCTCACCGCCCGCAATCTGGAAAACGTCGCCATCACTGGCCCCGGCATCGTCGATGGCGCCGGTGACGCCTGGCGCCCCGTGAAGAAATCCAAGATGACGCCCGGCCAGTGGAAGGCCCTGCTCGCCTCCGGCGGATCGCTGAACAAGGAAGCCGATCTCTGGTACCCCGCCAAAGACGCGTTCCAGCCCGGCTCTCTCGCATCCATGCGCCCTCACATGGTGCAAATCGAAAACTGCCGCCGAGTGCTGCTGGATGGCCCCACCTTCCAGAACTCGCCGAACTGGAACCTTCACCCGCTCCTCTCCGAGGATGTGGTCATCCGCAACGTCACCGTGCTCAATCCCTGGTATTCCCAAAACGGCGATGGCCTCGACATCGACGCCTGCCGCCGCGTCGTCGTCTACAACTCCCGCTTCGACGTCGGCGACGACGCCATCTGCCTCAAGTCCGGCGCCGGGCCCGCCGCGCGCCGCCGCGGCCGCGCCGCTGAGGAGATCGTCATCTCCCGCTGCACCGTCTATCACGGCCATGGCGGCGTCACCATCGGCAGCGAAATGTCCGGCGGCATCCGCAACGTCTTCGTCGACAACTGCGTCTTCCTCGGTACGGACCAGGGCCTGCGCTTCAAAAGCACGCGCGGCCGCGGAGGCGTGGTGGAGAACATCTACTACCGCAATATCTCCATGAAGGACATCCCCACCGACGCCATCGGCTTCACCATGAGCTATGGCGGCCAGGCCCCCGACGAAGTCGAAGGCCCCTCCGCCGCGCCCGCCGCCATTCCGCCAGTGGACGAAGGAACCCCGCGCTTCCGCAACATCTTCTTCTCGAACATCCTGTGCAACGGCGCCCGCCGCGCCATCGCACTCACCGGACTGCCGGAGATGCCCGTCGAGAACATCCGCTTTGACGGTGTCGTGATCTCTGCCCGCCAGGGCTTCCAGGCTCAGTTCGCCAGCAACGTCAAAGTGGCCAACACCCGTATCCTGCCGGAGTCCGGTAGCGTCTACAGCATTGCCGATTCCACCGGCATCACCATCGATGTGCCAGCTTCCGGCGCCTCGTCCCTCACCTTGATCGGCACGAAGACCGCGGGGATCCAACTCACCGGCGCCGGCGCTGCGTCCGCGCGCCACTCGGCTGTCTTCGAACGCGGCGCACAACCCGCCGCCCTTTTACAGTAGCCCGCTCTAGAAAACCAGCCGCGCCATGAACGCCACGGTGCGCGGCCGGTTTGCCTGTGACGTGATGTAGCCGAACGACGAGTTGTTCACCTGCGTGTTCGGCGCGGCGAACACCGGGTGGTTCGGTATGTTGTAGGCGTCGCACCGGAATTGGAAACGCGCCCGCTCCGTCAATCGAAAATCTTTCATCAACGACACGTTCATGTCGTTCGTCCCGTCGCCGCGCAGGCTCAGGAATGTCGTCGGGAACGTACGCCGGCGGAACTGGAACTGCTCCGTGGAGAGCGTCTTGAATGCCGTTGTGTCGAACGCCGCCGTGTCCACGTTCCGGTTGCTGAGGTTCAGAGGCGCACCCAGGTAGACGTAGTCGCCCGGGTTGTTTGTGCTGCCGTTCAGCCACGGGAAGGGCCCGCCCACCTGGTAGGTGTAGGTGCCGCTCATCCGCCAATCCCCGGCAATCGTGTCCAGCCACTTCGCGTTCAGCTTCACTGGCTTGCGCTTCCCGAACGGCAACTCGTACACGCCGCCGAACACAAAGCGATGCGGCCGGTCGAACGGCGACACTCTCCGCTCCAGTTCCGCCTCACCCGGATTCAGCCACGAAGCCTGCTCGATCAGCGTAGACCGCATGTAGTTGAATGTGAACTGCAACCCGCCCGAGAATCGCCTGCTGATCCTCACGTTGAGGCTGTGGAAGTACGACGTGCCGATCGTCTGGTTGTTCTCCACCACGCCGCTGCTGCCCGGGCTGCCGTTGCCGTTTGGAAACTCCGGATAAGGGCCCAGGAGCTGGTTCACCTGAATCGTTTTGCTGGTGGACTGGCTGGTTTGGAGCCCGTAGAACGGGTTCGGATGTGTAGCCGTCAGCGTCGTAATTGTGTCCTGGTCCCGCACCGGCAATGTACTCAGGTACTTCAGCGGCACACCGTTGAGCTGCGTATAGGTGATCGGGATCCGCCGCGCCCGGTTCCCTGTGTAAACCACGTCCAACGCCGTGCTCTTGCCCAGCGACTGCTGGAATCCGAAGGTCCAGCGCACCGCATAGGGGCTCTGCATCTCCGCGTTCAGAAACTTGATCGCCTGTCCCGTGAACGTCAGCAAGCCTTGCGAAGCGCCCGCCGGCTGCACGATTCCGGCCGGGAACGGGTTGGCCAGAGTCGCATACGGCGTCAGGTAGCTGTCGTTGGAGGGCGTCAGTGAGGTTGACTGGCTATAGCCCGCTTGCGTCTGCAGCGGGCTGCTGGAGTAAGCCCCCGTCGGCTGCAGCGTCGCAATCGTCAGCGGAGAGACGAACATGCCCACGCCTCCGCGAACGGCCGTCTTGCCGTGGAGCCGTTCCGGCGACCAGGCAAACCCGAATCGCGGGCTGAACATCGACGTCGTCTTGTAAATGCTTCTGTCGTCCATGGAGGCGAACGTCAATCCCCCCGGAACCTTGAACTGATCCGCCGGCAGCAGCGGATGCGGCGCTTTCGCGTAGGCCGCCGTCGCCGCCGGTTCCAGCGGGTTCGGCGTATTGAACGCGAAGCCGTTGTTCGTCCGCGCCCAGCGCTCGTTATAGGGGAGGTCCCGCTCCCAGCGCAGCCCCAGATTCAGAGTCAGGTTCCGCCGGATCCGCCAGTCGTCCTGCACGAACAACGCGCCGTAATACTCGTAATACATGGCCGAGCTGTTCAGCTCATAGCTCCCGCCCGTCGGCAGCCCCAGCAGGAACGACGCCAGGTCCTGCCCCTTCGCCACCGTCGACGATGCGTTGCTCGCCGACCGCACCCACGTGTTCGCCGTGAACCCCATCTCCCCCGTCGACCGCCCGTAATTCGTAATGTTCAACCGGTACTGCCGCGCGTCTCCGCCCGCCTTCCACTGGTGCGAGCCCCGCATTCCGCTCCATGTGCCAAAGAACTGCAGCGACTGCGACGGCAGCGTGTTCGCGCCATTCTGGCCCAGCGTCCGGTAGCCCGTCGTGCTCGTCGCAAAGGTCACGCTCGGCATCTGCAGATAGGGCGAATTGGAAGCGATGTAGGACGGGTATCCCAGTTTCGACGGATCGAAGCCATAGCTCGGCGCCGAATGGTCTTCGAACATCCGAGTGAAATTCACTCGTAGGTTCAGGATGTTCTGCGGATTCACCATGTACACCTGGTCCACGCTTCCGCCCCAGTTCGAGCGGCTCAGGTTTGAGCCCGTGGCTTCGTTCTGATACCAGTCGTCCTTCGACTGCGAATAGTCCGTGTGCCGGATGTTGAAGTACGTCCGCCATCTCTCGCTGGCGTTCCAATCCAGCCGTCCCAGTTCGTTCGAGAACCCATCCCGAGTGATGTTGTTCGTGCCGAAGTTCTCGAAGTCGTCCACACGCGCCGTCGCCACGTTCGGCTTGGGGAAATACGGCAGGTAGCTCTGCGCGATCCCGCTCAGCATCGACGCCGGAATCCTGTTGTTCGGAAACGCCGTGCGCGTGATCACCGTTCCGTTCTGCACCGCGCTGTAAGGGTTGTAGACCACCGTCTTCGCCGCCAGGATCTTCGAGAAGTCGCCTTGCCGCTCAGCGTCGGTCGGCACCGACATGAACGCCGTACCCGGCTGAGAGAGTTGCATGCCCTCAAATGCGAAGAACCAGAACAGCTTGTCTTTCCCGTTGAACACCTTCGGAAGCACCAGCGGCCCGCCCAGCGTCCCTCCGTACTGGTTGTAATGCGTCACCGGTGACGCCAGCCCGTTCTTGTTGTTGAAGAAATTGTTCGCAGCCAGCGGATTCGGCTTGTTGATCCAGTACGCCGAACCGTTCACGCGGTTTGTCCCGCTGCGCAGAATCTGATTCACGGTGCCCGCGCCGGAGTGCCCGAACGCAGAGTCCGTTTCGAACACCTTCGGCCGCACCTCCTGCACCGCGTCCCGCGGCGGGCTGTACGCCAACCGCCCATCCCACGTCGCATTCGGCACGCCATCCAGCAGCAGCTCGTTCTGCTGTGAGGGCGCGCCGCCGATGCTCCAGCTCGCCCCGCCACCCGAACTGAACGGCTGCACTTCCGAAGGCTGTGCCGTGGAAATCACGCCCATCGCCAGCGACGCCATCATGATCGGCGTCCCCCCGTTCAGCGGCAGGTCCTCCACTTCTCGCGCCGTGATCGTCGTCCCGACAGACCCGTTCTCCAGGTTGATCAGCGGGATGTCCGCGGAAACCACCACCATCTGCTTCGAATCCCCCACCTCCAGCTTCGCGTCAATTACGGGATTCTCCCCGGCGCTCAGCCGCCACCCTCTCCGCTGGAACTCCTTGAACCCGGGGGCCATCACCGTCAGTTCGTAATCCCCCGGGAGGAGGAACGGGATGGTGAAGTGCCCATTCTCTGCGGCCTTTGTGGCCGTCCGGACATTCGTGTTCGTCTCCACCACGGCTACCTGCGCCCCGGCCACCGCCGCGCCAGACGCGTCGGTCACCACGCCACTGACCGTCGCACGAAACTCTTGCCCGAGGCTGGGCACCGCCGTGCCGGATAGCGCCAAGCAAGCCACCAGAACTCTTCCCATTGAAAGGCCCGCCGAATTGCGGCCCCTGTTCTGCACCGACGAGCGATCTTTTGACATATCAGATCCTCTTGTATGAAAACAGATTGTTTCTCTTTTGTACACCCCCAATCTCCCCTGCACTCTCCAAGTGCAGTGCGGCCCGTGAAACCCCACCACCCCCTCCGAGCATCCAAGCCCAGTAGGAATGAATCACAGCTTCATCTTTCACGACCCCACCGGCCGCCGCTGGGCTCGTACCCGCCGGACGCTCGGCGCCGCTGCCATCGTCCTGGCTGTGTTCATCGCTTTCATCGGACTCGCCGCTCTCTCTAACCCCAACCTGCCCCGGCTTGGCCTGCCAGAGGTCCAGCATGTCGCCGTCGCCGCCGAAGTCCCCAGCATCATCCGAGGCGAGCAGGCCCAGGTGAACGTCCCTTACAAGGCGATGCGCAAGGCCGCCCGCGAGATGAAGTACATCCGCGGCTCGTCTCTCCTCAGCCGCCCCACCTCCTCCCCCGTCGCCACTGAGCGCAGGCCCGTCGTCATCGGCTTCTACGTCAACTGGGACCGTGCCTCCATCGTCAGCCTTCGCCTCAACCTCCACCACCTCACTCACCTTGCCCCCGAGTGGCTCATCGTCGCCAACTCCAAAGGCGACCTCACCGACGAAACCGACAACGCCGTCGTCGACATCGCCCGGGAAGCCAAACTCCCCATCCTGGCCGTCGTCACGAATTTCCGCAATGGCTGGCGCGGCGGCGATCTCCACACCATCCTCAACAACGCGGCGGCGTCTGAAAACCTCATCGACAATATCCACAGCAATCTGGTCGAGCATCACTTCGCCGGAGTCATGATCGATCTCGAACAGGCCCGCCCCGCCGACCGCCAGAAACTCATCCACTTCATGGCCGCCCTCCGCGCCCGCCTGCAACCGGAAGGCCTCCTCCTCGCCCAGAGCGTCCCCACCGGCGACGCCGCCTACGACCTCGCCCGCCTCGCCGAGATCAACGACCTGCTCGTCCCCATGGTCTACGACGAACACTACCAATCCGGCACTCCCGGCCCCATCGCCTCCCAGGATTGGTTCGAATCGGAACTCGACCAGATCGGCAAAGCCGTCCCCGAGGAGAAGACCGTCATCGGCATCGGCAACTACGGCTACGACTGGATCATCGGCGGAAAAGGCGGAGTCGAGGCCTCCTACAACGACGTCATGGCCGCGGCCAATGCCAACCACGTCATGCTCGATTGGGACGGCAACTCGGCCAATCCCGTCCTCCGCTACAACCACTCCGGCAAACAGCACGAAGTCTGGTTCCTCGACGCCGTCTCCGCCCTCAACCAGATCCGCACAATTCACGAGCGCGGCTTCCGCGGCATCGGCATCTGGCGGCTCGGCGCCGAAGACCCTGAGCTCTTTCAGGTCATCCACAGGGCCGAGTGGCCCGCCACGCAATTCGACCTCACTCCCCTGCTCACTCTCCGCGCCTCCCGCACCGTCAACCAGTACGGCGAAGGCGAGATCATCCGCATCTCCGATACGCCAAAGCAAGGCCAGCGCCGCGTCTGGCGGGAACAGGACGGCGAATACGCCGAGCGGTACCTGGACCTCCCTACCTACTACGTTGTAGAAAGCTACGGCCAGTCCAATCAGAAACTGCTCGCCATCACCTTCGACGACGGACCCGATCCCGCCTACACGCCGCAAATTCTCGATATCCTCCAGCGGAAGGCCGTCAAAGCCACCTTCTTTGTCGTCGGCGCGAACGCTGAATCCTCCCCCACCCTGCTCCGCCGGATTTACGACGAAGGTCATGAGATCGGCAACCACTCCTACGCCCATCCCAACATCGCCCTCACCTCGGCCGAGCGCACCCGTCTGGAACTCGACGCCACCCAGCGCATCATTGAGAACGCCATCCACCACTCCACCATCCTCTTCCGCCCCCCCTACAACGCCGACAGCGAACCGCAGACCCCGGAAGAGATCGAACCCGTCCTGCGCGCGCAGCAGCTCGGCTACCTCACCGTCGGCGAGCGCATCGACCCCCAGGACTGGCGCCACGGCAAGCCCGCCTCGCAGATCCTCGCCGAGGTCACCGATGAGATCGGCAATGGCAACATCATCCTCCTGCACGATGCCGGCGGCGACCGCACCCCAACCGTCGAAGCCCTGCCCCAGATCATCGACCGCTTCCGCTCGCGCGGCTATCGCTTCGTTACCGTCGGCCAACTCATCGGCAAGTCGCGCGACGAAACCATGCCGCCGATCGAGCCCGGCGAACGGTCCTGGGCCCTGATAGAAGGCGGCGCCCTCGACCTCAAGGGGACCGCCGCCGCCTTGCTCGGCGTCATCTTTCTCTCGGCCATCTTCCTCACCACCGGCCGCAACCTCGCTTTCGCCGTCATGGCCATCCTTCAGAAGCGCGCCGCCGCTCGCCGCACCTTCCCTCCGGACTATCGCCCTCCCGTCAGTGTCATCATCGCCGCCTATAACGAGGAGAAGGTGATCCGCCGCACCGTTGAATCCATCCTCGCCAGCGACTACCCGGACCTCGAAATCGTCGTCGTCGATGACGGCTCAAAAGACTCGACGCTCGCCGTTCTGGAGCAGTGCTTCTATGACCAGCCCCGAGTGACGATCCTCACCCAGGCCAATGCCGGCAAATCCGCCGCGCTCAATCGCGCCATCGCCGCCGCCCGCCACGAAATCCTGGTCGCCGTCGACGCTGATACGCTCTTCGCCAAAGACACCATCGCCCGCCTCGCCCGCCATTTCCACGACCCGGGCGTCGCCGCCGTTTCGGGGAACGCCAGAGTCGGCAACCGCCACAACTGGCTCACCCGCTTCCAGAGCATTGAATACATCTACGGCTTCAACCTCGATCGCCGCGCCCTCGACCTCGTCAATGCCATCCCCGTCGTCCCCGGCGCCGTTGGCGCCTGGCGCCGCTCCGCCATCCTGGAGGCCGGCGGCTTCAGACACGACACCCTCGCCGAAGACACCGACATCACTCTCACGATCCGCCGCGCCGGCTACGCCATCCGCTACGAAGAAGCCGCCATCGCATACACCGAAGCGCCCGAAGATATCCAGAGTCTCGCCAAACAGCGCTTCCGCTGGGCCTTCGGCACTCTCCAGGCCGCCTGGAAACACCGCGAAGCCACGCTCAACCCACAATTCGGCTCGCTCGCCTTCATCGCCCTGCCCAGCATCTGGATCTTTCAGGTCCTGCTCTCCGCCCTCTCCCCGCTCACCGATCTCGCGCTCATCTTCACCCTCTTCGCCGGCAATTGGCACGTGGTCCTCGCCTACTATCTCGGCTTCTTCTGCGTTGAGCTCCTCACGGGACTGCTCGCCTACCAGCTCGAAGGAGAGAGCCCGAGAGATCTCCAGCTGCTCTTTTTCCAGCGCGTCTTCTATCGCCAGTTGATGAACTACGTGCTCTTGAAGACAGTCCTCTTCGCCCTGCGAGGCCGCCTCGTGGGTTGGGGCAAGCTCGAACGCAAAGCTTCCGTACCCCAGTCCTGACCCGCGTTACTTCTGCTGCGTTCCGTTCAATCTCGCCGCCAGGCGTTGCGCCTGCGTGTTCAGGGAGCCCAACTGCCGCAACTCGTCTTCCGCTGACTGCACCGCCGTCTGCAGCCGCGAGATATCGCCCACCGCCGCCGCCGGATTGTCCCGCTGCGTATCCAACCTCACCGTCAATGCCCGCAACTGGTCCGTCACGTCCCGGTAGCGCCGCTGCAGCGAAGTCACAATGTTCTCTCGCCGCCGGTTCACGTCTACAAGCTCCGCCGCCACCGGCTGCGCCTGCGCCGCTTTCTGCTGCGTGGCAGCCAGTTCTTCTCGCACCCTTCTCAAGGTCGGCTCCATTTGAGCGATCCGCTCGTTCTTGGCTTTTACCTCAGCTTCCAAAGCACGCGCCACATTCTGCGTGTTCTCCAGGTCTTCCTTGACGTTCGTTTCCGCGGCCTGCAGCCGCTTGTTCTCCGCCGTCAATCTCTCTACCGACGATTCCAGATCCGCGATGTGATTCCGCAACTCGCCCATCGACGTCGTCGCCGCCGACAACTTCGTCTGGGCCTGCGTCAACTCCCGCAGCGCCTCCAACCGCTTCGCGTCGTTTTCCAAATGAGCCGCCCGTGGCGCCACCGCCGGCTCGATCCCCTTCTCCGCCAACTGCGCCCGCAGCGTGTTCAGATCCCCCTCCAGCGCCAGGCCCTTCGCCGTCTCCGCCGCCAACTGCTTCTTCACTCCTTCCACCTGAGCTTCCCACTCGGCGCGAAACTGCTGCCGCGAATGCAGCAACCAGGCCCCCGCAATCAGGGATACCGCGAGCAGAATCGATAGGCTGGTCACTGCTGGATGCCGCATGGCGCTCATATTACTCCTTTCCACGCCCGGCCTGGATGAACCGGCTCCGATACTGCAGGTCTCCCGGCCCCGACGCCAGTTGCACGGTGAAGTTCTTCGACGTGCCGGCCGGGATCTGAATGTCCACCGCCCACATCGTCCGCATCTTCTCGAACGCCTGCGAAACCGATGACGCCACATCCCCCAGATTTCTGCACTGCAGCGCCATGCCCCCGGTGGCTTCCGCCATCTGCTTCAGCCCCGTCTGATAGGCCTCATTCAGGCGGTCGCGCAGAAACGAGATCTGCACGATGAACGCCGGCACGTCCGTCTCCGCCAGCATCGTCGCCAGTTTCGACGTCTTGTCCCGCACGAGATCGTCCGCCATCCTCCGGGAAAGATCGCGCGAATCGCTCATGTTGATCACCGGGTTCGTGTAGTCCTCGCGGTAGTTCGAAATGTCGGAATCCGTGATGTAGAGGATCGCGGCGCGCACTTGCGTCTTTCGCACAATCGAATTCGCCAGCCTGGCCGCCGGCTCCACGCACTCCAGCAGGCCCGCCCTCCCCGATACCGGCGCCTGCAGCACCGCGCTCGATGTCGCCGCCCGGTCCGCCGTCGGGTCCAGCAATACCCGCAATCCGTCCTGCGCGCGCAGCACGCTCACCCAGTTCGACGCCGGAAGTTTCTCGACCTCCGCCACCGCCGCCTGCCGCGCCGCATCCACCAGCGTCATGTCGCCCGTCACATCCAGCACCAGCATCACCAGCAGATCATCGCTCGGACTCTTCGTCCGCAGTACCTTCGCCGCCTTGCCGTCCACCGTCGCCGTCAACTCGCCCAGCTTCTCTGACGAGGTCCATGCCGGCACCCGCCGCTGCGGAATCGCAGGCGGATTCGGGGCCGCCCCGGCCGCAAACATCGCCAGGCATTGCCGCCGCGAAAGCATCAGAAGCTGAACCTCAAACTCAGCTGGATCACCCGGCTGCCCCTCGATCCGATGATCTTGCCGGCATTCGCGTTCGGCGCATCCGCCGTCCCAATCACCACGTCCGGGTCCGACCAGTTCGCGTGGTTCACGAAATTGAAGCCGGACGCCGTGAACTCCATCGACCGCTCCTGGTCGATCTGAAACCGCTTCGCCACCGACAGGTCATGGTTCTGGTTGATCGGCCCCCTCAGGAACGGATGCGCTCGCGGCCCCGATCCCATCGCAAAATCCGCCGGATGCGAAAACGCCGCCACGTTGAACCACTCGTCAGGCCCCTGGTTCGGCGACCGCTGCTCCACGCCCGGCACCACGTTCACCCTCACATAGCTCAGCACTCCACCCGTGTTGTTGAACTGCGCCCGCAGCGACAGCGGCTCGCCCGACGCCACCGACGAGATCCCCGACAAGGACCACCCGTTCACCGCATACCGCCGCCAGTCCGGATAGTTGAAGTACTTCTTGTTCGAACCGAACGGCAGTTCGTACATATACGACAGCGACAGCCGGTGCGGGTTGTTGTACGTCGTCAACGCCCATTCGTTCTTCCGGTTGAACTGGTCCTGCCGCCCGTATGGTCCCGAGTAGTCGTCGTACTGCCGCGAATACTCATACGTGCTGTTGATCGACAAACCCTGCGAAGTGCGCTTCTCCAGCCGCACCGACACCGCCTCCCGCCGATAGCGCCCCTCCGGCCACTGTGAATACGTGTCGATCTCCAGAAACTGCGGATAGGGCCGCAGTGAGCGGTTGAACTCCAGATCGTTCAGCTTGTCGCGCAGCGTCAGCAGGTTCGGGCTAACTGCGTTCAACCGTGCCGTCCCTCCACCCAGAAAGAGATCCCGGCCCCACGACACGCTACTCGACCCGGTCAGGTTGAACGCACCGGGCAGCTCGCGTTCGTAGCTCAGGCCAACTGACTGATACCGGGGCAAGCGTCCGTTGATGTCCACCACATTTCCATTCGTGTCGTTCGCCGCGGTCGGCGTCAGGTCCGGCACCGAACTCGACGGCGGCGGTACGCCGTCCTTCAGGAAGAACGCCGGCGCCAGTTGCGCGTTCGGCGAATTGTAGTAGGGATGCCCGTTGAACCCGCGCGTTCCCCACTGCCCGGTGTAGACGGGATAGGCCTGGTAGCTCATTCCATACGAAGCCCGCAACACGGACTTCCGGTTCCCCCGCGGATTCCAGGCGAACGACGCATTCGGCTGCGGCTTCATTCGCAGCGGCTGGAAAGCATGACCATAGCCGCCCTTGTTCGCGAACACCAGCGCCCCCGGCTTACCGTTCGCCGGGTTCGCCAGCCGCAGGTCCACAATGCTCTGCCGGTCGTACTTCTCCGTGCGCGGCGTCGTTGTCAGAATGTTCAATCCAAACGACAGCGTGAAATTTGACTTGATCTCCCAGGTGTCCTGCACCGCGTTCACCCAGTTCCAGTTGCGGAAGTAGGAAGGCGACGGCACCACGCTCATATCGGACGACTCAGTCCCGCCCAGCAGGTACGACGCGAACGAATTGCCCGTGTTCACAATCCCCGGCAGACTCGTGTAGGTAGGTCCGAAATAGAACGCCCCCGCCGGCACGCCCGGGATGTACGTGTTGATCTGGTACTGCGCAAACTGCGACACGAACCGCAGGCTATGCTTGCCCCGCTTGTGCGACAGCGCATCCGTAAACACGAAGGTGTTCCGCGCATTCCGCGCGATGGGGCTCGACCGCCCCATGTCCAGGTAATCCGTAAAGTTGAGGTAAGGAAATGTCCCGCCCGGCACTCCCTTCAAACCCAGCTTTTCCGGCCAACCCGAATCGTCCGCCACATTCTCCGATACGTCCATGTGCGCTTCGAACGTGGCCGTGTTCACCGTCTGCGGCGACAGCGTGTAGACGTGCTCCAATGATCCGCGGCGGTTCAGATAATTGCGGTCCGCCGGCGCCGAGTCCGCCGGGCTGTTGATGTATCGCGCCGTCCCGCTCAGCCCGTTTGTGAACGCGTAGCTCACCGTCAGGCGGTTCTTTTCAAGAAACGTGTGATCCACCTTCGCGATCATCCCGTTCGCCGTGTTCGTCTCCGGCGATACCACGAAGTAGTTGTTCTTGAAGTACGGACCGGCATTCGCGTTCGAAACCGGGTAGTACGCCAGGGCATTCTGCGCCACCGGGTCCAGCCTCGACGCTGGAATCCGGTTCCCCACAAACGGATCTTTGATGTACTGCAGGTTCTCCCGCGACACCACCTTCGACGGATCGTAGTTCGGATTTGCCCGCACCGTCGCGGGATCGAAGATCCCCAGCGGTTCGCCCGACGAATCCACCGTCTGCGAAAAGTCCCCCTGCCGCTCAGGATCGATCGCCACCGTTCGCAGGTAGCTGCGCGAGATCCGCTCCCGCACCCCTTCGTAGTTCACCGAAAAGAACGTCGTGCGCGACCCGTCGAACAGCTTCGGGATCACCACCGGGCCGCTCACGTTGAACCCGAACTGATTCCGCCGCAGCAGATTCTTCCCTTCCCCGCGCTGCACAATCTCGTGCGGCACCGCATCCAGGAAGTCGTTCCGGAAGTTCTCGTACAGGCGCCCGTGGAACTGCGCTCTCCGCCCGGGCCCCTTGGCTGCTTTTGCCGGGCTGTCCGCGCGCAACCCCCGCTCGCGCGTCAGTACCCGGAACTCCTCCGCCGCCTTCTGTATCTCGGAACCGCCGCTCGGCGCACTCGTCTCCTGCCCGCTCAAAACGGCGGTGAATAGAAGTGTGGCGACGTACGTGGGGCTCCGCATCCGCAGTACCACTATTCTACCTTCCTTGACACCGCAAGAGGCCGCGCGTCGCTTCGCCTATTTCCCCGCCTTCCTCTTCGCCTCGCGCGCCTCTTTTACAATCGGCCCGTAAACCAGCTTGTCGAACGGCGGGCACCCGGCCGGAAACTGCCCCATCTCGTTGTTCTTCTGCCGCATTAGGAAAGTGCAGTAGGTCAACGTTTTACACACGCGCGAGTCGTCCAGCTCACCGGTCTCCAGAATCGCCTTCGCGAAATCCGGATACGAGAGCACCGCCCGCCCCAATCCCACAAAACGGATGTCGCCGCGCTCGATCGTCGCCGCCCCGGCGTGCAACGCATAGCGCTGCAGCCAGCTATAGCCCGTCCCCACCATCGGCAGCTCCGGGAACGTCCGCTGCAGCTCGCCGGCCACTGTGAAGTGCCGCTCCACGCCCTTCAGCGGATGTTCCGGCTCCTCGTAGTTGCCTTCATCCGGCTTCTCGAACGGCCGCCCGATATGCGGGTTGTAATACGGGCTGCCCAGCGACACGTTCAGCAGCTCCAGCCCCCACTCTCTGAACCAGCCGATCGCCTGCTTCACTTCCGTCAGATCCGGCTCCATCGGGTTCTCCGGGTTCACCCCCCAACCCCACGGATACGGCACCGGATATTCCAGCGGACGCCCCATCCCCGTCGCCGGATCCAGTTCATACGGCACACCGTCGAAGCAGCCCAACCGCATGCAGATCATTACCTTCGATCCGTACTTCGCCCGGATCTTGCCGAAAACGTTCTTGAAGAATCGCGTGCGGTTTTCCAGCGATCCCCCGTACCGCCCCTCGCGCGTCTTCGCCCCCAGCAGCTCGCTTAGCAGATACCCGTGCGTCGCCTTGATGTCCACCGCCGTGAAGCCTGCTTCCAGCGCCAGCCCCGTGGCGTCCACATAGCAGTCCTCCAGCCGCTCCAGTTCGTCGTCGCTGATCACCGGATAGTCCGCCGGCGTCAGCGTCTTCCTGTCGAGCACCGGGTTGTGATACGCGATCGTCTTCACCGGCACCGAATACCGCCCCGACATCGTCAATTGAATCGGGATCAGCAGGTCGTCCGTCGTGCCGAACTCCTCCTGGTGCGCGCGCATCATCATCTCGTACAGCCGCGCGTAGTCGTCCACCATCGCGCGGTTGATCATGATCTGCCGCGGATTCGCCCGCCCGTCTTCGCGGATCGCCGTCGCTTCAAACCAGATCAGCTTCGCCCCGCCGCGCGCGAAGCGCTCATACCGCCGCCAGGTCAGCTCGTCCGGCCGCCCTTCCAACGTGCCGTCACAGCCTTCCATCGGGTGGATCGCCATGGAGTTGCCCGCCACGCGATCGCCCACCTGCACTTTGCGGCTCAACGCCGCCTTCATCTTCTCGGTGTCGTGCTCGAAGCGGACATGCTCCGCCCCCAGCTGCCGCGCTGCTTCTTCCAGCTCGGCCAGTGTCTTGTATGTGAAGTGACGCATCCCAGACTTCTATTGTCGCTCGCCACCGGGCTTGTGTCCCGGCAGCAAGCCGATCGATAGCGCACCCAGCAACGCCACGGCCAGCACCACCATCAGCGCGCCGTTGTAGCCGCCTTCCATGCTCTTCTGCAGATGCGCCACCAGGTACGGGAACCAAGTCTGGCCAATCGTGTTCACCGGCAGGATCACCGCCATCGCGCGCGCCAGCGAGTTCACCCCAAACTGGTCCGCCGCCATCAGCGGAATCATCATGTAGTCCGCGCCCATCCCAAAGCCGAACAACACCGCGAATGAGTACAGGTAGAAGTCCGAGCCCGGGTGCACGTGCAGCAGCAGCGGAATCGTCGCCGCCACGATGAAGTACGTCACGAACATCACCCACTTCTTCGAGAACTTGTCGGCGAAATACCCAATCGAGAGCCGTCCCGCGATCGACGACCACAGAATCAGAATCGACGCCAGCCGCCATGCTCCATCCACGTCCGCGCCTTGCGTGAAGCCCTGGTCCAGGAACACGAACTTCATGTGGAAGTTTACTGCGCCAATCGAGCCGATCGAACACAGGCTCCCCAGCAACAGCAGCCAGAACGACTTGCTCGCCATCAACTCCGGGAACGTCTTCGAAACGATCGCTTGCTCCTGCGGCGCCACCGCGTCGCCGTCCGGGTTCTGCCCCACGTCCGACGGCTTGTCCTTCAGCACGAAGATCACCAGCGGCCACGCCAGGAACAGCATCCCGCCGAGAATCACCAGCGCCGTGTGATACCCGAACGTCTCCGTCAGCGGCTTCACCAGGTAACTGCCCAGCGAACCCATCAGGCCCACGCCCACATACACGATCGCCATCGCCTTGCCCCGGCTCCGCCGGTACCACTGCGAAACGATGATCTGGTGCGGCGGCGGACCCGCCAGGAAGTAGCCCACCGTGTACACCACCCAGAAGCCGTAGTACACCCACAGCACTCCGGGCATCTTGCCGAACCCCACCAGCGCCACGCACGTCAGCGCCGTCCCGATCAGAATCAGTTTCTTCGGGCTGAACCGGTGGATCACCAGCGGCCCAATCCACAGCGTCAGCGCCGCCGCCAGCGGAAAGCCCAACGTGATGTCTGCCCTCGACCAACCGAAATCCCGCGCGATGTAGTCGTAGAAGAACGAGATGTTGTAGTAAGGGATACCGGTCGAAAGACCAAACGTGATGAAGGCCGCGAACACAATCCACGGACCGTAAAATTTCTTCGTCATGAGCGCCAAAACTCCTATCCTGCGATATGCCGGATTGAACTGCCAGTTATATCACAGTGTCCGTAAGTGGAACCCGCCGTCCGCATTGATCACCGTTCCCGTGCCGTAATCCACCAGCCCGTCGGCAATCGCCCGGATCGGCCTCGCAACGTCTGCCGGCTCCCCCAGGCGCCCCTGTGGCAGCAGGCCATTCTTGGCCTTTTCCTCGTAGACGTCCTTCACCTTCGCAATCATGTCCGTCTGGATGATCCCCGGCCGCACTTCGAACACCTGCACATTGTGCGCCGCCAGCCGCGCCGCCCAAAGCTGCACCGCCATGCTCAGCCCGGCCTTCGAAACGCAATACTCGCCGCGCATCACCGAAGCCGTGTAAGCCGAGATCGAGGTCACGAACACGATCCGCCCCGCGCCCTGCTCCACCATCATCCGCGCCGCCAACTGCGTCAGGAAATACGGCCCCTTCAGGTTCGTATCCAGCACCTCGTCGAAGATCTCCTCCGACGCTTCCAGAATGTCCTTCCGCTCGCGCGGCGCAATCCCCGCGTTGTTCACCAGCAGGTCCAGCCGGCCGTACTTCTCTTTCACGAACCCGATCAGCGCCTCGCGGTCGGCCGCGCTCCCGATATCGCACTGCACGATATCCGCCCCGCACTCCGCCTGCAGGCTCTCCGCGGCATCCTTCCTTCCGCGATACGTACCCACCACCGTGTGCGTCTTCGCCAGTTCCAGCGCGATCCCGCGCCCAATGCCGCGCGACGCGCCGGTCACAATCGCCACAGGCTTCTGATGACTCATTGAATTCCGTTCTCCTTCAGGGCCGCTTCAATGCCCTTGGAAATCTCTTCCACAGTAAACGTCTCGATGAACGGCTCGCCGTTCACCAGCGCCGTCGGCGTCCGCGCGATCCCGCGCGCCACACCGTCCTGAAAATCCGCCTCCACCGCCGCCTGCAATGCCGCATCGCTCAATGCCGCCACGGCCTTCTCTCCATCCAGCCCGTGTTTCCGGCAGTACCCCCGCAGCCACTCTTCAAACGAGTCCGCCTGGATCTCCCGCAGCCCCTTCATCGTCTCCCGCCGGAATTCCAGCGCCGCCTCCACCTTCAACCCTTGCAGATACTTCGACGCAATCGCCGCCCGCCGCGCCCAGCTATGCTTCGCCAGCGGAAATTCCCGATGCTCGAACGCCACCTTCGCCCCATACTTCGCCAGCAACTTCTCGTCCAGCATCGTCCGGAACACCGCGCAATCCGGACACTGCAGGTCCTCGTAGATCACCACTCGCACCGCGCTGTCCGCCTTGCCCTCCACCAATGGCCCGGGCACTCCGCCCTGCATCACGCTCGCCAGCAGCATCAGCGCCAACCTCATGCCCGTTTGACCTTCTTCAGCAGCCCCGCCGCCACTTCCTTGCCCCGCGCCAGCGCCTCGTCATAGGCCTCGCGCCGCTCCTCCCGCGTCAGGCCGTAGCCCACCCGGTACACCCGCTCCAGCGACAACCCCACCACATACGTGCCCGCATAGGCGATCGCCGCCTTAGGGATGATCCCCCCGCCGAACGGAATCTTGCTCACCAGTTCTCTCGCCCCGGCCCGCCAGCCCCACGCGCCCGCGATGATCGATCCAATCTCCGACCGCTGCTCCCTGAATCCCACCGGCCGGTCGCTCGCCGCCGCCATCAGAAACGCCATCCTGATCTGGTTCGCCGTCAACACCGCCGTATCCGACGTAAACTCCCCCACCACCCACGGCAGCGAACCCAGTACCGGCACCACGTTCGGCAGCGCCGTCATGATGCTGAACATCGCATTTTCACCCGCAATCTTGTGCAGCGTGTTCTTCACCACCGCCTGCCGGAAGGGCGGCATCAGCCGCGCCAGCGGCAGCGCCAGCTCCGGCCGCGCCTCCAGGACTCGCCGCACCAGCCGCTCCGGCCGCTCCAGGCTGAACCGGAACGCATCGTGGCCTTCCCGCCAAGGCTCCTCAATCCCCATGTCCGGCCCTGCGAATACCAGTTGGAACCTTCCCGCCACATGCGGATCGCAGGCCCGGATCAGCACCCGCGCCAGTTCCAGCCGCTTCTCCCGCGAGAGGTTCGCCGGCGCCAGATAGTCCTCAATCTCGGCGTATTCCGCGCTGCTGGATGCGTCCACCAGGATCCGCACCCGCTGCTCCGCCAGTTCCCGAATCTCGCTCGGGTTGATCTGCGCCAACGCGCCTTTTACCTGGTTCAAGAGTCCAATTGCCATGCTGAATCGTCCCGGCCGTTCCACTCCGGCCGCCGCGCCCCCTCCACGCGGAGCACCACGCGCAGCGTCCACTGCCATTCTACGCCAAGGCCGATTCGCTCCACTTCCACATGCCGCCCCACAAACCCCAGCAGCACCTCCGTCGTCGGGTGGAACTCCAGCGCCGGCGCCACCAGCAACAACCGCGGCGCCTCCCGCTTCAGCCCCACGCCCCGGAAGTACCCGTTCTTCTCAAAATCACCCTGCTCCAGGTGATGTGCCACCCGGATCCAGTAATCCAGCGCCTGCATCGGCAGCTGCACGTCTTCGCTCGCCTTCACTTCCACTACACAAACCCGCCCATCCCTCCGCACACCCAGCAGATCCAGCACGCCCCGGTCCCGCCCCGCGAATGCCGGCACCTGCCCATACATCGGCTCCCGCAGCAGCCCCGCATCCAACGCCTCCGGCGCCGCCCGCAGCCGCGACTCCAGCCACGCCTCCGGATTCCGCCCAAACCACGCGTGCCCACGCTCCGGCCCATCCGCATCCCGCACTCGCGCCAACTCCGCCGCCAGCCGCTCCACCGCCTCCAGGCTCTTTGCCTCCTGCTTCCGGTCCACCCCGTAACGCAACGCGCCACCCGCATACCGCGCAAACTCTAGCCCATGCACCCGCAGGCTCACCTCCCCCGGCTGCGCCATCACTCTCTCCACACCCGGACGCAAGCTCAACTGCCGCAGCCACTCCTCCGCCTCGCACTGCGGCTCCGGCGGCGGCTCCCACCAAGGCTCCACACGCGTCGCCAGGTTCCCCCGATCCGCCCGGTCCACCGCCTCTTCCACTCCACCCGTGTCATACCGGAACACCTCCACATCCACCCGCAAATGAGGCAGCCGCGCCAGCGTGTTCGTCTCCTCGCCCTCCGGTAGAAACAGCGTTAATCCCTCCACCGCCGCCCGCTCCCGCCGTCCCACATAATCCAGCCAGATCAACCCAAACGCCAGAGCCAGATCTCCACTCCCCCGCGGCGCCGCCAATGCCACCCGCCGCTTCTCTCCCAATCTCACCAACCCTCGCGCAAACGCCGGCGACAACGTATGCTCCAGATCCGCTCCGCAAGTCACTTCCACCGCCGTCCACCGCGCATATTGACGCGCCAGCCACCGCTTCAACAACTCCCGCAGCACTTCCCTCGACCCGCGCACCAAAGCCGGCGCTGCCTGTGCCCGCCCCCGGTCCGCCAGCGTCACATGCCCCGCCTTCCCTCCAAACTTCGCAACCTCCAGCACCATCCGCGCGGCCCGCCTCTCGCCCACGCCCACTACCCGCCGCACCAGCGTCCGCGCTTCATCCCAGGCCTCCAGCAACAGCCACTCCCCCTTCTCCGTCAGCGCATACTGCTCCGCCCCCAGCGCAAACGCAGCTTCCCCAGGCTCGATCAATACCGGCTCTTGGCAGTGCGAGAGAAACGTCTCCACTTCAGCACGCAACGCCGCAACGGGCATCGCGCCGGCCGCCTTGCGGGACCCTGGCACCGGTCCCATTATAATGTGGAGTCAGTGCCGCAGGGACTCGCCGAAAACATCGCCGCCGTCGAACACCGCATCGCCTCCGCCTGCGCCCGCGCCGGCCGGCCTCGCGATTCCGTCACTCTTCTCGCCGTCACCAAGGTCTTTCCCGTCTCCGCGATCCTCGACGCCTACGCCTGCGGCCTCCGCCAGTTCGGCGAAAACTACGTCCAGGAGTTCGAAGCCAAGGCCCCCCAGGCCCGCCCGCTCCCCGGCGCCCGCTTCCACCTGATCGGCCACCTCCAGTCCAACAAGAGCACCAAAGCCGGCGAACTCTTCGACGTCGTCCAGACCATCGACTCCCCGAAACTCGCCCGCCGCCTCGACTCCCTCAACCGCCCCCTCGAAGTTATGATCGAGGTCAAGCTCTCCCACGAAGACGCCAAACACGGCTGCGACCCCGACCACCTCCCCGCCCTCGTCGAAGCCATCCACGCCTGCCCCAACCTCACCCTCACCGGCCTCATGACCATGCCCCCCTGGTCTGACAACCCCGAACCCTCCCGACCCTACTTCCGCCGCCTCCGCCAGCTCGCCGAAACCCACCGCCTCCCTCAGCTCTCCATGGGCATGTCACACGACCTCGAAGTCGCCATCGAGGAAGGCTCTACCATCGTCCGCGTCGGCACCGCCCTCTTCGGCTCCCGCAAAGGACTGCTCTGATGCCCGCCCCAGCGCGCCTCGCCGCCCTCTGCCTGCTTGCCCTCCCCCTGCTCGCAGACCACGTCATCGTCCTCGACGTCCCCGTCCACATGCGCGACGGCATCCGCCTCAGCACCAACATCTTCCGCCCCTCCCCCACCGGCCGCTTCCCCGTCGTCGTCAACCGCACCCCTTACGGCAAGGCCGCCACCCTCACCCCCGGCCTCCGCGCATTCATCGACCGCGGCTACGCCGTCGTCACCCAGGACGTCCGCGGCCGTTATGCCAGCGAGGGCGACTTCAATCAGTTCCTCCAGGAGCGGAACGACGGCGAAGACACCATCGCCTGGGCCGCCGCTCAATCCTGGTGCGACGGCCGCGTCGCCATGTTCGGCGGTTCCTACGTCGGCATCGCCCAGTGGCGCGCCGCCCTCGCCGGCCACCCCGCCCTCAAGGCCATCGCCCCCTCCGTCTCCGGTGGCGACGAATATTTCGACCGCTACTACTCCCGCGGCGGCGGCTTCCGCCTCTCCCACCGCCTCCGCTGGCTCGCCGAAAACTTCAAGCCCCCCCAAACGCCCGTCAGAGACTTCCAGAAGACCGTCACCTACCTCCCCCTCCGCCGTGCCGACCGCTTCGCCACCGGCCGCACCCTCCGCTTCTACCAGGGCGCCATGAACCACCCCACCTACGACGACTATTGGCGATCCCTCTCCACCCGCCTCCGCGCCGGCTCCATCCGCGTCCCCGTCCACTCCACCGCCGGCTGGTTCGACGTCTACGCCACTTCCGATCTCGAAATGTGGTCCCTTCTCCGCGCTGCCGGACACCCTGCCCGCATCATCGTCGGCCCCTGGGGCCACAATCTCTCCCCGGATCTGCCCCAGGCCCACTTCGGCCCCACCGCCGCTCAACCTCTCCGCCGCCTCGAAATCGACTGGTTCGACGCCTACGTCAAAGGCACCACTCTCCCACCCGAAAGCGAAGTCCGCTACTTCGTCCTCGGCTCCAACGAATGGCGGGAATCCCCCACCTGGCCGCCTCCGGGCCTCTCCCCCACCGCCGCCTGGCTCGACTCCACCCAGGGCGCCAACTCCCTCAACGGCGACGGCCGCCTCCTCTGGTCCGCCCCCAGAACCGACGACCAGGACTCTTACGAATACAATCCCCGCAAAGCCGTCCCCACCCTCGGCGGCGCCATCTGCTGCAACGCCAAAGTCACCCCCTGGGGCCCGTTCGACCAGCGCCCCATTGAAGGCCGCCACGACGTCCTGGTCTACACCTCTCCACCCCTCCACCGCGAAATGGAGATCGCCGGCCACGTCCACGCCGTTCTCTACATCGCCAGCTCCGCCCCCGACACCGACTTCATGGCCAAACTCGTCGATGTCGACCCTTCCGGCCGCGCCACTATCCTCTGCGACGGCATGGTCCGCCTCCGCTATCGCCAAGGCGTCGAACGCATCGTCTCCTACCAGCCAAACCAGCGCGAACGCATCGAAATCGACCTCGGCTCCATCGCCAACACGTTCCTCCCCGGCCACCGCGTCCGCCTGGAAGTCACTTCATCGAACTTCCCCAAGTACGACCGCAACATGAACACCGGCCGCCCTCAGGCCGATGAAAAGGAGATGCGCCTCGCCCGCCAGACCATCCTCCACGGCCCCTCCTATCCCTCCCGTCTGATCCTCCCTACCATCAAGCCCCGCCAACCCTGAGTGAGACAGACTTTACGCACGCGCTCCGTGAACCCCACCCCGCCCCCACGACCGCGTTTTACCTACACCCCCAGGCTCGCCTCCCGCTCCGCCGGCCGCCGTTTTCATTCATCGAGCACCCTGTGCAAAGGAGAACATCCGGGCGATGGTGCGGGCGGCGCAGAACTGGTAGGGCTGCTCTTCAGACCGCAATTGTTCCCGGCGGGTTTGACCGGACGGCGGACTCTGCGAGCGGCAGACCTCCCCAGATGAGAACGCCGGGGCAGAGGCCGGCTCCATTCGGCCAGGCGATGGTGCCGCCATCCACGCGCATGAACCAGATAACGCCGGGATCCCGTGGAATCTCGTCAAACACGGGGCCAGGGAGAAGGGGCGCAAGGTCGAGGGGAATTACCCGGCATTGGAGAGGGCGAGTTCTCTCCGCGCGATCACGGCAGACCGCATTCCGCCGCCCGAAGTGATCGCCTCCCGAGGAGAATGGCTGATCGGTTTCACAGGATTACTCATCGAATCCACGCAGGTCAGAGGAGCCACGATGCTTCATCAACCGGCTCTCGACAAACTGGAAGCCATGCGGCTGCACGGGATGGCGCAAGCCTGGAGGGAACTGGCCCAAAGCGGGCAGGCCGGCGAGCTGAGCTTCGAAGAGCGGCTGGCCCTGCTGGTGGACCGGCAGTTCAGCTGGCGGCAGAATGAGGCGTTTCAGGCGCGCCTGAGGCGGGCCAAGCTGCGGGCCAAC
>JARKQJ010000121.1 GCA_029973955.1 Paludibaculum sp. | reverse complement strand
TTCACCACCCATTTCCTGGCTATTTCCCCCTGGGGCTACACTTTGCGTTCAGCGTGAGGCCATTTCGCTCTGGCGAATCCACTGCATCCTCTCAGAGAGCCTGCGCCACGCCGTTCTAGGCCGTCTGCCGGCCCATCTACCCAGCCTTGCGCTGCAACGCTATCGTCGACACCTGTGCGATGCCCCACGCCACCGACGCCGACAAACTTGGCTCGCCCTGCAATGAAATTCAAATTAAGTTAGCGCATATGGGCTGACGCCTCGGGGGAAACGGGCGAACACAGGTGACAGCGGGGATGGATGAGGCTCTCGATTCAACTGGAAGCATGAGAATGGGGCGAGGCCAGCTCACCACGGCACTCGTCGGCCACCTGGAGCAACTCGGGGACACCGTCGCCCTGCAATCTGCGGGTTAGGATGATTCTCAAGAGAGTCCCGGCATGCACGGTGGCCCCGAGGCTGACGCCTCGGGGGAAACGGGCGAACACCGGTGACAGCGTGGATTGATGAGTCTCTCGATTCAACTGGAAGCCTGAGAATGGGGCGAGGCCAGATCACCAAGGCACTCGGCCGCCGCCTGGAGCAACTCGGGCCCACCGTCGCACTGCCATCTGCGGGTTAGGATGATTTTCCAGAGAGGCCTCAGTTCTGGGTCAGGCGGGCGAAGCGGCGCCGGCTGCCGGGAAAGTCGACGCCGAGGGCGAAGGAGGTGAGTAGGAAGCCGGCTAGGGCGAGGGGGAGATTGAGGTGAGCGAGGGTGAGAGGTGGGGCGGTGGGGACGCCGGTGGCGCAGGAGACGGCGATGCCGCCGAGGACGGAGGCGGCGGCCAGCCATTGGTAGATGCGGAGTCCGGCGAAGGAGCGGGTCTGCGGCTCGCCACGGTAGGCCTCTTCGACGAAGCGGCCGGCGCCGTTCAGGATGAGCCAGAGGGCGGAGATGATTTGGAGCGGCGCGGCGGCGTGCCAGAGCGCGGCGAGGGCGAGGAGTGTGGCGGCGTTCCAGAGGATCGAATAGAGCTGCGTGGCGTGGAGGGGAACGCCGTCGAGATGGGCGATGCGGATGACGCGAGACTCGGGGCGGCGGTAGACGATGCCGGCGTGGGCGGCGCAGGGGGCACCGTGGCAACAACCTTGGACGAGGCAGCGCAGGCGTCCGCAGGCCTGGACGATGGGTCCGGCGAGGGAGTGGGCGCCCCAGAGGAGGAAGCGGGCGTCGAAGAGCGCGCAGGCGAGGGTGACGCCGAGCAGTCCGCCGTAGAAGCCGAAGGGGCGGAGGAGGCGTGGAGAGCCTTCGATGAACTGGGCCCAGAGGCCGGCGCCGGCGACTCCGGCGAGGAGGGTGAAGAAGACCGGCCATGCGAGCGGGGGCGGAGTGGCGGCGGTGATCAGGCAGAGACCAAGAAAGGTACCGAGGCCGGCGTAGAAGCCGTGGTTAATGATGCGGACGGAGCCGATGCGCCATTCTCGCCAGGAGTTGGCGACGAGTTCGGCGACGGCACGCAGCGGCGGCCAGAGCGGAGCGAGCGGGCGAAGGATGGCGAGCGGGCGGCGGGCATTGGGGCCGAAGCGGGCGAGGAGATCGGGGCGTTCGTAGCCGAGAACGAGCGCGGCTTCACAAAGGACGACGACAGGCGTGACGAGATAGAGTCCGCTGGAGGATCGCCATGCCAGCGCAGCCGCGACGCAGAGGAGGGCGAAGCCGGTGTAGATGGGATGAGGCAGGAGGCGGAAGAGTCCGGTGGTGACCAGGCGCGGCGGAGGGAAGGCGTTCATGGGCAGCCCGCCACCGGTTCGCCAGAGTTGCCACATGCCGCCGAGGAGGAGGAAGGCGCCGGCGGCGGCGAAGGGGAGCGCGGGCCAACCGGGGAGCGGCCAGGGGATGAGCGATTCGGTGTGCCGGGCCCAGAAGATGAGCAGTGCCGGCAGGCCGATGATGAACAGGGCGGCATAGAGGAGCTTGGCGAGAGCTTGTTTCATGGCCATACTACCGTTTCGTGGATGGCCCAACCGGTTTCGCCGGTCGAGTGGAGACGTGCGCGGCTGAGGAGTTTGCACTCGTGCATTTTGAGGAGGCGCGCGGGCGCGGACAGGCCGGGAATGGACTGCAGGACGTTGGGACCAATGGGGCCTTGGCGGATGGTGGCGACGGGGTGGAGAGTGAGGAGTTCGGAGTAAGGCGTGTCGATGGGGAGACCGTTGTGGAGGGTGAGGCGGAGGGGATGGGGTCCCAGCCACTCGATCCAGACGAGGGATTGATGCGGCGTGATGAAGCGGCCCCAGTGGAGGGTCTGGATGGGGAGACGCCAGGGAGGGATGGTGAGTTCAATCCGCTCGAGATAGCCGTGGCCGGCGAAGCCGTTCCAGGCAACGGAAGCCGAGGGGGCGCGGCAGTTCCAGTGGACGCGGCCGGCGGGGGTTTCGAGCAAGGTCTGCTCATAGGGCGGCGCGGTGGGGACGACGTGCCAGCCGGTGGGCGCGCGAAGACGCGTTGCGGCGGGTTGGCCGGGTGCGCCTTCGATGAGGGCGGAGTAACGGAAGCGGAGTGCGGAGTAGTGGAGGGAGGCTCGGTAGACGATGGCGTAGCGGCCATCGGGGGCGACGGCGTCGGCGTACCACTTGACGAGCCGGAAGGACATGGGCCTGAGCGAGAGATAGCAGAGAAGCGGATGGGAGTCGAGGAGGAGAAGACGAGCGGGGGGAAAGAGGGGATGAGTGGAAAAAAGTGAGCGCGCCTGCCGATGGGGCAGGCGCGCTCAAGGCGGAGAGGAGATCCGCTAGAACTTCAGCGTGAGAGCGAACTGCCAGGAACGCGGGGGCTCCTGAGCAGTGACGCGACCGAATGCGGAGTTGACCGGATCGGTATTGGGCGCGCGGAGGACGACCTCGTTGCGGGCATTGAACGTGTCGGCGCGGAAGATGAGACGCATGCGTTCGTAGAGAACGAAGGTCTTGTTGGCGGAGAGGTCGAGGCGGCGCTGGGAGTCAGTCCGGATGTTGGAGTAACGCAGCGGCGCGTTGCGGATGTTGCTGGCCAGCACGTCGGTGGAGCGCCGGTTGAAGACATCGGTATTGAACCAGCGGTCCGTGTTGCGCTGGGAGGAGTCGAGAGCGATCTGGGAGGAGTCGCCGGTGAAGAGGGCCTGTCCGAAGCCGAGGGGGGCGCCGGACTGGTATTGGTAGACACCGGAGATCTGCCAGCCGCCGGCGATGGCCTGCCAGAAGCCGTGCATGGAGCTGCCATAGGTGCGGCCTTTGCCGAAGGGGAGCTCGTAGATGCCGGAACCGGTGAGGCGGTGGAGGCGGTCGATGTCGGAGAGGGACTCGTAGACCATGGGGTCGGAGGCATTGAGATAGGAGTTGGCAGCCATGGTCTTGGACCATGTGTAGGCGCCCTGGAGGGTATAGCCCTTGGAGAAGCGCTTTTCGACGCGGTTCTGCATGGAGTGGTACCAGGAGTAGCCGACAGAATCCTCGAAGGAGACGCTGGAGAAGTGGGGGTACTGCTGGAGCAGGGCCCCGCGGGAGATGTTGCGTGAGGTGAAGTTGGGGTGGAGCCCGAAGTAGGGGCTGGTGAAGTTAGCGCCGAGATAGTCGATGGTGGCCTGATCGCGGGTGGGTTTGGTGCTGAGGTACTGAGCAGGGATAAAGCTGAGCGACCTGGAGACGGGGAGGCGATAGGCGCGGTTGCCGACGTAGCTGGACTCGATCATGATGCCGCCGGGGAGCTGGTACTGGAAGCCGAAGGACCAGCGGTGAGCGGGGGACATTTTGCGATCGATGGGGAAGAAGGTAGTGCCCTGAGCGAGGGTGGTCTGGAGGCCCTCACTGGCGCCGAGGACGGGGAGGAGACCGCCGGGGAGCGGGTTGGTGAGGTCGGCGATATAGGTGACGCCGCTATCGTTGGAAGCGACGATGGGGGTACCGCGGGAGAAGCCGGAGAGGATGGAGTTGGTGCGCAGGATGCCGTTGGGCTGATAGAAGACGCCGTAGCCGCCGCGCAGGACGAGCTTATCGCTGGCCTGGAAGGCATAGCCGATGCGGGGAGACCACTGGAGGCCCTGGCCGTTCCAGTAGTTGCGGGGGTTGCCATTTACGCCGGCGAAGGTGACGCCGCCTTTGACCTTGAAGTTGGAGACGGGGAGTTCGGGGATGGGGGCGTTGGCGTAGTTGGCGAGGGCGGCGGCCTCGATGGGATTGGAAGAGGCGCCGTCAAACTGGGTGACGGAGCGGTTGTAGCGCTCGGAGATGGGGGATTCGTATTCGGCGCGGAGGCCGACGTTGATGGTGAGCTTGCGGTTGACCTTCCAGTCGTCCTGGACGTAGAGGCCGTGATAGACGTCCTGCTCGGCGTAGGTACCGGTGCGGGCGAAGGTGCCGCCGGGGATGCCGGCGAGGAGGGCGACGATTTCGGCGCCGACGGGAGGAGCGGTGGAGTTGTCGAACGGACCGCGAGCCCAGGCGTTGGAGAAGGAGAGGTCGGGGGAGACGTCCTGCGGATAGCGGGCGCGGAATTCACGGAAGACCATGAAGTCGTAGCCGAAGCGGACGTTGTGATTGCCCTTCATCCAGGAGAGATTGACGACAGCGTTGTGGCTGACGGAGGAGGTGGTGCCGTCGCCGGACTCCCAGTTGGAGAGCTGGGTGAGGGAGCCGACGGCGGTGCGGGGGATGGTGGCGAGGGTTTTGTCGCTGACGAGGTTGACGAAGCTGGGGGCGAAGCCGAGTTTGGAGAGGTCGTAGCCGCTGGAGGTGCGGCGTTCGGGGAACTCCTGGGCGGCGATGCCGTAGCGGACGTTGAGGACCATGGTGGAGGTGAGCATGTGGACGTCGTCGACGGCGATGCCGCGGTTGACGCGGTTGAGGATGACGCCGTTGACGTCGTTGCCGAAGGAGCGGTTCTTATCCTCTTCCCAGTAGTCGCGATGGAAGCGGACGAACAGGCGGTTCTTCTCGTTGAAGGCGTGGTCGAAGCGGCCGATGGTGGTCCAGTAGTCTTCCATGGCGGGCTTGGAGAAGAAGAAGTTGTTGCGGCCGTCGCTGGTGCCGGGCTGATTGGGCAGGGGGTAGAGGGCGAGGATGTTCTTGGCGACGGCGTTGATGCGGTTGGTGGGGAAGATGTTGTTAGGCAGCGGAGTGCGGGAGAAACGGCCGCCGGGGGCTGCCTGGATGGTCATGGGGTCATAGAGCTGGTAGTTGGCGCCGAGCTTGAGGAGGTCGGAGAGGTCGCCGTTGCGCCAGGCGGCGGAGGGGACGGTGGAGATGAGAGAACCACCGACGTTGGGGTCACCGAACTTGTTGGCTTCCCAGGTGAAGTGCCAGAAGGTGCGGTTCTTGCCGTTGTAGACCTTGGGGATGATGATGGGGGAGCCGCCGGAAAGACCGTAGCGGTTGTCGCGATAGATCGGGAGCTTGTAGCCGGGGGGGTTGGAGCGATTCTGATAGAGAGTTGGCGTATCGAAGGCGGAGTGGCGGAGCCACCACCAGGCGGAGCCGTGGAAGTCATTGGTGCCGCCCTTGGTGCTGACGTTGACGAGAGCGCCGGAGGTGCGGCCGATGGAGGCGTCAAAGGAAGAGGTCTGGACTTTGAATTCGGAGAGCGCGGCCTGAGGGGGAGAGAAGGCGACGCGGGGGGCGGTACCGTCGGAATAGACGTTGGCGACTCCGTCGATGGTGAAGGCGTTGCCGTTGTTGCCTCCGCCGTCGGCGGAGAACTGGGAGGGGGCGGCATTGAAGGGGGCCTTGCGGAGGCGCATGTCGGTGCCGTTGACGGTGCCGGGCGCGAGGTGGACGAGGTCCATGGCGTTGCCGGCGAAGAGGGGGAGTTCGACGATGCGGCGTTCGTCGATGACCTGGCCGAGGGAGGCTTCGGCGGTCTGGAGCAGCGGAGATTCAGCGCTGACCTCGACCGATTCGGCGACGTCGCCGACGGTCATGGTGATGTCGAGGCCGACGTTCTCATTGACGCGGACCTGGATGTTCTTGCGCTCGAACTTGCGGAAGCCGGCGACCTCGGTGGTGACAGAGTAAGTACCGGGGAGGAGGAACGGCAAGACATAGTTGCCGGCGTCATTGGACTTACTGGCGACAACGACGCCAGTGGAGGCGCTGATTGCTTTGACTTCAGCATTGGGAACGACAGCACCGGTAGGATCGAGCACGCGCCCGACAATGTTGCCACGAGCATCCTGGGATTGGGCGAATAGCAGGCCCGCAACCAGGAGAGATAAGACGAGAATCAAGCACATACGATGTGCAGGCATTAGCGAGACTCATTCGATTGTCAGATTCACGGGGGAAGCATGAGCCCGGAGAATCGGAGCGAGATGTGTAAAATCGCAACCTGAGTATATCAGAAGAGGGAATCGAAAGATATCAGTCTGTGTAATAACAGTGTCGCGGACTATCGTGTAGAG
>JARKQJ010000113.1 GCA_029973955.1 Paludibaculum sp. | reverse complement strand
ACGGCATGAATTGTCCGAAACAGTCGCTCGTATTCGGGAAGGGTGATCGGCGGCGTGGAACGTCTTGGCATGTGAATCTCTTCGATTGTTGTTTTGCCCGACATTATCCAGCGTCGGGGGAGCAACGTAAAACGGGATTTCCCAGCGTTCTATTGTGTTTCGCACATCCTCGGCGTGAAGCGCGTGGCGGAAAGGCGTAACCCCTCCCGGCCCCCACGGCTGGCTTTGCACAGCCAGCCGGCTTCGCAGGCGTGAAGCAGTGCTTCACGAAACCCCTGCTTCGCCCCCTTGTCAGGGGAGGAGAAAACCAAACGGCCATGACATTCTTGCAACCGCCCCTCGCGGTAAACTCCCCGTCTCCTTCCCGCAGCCTTGAACGCCTCCGAAAAATGATCTCCTCCCCCCGCTTCACTCCCTCAGCCTTCGCCCCCACCGCCGAGCAGCGCGAAATCCAGACCGCCAGCGAGCGGGTAATCCTGGTCGAGGCCAATGCGGGAGCCGCGAAGACGACCACGCTGGCTTTGCGTATTGGCGAGTCGCTGGCGCGCGGGGTACCGGCGGCGGGGATGTTGGCGTTGGTGTTTACCGAGGAGGCGCGGGAAGTGATGCGCCGGCGGCTGGTGGAGGTGGGCATCGCGCCGGCCTTGGCGGCGGCGGTGCGGGTGGAAACTTTCGACAGCCTGGCACAGGCCGTGTTGCAGGAGTACGAGGGCTTTGCCGTGCCGGGCGCGACGGCGCCGCAGTTGCGCGAGCAGGTGCTGGCGGCGCTCGACCAGGTCAGCGCCAAGTACCAATTCCGTTACAGCGGCCTGGAGATCGCCACCCACAATCTGGCGGTGAGCCAGTTTCTTGACTTGCAGATGGCGGTCAAGGCGCGGCTCGCCTACCCGGAGGACGCCGACCTGCTCGGCCACGCGGAGACGGCCGAGGTGATGGGGCTGTCGCTCACGCATTTGCTGACCTTCCTGGAGTACGAGGAGCTGCGCCTGGGCGTTTTCGGCGAGGCAAAATTTCGCGGACCATTCGACGCCACGTACGATCTGGCACGCAACCTCGGCGAACAGCCGGAGATGGCCGATTTTCTGCCGACTTGCCAGTTGCTGGTGTGCGACGAACTGCACGACATGAACGAAGCCGCCTTTCGCATCCTCCTGGCCTTGCTGGACAAAGGAAATACGCGGGGCAAAGCCTACTTCGTCGGGGCGGGCGACAAGGACCAGGTGATCCACGCCACGCTCGGCGCGGATGCCCAATACCTGCGCGAACGCTTCGACCACGCTTTCGCCGGCTTGCGCCGCCTGCCGCTGTCAGCCACTTACCGCCATGGCGCCCACCTGGCCCTGTCGATGGGCAAATTCAAGAACAAGCCGTCGCAGTCGGGACTCACCACTGTCACCGACATCCCCCGCCTGACCTACCCCGCAGGCGACTGGACGCAGGGCGGCGAGCTGGTGGTCAAGGCGCTGCGGCTATGGAAAAAGGAAGGCGGCGCGCTTGGCGACTGCGCCATCCTGCTGCGCGACAGCCACCAGTCGATCGCCATCGAAAACGCGTTGATCACCGCCGGCATCGGCTACCACTGCCACGCCCTGGTGCCCTACCTGCAACGCCCGGAAATCCTCTTCCTGCGCGGGATGCTGGCGATTGCCCTGGGCAATCTGGCGACGGTGGCGGCCAAGGACATCCGCAAGGCCATCGTCGAGGCACTGGTCACCTTCGGCGAACTCGACCTCAAGGCCAGCCTCTACCTGCCCGGCGTCGGCACACCCGCCAGCGAGGAACAGGCGCTGGCCTGGGCGCAGCAAACGGTGGCCGACTCGCCCGACACCCTGCAGAGTTTCTTTACCGGACTGATCGCCGGCAAGGAAGGCGAAAAACTCTCTCCCGCCCGCCAGCGCATCGTCGCAACCGTCGACTACCTGCGCGGGTTGGCCGACGACACGCCGGCAGCCCAGGTGTTCGTCGAGATCTGGGCACGACTGGGCCTGGAGGCGACGATCAAGCGGCTCTACGTCTATCCCCAGGAAGCCGAGATCGTCATCCGCTCGGCGCAAGGGTTCATCGAACTGGCCCGCAGCAGCGGCCTCTCCTTGGCCGACTTTTCGGCCAGCATCGGAGAACGCGAAGCGACGGTGGGCAAAAGCCGCGGCAAGAAGGGTGTGACCGTGGAACGCGTGGCCACCGCCAAGGGCAAGGAATACGAGCACGTCATCCTGCCCTTCCTCGAGCAAGGCGAATTCCCCCAGGCCGGCGCTTCTTCTGCCGACGAAGCCAACCTCTTTTACGTTGGCGCCACCCGCGCCAGAGCCCGGCTGACCTTGATCCTCCCCGATGCGCCAGAGCGGCAAAGCGTCTTCATCGAGCGCATGGGCCTTGGATCGGCTCTCGCGGCAAAAGCCGAAACGGCGCGCGAGAAGCTCGCCGAGGCCCAGGCAGCAGCGTCCATCAAGGTCGTCGCCAAAGGGGGGAAAACC
>JARKQJ010000103.1 GCA_029973955.1 Paludibaculum sp. | reverse complement strand
CAGCCTGATTGATCTCGGGCTGCGGCCCCAGGCGGAGGCCATGACCCTATCCTGCAAAATGACGCTGGATCCACCACGCGCAGGCTCATGATGGGCAACGGCTACCTAAATCTTAGGCAGCGTAAGCAAACTGCTGATTGGCAGTTGTGTTTTTCCGATCGTTTTACGGGAGCTCGGAACCCGGCACGCCTCATCGGATCGATTCTATCCCGTCGAAGCCGTTTCGCCCCCTCCTTTCTACACCTCCAGGATATCATTGCCCCCAACCGGCTCCAACGGGAGTAAAGTAGGTAAGACTGTTTCTGCCCCAATGCCCTCCCACTCTGACGAGCGCAAGAAGTCCGTTGCTCTCACCTCGCTGGCCGCCGCCGTCGCTCTCACGCTGTTCAAAATCGCCGTCGGCTGGCTCACCGGCAGCCTCGGCATCCTCGCGGAGGCTGCCCATTCCGGCCTCGACCTCGTCGCCGCCGCCGCCACCTACTTCGCCGTCCGCACCGCCGCCCGCCCGCCCGACACCGATCACCGCTACGGCCACGGCAAAGTCGAAAACCTCTCCGCGCTCTTCGAGACCGTCCTCCTCCTCGCCACCTGCGTCTGGATCGTCTACGCCGCCATCGACCGCCTGCTGCACGGAGGGGTGGAGGTCGAGATCACCGTCTGGTCTTTCGCCGTGATGATCACCTCCATCGCCATTGACTGGTCGCGCTCCCGCGCCCTCTACAAAGTCGCGAAGGAAACCAACAGCCAGGCTCTTGAGGCCGACGCACTCCACTTCGAAACCGACATCTGGAGTTCGAGTGTCGTCATCGCCGGCCTTCTCTGCGTGCAAGCGTCGCGCTGGTGGCCCGCCGCCTCCTGGCTGCGGCACGGCGACGCTCTCGCCGCCCTGGCCGTTGCCGGCATCGCGAGCATCGTCACCATCCGGTTGGGGATGCGAACCATTCACGCCCTGATGGACGCCGCGCCGGCCGACATGGAAGCGCGCATCATCCAAGCCGCATCCACCGTGCCCGGCGTCATCGATTGCCACAACCTCCGCTTCCGCTACTCCGGCTCCACGCTCTTCGTCGACGCCCATGTCACCATGGACGGCGCCCTCACTCTCGCCGCCGCCCACGAGATCGCCGACATGGTGGAACACGCCGTGCGCAGCGAATTGCCCGGCGCCGATATCACTGTCCACGCCGAACCCGCGCCCCCCGCCGCCCCCTAAGCGCTGCCCGCCGCCCTGCTTCGTGCGAGACTAGATATTCAAGCCATGGGATTCGCCTCGCCGCTGCCCGGCACCGAAGCAGGCCAGCAGGAAAAGCAGACCATCGAACCGTTGTGGCACGTCGTCCTGCTCGACGACGACGACCACACCTACGACTACGTCATCGAGATGCTCTGCAAGCTCTTCGTGAAGACGGTGGAAGAGGCCTACCGCCACGCCGTCGAAGTGGATTCCAGCGGCCGCACCATCGTCCTCACCTGCGAACGCGAGGCCGCCGAATTCGCCCGCGATCAGATTCACGCTTACGGCGCGGATTGGCGCATGCCGAAGTGCAAAGGCTCCATGACGGCGGTGCTGGAACCTGCCCCCGCCTAGCGGCTGCGGCCCATGTAGATTCCGGTGGACGCGTCCACATAAACGGAGTAGTCGCTTCGCCCGATCGATGGCCCCCATACCACGCGCCACGACACGTTCGGCGTGCGCTCCGTGCAACTCAATTCGAACTGCACCGGCGCGCCGGGGTGCTGCTTCATGTACTCCGCGCTCTCCTTGGCCGCCACCTCGTAAGCCTTCGTCGAATCGATCTTCAACGCCGCCATCGGCACGGGCCGCAACTGCGGACTGGCCACGTAATCCGCAGGTGTCTGCGCGAAGACGCCCGCCTTCAGATTGATCCCCTTGGACTCCGCCGCCGCATAGCTGAACTCGCGCTGCCTGCCCAACTGCGGCGAGACGAACACCGCGCGCCATGCGCCGGCCGTGCCCGCTTCGCCCTTCACCTCATCGATGTGGAAGTTCTCCATGCGCAGCAACTGCGCATCCTGCGCCCACTGCCGCGCCATTCCGTACATGCGGAACGCCGCCGTCTGCCCGCTCACCGCTTCCGGCGGTTTCGCCGCCTTCTTCGGAGCCTCGCTTCCTCCGCCGCAGCCCCACAAACACAAGGCCGCCAGCATCGTGATTCCGATCTCAGTCTTCCGCACACTCTCATCCTAGACGAATGCCCTACCCCGCCCGGGCCAACGGTTTCACTCCGGCCAGCCTGCGCCACTCCGTCTCCACCGCGTCCACCAGCGCCGGCAGCGCCGCCACCACTTCCTCCGATTGGGTGGCCGCCCAATCGAACTGTGCCGCTTCCAGTCCCAGCAACACCAGGCTCGCCGGCACGCATTTCAGCATCGCCGCCAGCCGCCACGCCTGCGCCAATCCAGTCCCCTGTGCGGAGCAGCGCGCCTGTTCGGGATGGAAATCCTGAGATCCGGCTTCCGAGCGCAACAGCGTGCCCGCCGGACGACCGCTGACGAGCGCATCCACCACAATCACGTGCCGGGCCTGCTGCCAGGCCTCCAGAAGCTCCGACGCGTCTCCCCGGATCCGCCGCACCGGGATCTTGCGTCCCTCCAGCGCCGCGGCGCACAGTGGCCCCACCGCATCGTCGCCGCGGTCCATGTTGCCGCAGCAGAGGATGAGCGCGTGGTAGATCTTCGCAGGTTTCTTCACGCTCGGCTTCTTCAGGCTCCGGATGGGCCTGCAGGATTCTAACCGCGTTCGCGCTCCAGTTTCAAGAAGTGTGTTGCGCAGGAGATGCACGGATCGTAGTTCCGCACGGCCTGCTCGGCCTTCCAGGCGATCTCCTCGTTGCCCAGTTTCAACAGTTGCGGCACATAACTCCAGAGATCGTCTTCCATTCGCTTGAGGTTCTGCGCCGTCGGCGGCACGATGCGCGCGGTCTGGATCAGGCCCTGCTCATCCACGGCGTAGCGATGATACAGCAGCCCGCGCGGCGCCTCCGTGGCCGCCATGCCCGTGCCGGCGCGCACCTCCACCGGCACACGCGGCCGCTCCGGCCTCGCATACTCACAGATCAGCCGCAGCGCCTCTTCACAGGCGAAGATCAGCTCGATGGCGCGCACAGTGATGCTCTTGAACGGATTGTGCACCGGCGGCAGCAGCCCCACCTCCGCGGCGATCTGCTTCGCCCGCTCGGGCAGCTTCTCGAAGTTCAGGTTGTAGCGCGCCAGCGGACCCACATGGTATGAACCGCGCATCCGCATCACTGAGTGCAGGGCGTTGGAGTGCCGCACGTGCTGCTCCACGCTGTGGTCTTCGAACTCCGAAGCGTCGATATCCAGCCCGCGGTTCGACACGATCCGCCCTGCGCACAGCGGATACTCCTCGGGATGCGAGACGGAGACGAACTCGTAGTCCACATCGAAATCCGGGAATGCAAAGCCCGCCACCAGCCTGGCCGTGGCGATGGACGCCTCCACGGCCCACTGCAGTTCCTCCACGAGCGGCGCCAGCTCTTCCTTTTTCGGCGCGCGATAGAAGCCGCCGACACACGCACTCACGGGGTGGATCTCGCGCCCGCCCAGGATGCGCACAATCTCGTTGCCCAACTTCTTCAGCCGCAGCGCGCCGAGCACGACTTCCTTGTGCGTCGCCGCCAGTTCCAGCGCATCCTGCGCGCCGAGGAAGTCCGGCGCGTGCAGGAAGTAGATGTGCAGCGCATGGGACTCGATCCACTCGCCGCAATAGAACAGCCTCCGCAGGGCGCGGATCTCCGGCGGAATCTCCACCTGCAGCGCGCGCTCCAACGCGTGCACGGCGCTCATCTGATAGGCGATGGGACAGATGCCGCAAATGCGCGCCGTAATGTCCGGCGCCTCTGAATAGTGCCGCCCGCGCAGGAAGCCTTCAAAGAGCCGCGGCGGCTCGGGAATCCGCAGCTTGAGATCCAGGATCTTCTCGCCCTTCGTCTTGATGTGCAGCGCGCCTTCGCCTTCCACCCGCGCCAGCACCGGCACGTCGATCTTGTTTACGCCCTGCTTGACCTGTGCGGGGGATTCGACCGGGATCATAGCTGGTGCACCTCCTCGCTCACCTTGCGGAACTGCCAGGCCCAGGCGTTGAAGTTGCGGAAGGCCCGCTCCACCTCCGGCTGCGTGGCGCCCAGAAGGTGGAAGCGCTCCGCCAGGCTGGGCGCGTTGGCGTTCTCCATGGGGCCGAAGCAGCCGTAGCACCCGCGGCCCATTGATGGGCAGAGCGCGCCGCAGCCGGCCTGCGTCGCGGGCCCCAGGCACGGAGTGCCCGCCGCCACCATCAGGCAGACATTCGAGCGCCGCTTGCACTCCAGACATACGGAATAGGTGGGGATGTTCGGCCGCCGGCCGGACAGCGTGGCGGCGATCACCTCGATCAGATGCGCCTTCTGGATGGGGCAGCCGCGTAGTTCCAGGTCCACCGGGACGTGCTCGGCCACCGGCGTGGACATCTCCAGAGTGGAGATAAAATCGGGCTTGGCGTAGACCACGCGCACGAACTCGCTCACGTCCTTCCAGTTACGCAGCGCCTGAATGCCGCCGGCCGTGGCGCAGGCGCCGATCGTAATCAACATCTTCGATTGCCGCCGCACCTGGTGGATCAGCTCGGCGTCGTGGTGCGTGGTGATGGAGCCTTCCACCAGAGCGATGTCGTAAGGCCCCTTCATCATGCGCCGCGAGGCTTCCGGAAAGTAGGCGATCTCCACCGCGCCGGCCACCGCCAGCAGCTCGTCCTCGGCGTCCAACAGACTCAACTGGCAGCCGTCGCAGGAGGCGAACTTGAACACTGCCACACGCGGCTTCTCGTGTTTAGAGCTCATAAAGATCCATGTAGGGCTTCATGCTGGTGTAAGGGAATACCGGCCCGTCCTTGCAAACGAAGAACGGCCCCATCTGGCAGTGGCCGCAGAAGCCTACGGCGCACTTCATGTTGCGCTCCATGGAGAGGAAGATCTGTTCGGCCGGGATGCCGCGCGTCTCCAGCTCCCGGCTGGCGTAACGCATCATGATCTCCGGCCCGCACAGCATCGCCACCGTCTCCTTGGGCTGCATGCGCACGTGGCGGAAGAGCGTAGTGACCACGCCCACATAGCCGCGCCAGCTCACCCCGCCGTAATCCACCGTGGCCAGCGCCTGGGTGTCGGGCAGCATGCCCCAGGCCGCAAACTCCTTCTTGTAGAGCAGGTCGCGCGGGCTGCGTCCGCCATAGAGAATCACCAGCCGGTTGTAGTCGCCGCGGTGGCGCAGGATGTGATAGATCGCCGGCCGCAGCGGCGCCAGGCCGATGCCGCCGGCCACAATCAGAACGCTCTTTCCACGCGACTCCTTCATCGGCCAGGCCGTGCCGAATGGGCCGCGAATGCCGATGGTATCCCCCGGCCGGCGCGTCACCAGCTGGTAAGTCACCTGGCCGACCGAGCGGATGGTGTAGGTGAGCTGTTCGCGGCGCTCCGGGTCGCCCGAAATGCTGATGGGCAGTTCGCCCACACCCGGCACGTAGAGCATCGAGAACTGGCCCGGCTGGAAGCAGGCCACCGGATCACCTTCCGGCGCCTCCAGGTTCAGCGTAAAGGTATCGTGCGTCTCCTTGCCCACGCTCAGCAGCCGCGCCGCCACCGGCTCCATCGCGCTCCGGCCCACGGCCGCGGGTGTTTCCAGCACCAGACTCATTTGCCTTGCCCTCCCCGGGCAGCGTAGACGTCCAGCACCTGCATGCGCGTGGAGCGCAGCCGCTCCGCCACGGTCTCCAGAATGCGGCGCATGATCAGGTAGCCGAATTCGTGGTCCTCCTCGCACTCGGCGGCGACTCGCGCCCCGTCGAAGGCCAGAGCCTTCACCGGCTTCAGGCAGCGCGCGCGGAACTGCTTATCCACTCTCGACATGAGCGAAGACCAGCCCAGTTCCTCGCCATCGCCCACCGTCTGGATGGTCACCACGCGGCCCGGCGCGGCAATCTCCAGGGCCACGCGGCCCGACAGGATGAGGTAGAAGAAGCTCGATGGATCTCCTTCGCGGAAGACGATCTGATCCTCCTCGAAGGTCACCTCGAAGGCGAGCTGGCTGAGCTTTTCGAGCATACGATCCGGCATCCCTTCCAGGAAGGGGTGGTCTCTCAGTGCGGCCCCGACGGCGGTGGGAATCATGGCGGTACTCCTCAGATGACGGCCGGCACGCCTGCTTTGAGCGATTCGAACTCAGCGGTGATGTCGATGCCGGCGGGACACCACGTGATGCAGCGCCCGCAGCCCACGCAGCCCGGCGAGCCGAACTGCTGCTGCCAGCGGGCCAGTTTATGACCAAGCCAGTGGCGGTAGCGCGACTTCGTGGAAAGCCGCACACTGCCGCCGTGAATGTAGGTGAAGTTCTGCGTGAAGCACGAGTCCCACACCCGGTGACGCTCGGCGGTCATCCGGTCGAGCGATGAGTGTTCTTCGAAGTTCACGCAGAAGCAGGTGGGACAGGCCTGCGTGCAGTTGCCGCAGGCCAGGCAGCGCCGCGCGATGTCATCCCAGCGCGGGCTGTCGAAGTTGCGCTCCACCACCGCCGGGGCGGCCGCGAAGTCCACGTGCCGCTGTTGCGCCCCGGCCGCAAGGGCACACGCGTCGGCCAGTTCGCGCGCCCACTCGGACGGCGCCGCGGGCGCGCCAGTCTTCTCCAGCACAGCCGCTCCCGCCGCGGAGCCGGACTCGGCGAAGTACTCGGGCGAGGAGCCGCTGGGCCTTTCGTGAAGCGCGATATCGAAACCCGTCCTGGCCTGCGGCCCGGATTTTGAGGAGGCGCAAAAACAGGTCTCCGCGCACTCGGTGCAGTGCACGGCGATCAGAAACAGGCCGGCGCGGTTCGCTTGATACACATCGTCCGGATAGCGGTCGTTCAGCAGCACCCGGTCCAGCGCCGCCACGGCCGCCACGTCGCACGGCTTCACGCCAAGGAAGGCCCGCTTCACCATCACAGGCTTGTCTTCCAGAATGTGAAAGGCCCCGTTCGTCCTCTCCGCCTTCAGCAGACGCACCCGCGGCGGGTGCAGGAACTTCTTCAGGCTTTCCGGACCGGCACTGTAGTTGAAAAGAGAGTGATCGCCCCGGTGCTCCAAACGGTAGTGCGCCTTGCCCTGCACCGCCGTCCACCCCTCAGGCAGGCTCTCCACGTCCCCCACCGGCGCCCACTCCATCGCGTGCTCGCCGCGGACAGGTCCGTAGGTCTGATAGCCCTCCTGTTCCAGCAACTTCAACAGAGAATTCAGATGAGTACGATCGAGCCGGTACTGCTTCTTCCGCATCGCGGACTCCTGGTAAGATCTGGCAGTTCTTATATCAGAGTTTCAGATCCGATTAAAGGGGTTTCATGCCTGATCTTGCGTCTGAACCTCAAAAAACACCCCCATCGGAGGCAGACTGATATATCATCGGAGCATGTTTTCTGAATCCAGCCGCAGAAGTTTCTTCAAGGCCGTGCCCGCCGCAGCGGCCGCCACCTCAGCACTTCCCTTCTCCGCCGCCGCCGCGCCCGCCGCGGGCGATATCAAGCTTGGCATTGCCAGCTACTCGTTCCGCGAGTTCGGCCGCCGGCTGTGCATCAAGTACACCAAGGAGCTCGGCATCACGCTCCTTACCATCAAGGAGTTCCATGCCCTCTATCGCTCCACACCGCAGGAGTTGAACTCCGCGAAGAACGATTTCGCCAAAGGCGGCCTCACTCTCACCGGCGGCGGCACCGTCTACATGCTCAAGGACGATGACGCGGACGTGAAGTCCTACTTCGACTATGCCAAGGCGCTCGGCATGCCCATGATGAACATCGGGACCACCGCCAAGATCATGCCCACCGTGGAGAAGTACGCCAAGCAGTACGACATCAAGATCGCCGTCCACAACCACGGGCCCGAGGATAAGAACTTCCCCGCCCCCTCCGACGCGCTGAAGGTCATTAAGGACATGGACCCGCGCATGGGCGTCTGCATCGATGTCGGCCACACTACGAGAACCGGCAAGAATGTTCTGGAAGAGATCGAGGCCGCCGGCCCGCGCCTTCTCGACATGCATGTGAAGGACCTGCGCAACCTCATGGACCGCGACTCCCAGTGCGACGTAGGCGAAGGCGCCATGCCGATCGTCGAGATCTTCAAGCTGTTGAAGAAGATGAACTACCAGGGCACAGTGCATCTCGAATACGAGATCAACGCAGACAACCCCGTACTGGGCATGCACAAGAGCTTCTCCTACATGCGCGGCATCAACGCGGCGCTGCGGGCGTAGGCAGGAAAGACCGGGCTGGCGGCCCTCGGCAGACGTGGCCGTCCGCCCCACAGATAGCTTAAAGAGGAAAAGGGCCAGCCTCATTGGAGGCTGGCCCTTTCTTAACTGAGATAGAGGTTAGCGGCGGCGTTCGCGGCGGCCGCGCTCGGGCCGGTCGCTGCGTTCACTGCGTTCGCTGCGCTCGGGCCGGTCGGCGCCGTTGTCCTTGACGACGATCTCGGGATCGCCCTCGGCTGCGCCTTCCGGACGGCCGCCCTTGAGCTTCTCGCGCTGTTCCTTGAGCACGGCCTTGCGGCTGAGCTTGATCTTGTTGCCTTCGAGCGCCAGCACCTTCACCAGGATCTGGTCGCCCTCGTTCAGCTCGTCCCGCACGTTCTTCACGCGGTTCTCGCTGATCTCGGAGATGTGCAGCAGGCCGTCGGTGCCGGGGAAGATCTCGACGAAGGCGCCGAAGTCCGCGATGCGGACCACCTTGCCCAGGTAGGTCTTGTTGACTTCCGCCACGGCGGCAATGTCGCTCACCATCTTCATGGCCTTCTTGGCGGAGTCGCCATCGGAAGCGAAGATGTTCACCGTGCCGTCGTCATGGACGTCGATCTTGACGCCGGTCTGGTCGATGATGCCGCGGATGACCTTGCCGCCCGGCCCGATGATCTCGCGGATCTTGTCGGTGGGAACGGTGACGGTGTAGATGCGCGGCGCGTAGACGCTCATCTCGGCGCGCGGCTCGGCGATGGCTTCCTGCATCTTGTCGAGGAGGAAGATGCGGGCTTCGTGCGCCTGGTCCAGGGCTTCCTTCATGATCTGGGTGCTGACGTTGGGCACCTTGATATCCATCTGGAGGCCGGTGATGCCTTCGCGCGTGCCGGCGACCTTGAAGTCCATATCGCCATAGTGGTCTTCGGCGCCGGCGATGTCGGTGAGGATGGCGTACTTGTCGCCTTCCTTCACCAGGCCCATCGCGATGCAGGCCACGGGGGCCTTGATCTTCACGCCGGCATCCATCAGGGCGAGGGTGGCGCCGCAGACGGTGGCCATGGAGGAAGAGCCGTTGGACTCGAGGATGTCACTGACGATGCGAAGGGTATAGGGGAAGTCGGTGTCGGCCGGGATCATCGGCAGGATGGAGCGCTCGGCGAGCGCGCCGTGCCCGACTTCGCGGCGGCCGGGGCCGCGCATAAACCCAACTTCGCCAACGGAGAACGGCGGGAAGTTGTAGTGAAGCATGAGGCGCTTGGAGGTCTCCTGAAGATTCAGGGTCTCCAGCCGCTGCTCGTCTTCCTTGGTACCCAGCGTGGTGGTGACGAGGGCCTGGGTCTCGCCGCGGGTGAACAGCGCGGAGCCGTGCACGCGGGGCAGCACGCCCGTCTCAATGGTGATCTTGCGGATCTCGTTCATCGCACGGCGGTCAGGCCGCTGGCGCTGGTCGAGCATCTCGGTGCGGAAGATCTTCTCGCGCAGGGATTCGAAAGCGTCCTTGGCTTCGATGATATCGGCGTCTTCGGTGAACAGCGCGATGGATTCCTTCTTGAGGGCGTCGATGCGCGCGTAGCTCTCGGTCTTGCCGTACTTCTGGGTGTTGAGGGCGTCGGCGAGACGATCTTTCACCAGTGCCTCAACCTTGGCTACGATCTCGGCGTTGCGGGGCGCGGGGGTGAAAACGCGCTTGGTCTTGCCGCAGGCGGTCACCAGTTCGCGGATGCCTGCGTTGATCTTCTTGCAGCACTCGTGGCCGAAGTCGATGGCGGCGAGGATCTCCTCTTCCGTGGCTTCCTGGGCGCCGGCTTCCACCATGACGATGCCGGAATCGGTACCGGCGACGACGATGTTGACCTTGGCGGCTGCCTGCTGTTCGTAAGAGGGGAAGGCGACGAACTCGTCGCCGATCTTGGAGACGCGCAGGCCGCTGACGACGTGCTCGAACGGAATGTCGCTGATGGCCAGGGCGGCGCCGGAGCCGACGATGGCCATGGTGGCCGGGTCGGTGTCGGGCGAGGCCGAAAGGACCATCGAGATGATCTGCGTTTCGCAGGTATAACCTTCGGGGAAGAGCGGCCGCAGCGGGCGGTCGACCAGACGCGAGGTGAGAATTTCCCGGTCGCTGGGACGGCCTTCGCGCTTGAGGTAACCACCGGGGATGCGGCCGGCGGCGTACGTGTATTCACGGTAATCCACCGTGAGGGGGAAGAACGCGGCGTTCGGTTTCGGTTCGGAGTTGGAGCACGCGCTGCTCAAAACCACCGTGTCGCCAATCGTGACGACCACGGCGCCATGCGCCTGCTTGGCCATGCGGCCAGTTTCAATCGTGAGAATTCGACCACCAAGGTCGATCGTTACGGAATGTGTCATTTCATATCTCCCAGGCCCGCAGGCACAGACGCCCACCGGCCTATTCGCTTGTCTTGTTGATTTGGATCTTTGCCGGAACTATGCGGCGGGGAGGAATGAGCCTGCGCAGACACAAAGCTACCCTCCAGGTAGCCCTGTATCATTACGGCTCGTGCCATTTCGAGGATATCCAGATAGGGACTCGCGCGCGAGTCCTCACGGGGAGGCCTCGCGCGCAGGAAGGAATCCAGTGAGCTAGCGGCGGATGCCGAGGCTCAGGATGATGGCCTTGTAGCGTTCGGGGGCGCGGCTCTTGAGATAATCCAACAGGCGGCGGCGACGCGCCACCATGGTGAGCAGCCCGCGGCGGCTATGATGGTCCTTCTTGTGGGTCTTGAAGTGCTCGGTGAGCAGAACGATATTCTGGCTCAGGAGAGCAATCTGGACTTCCGGCGAACCGGTATCGGTCTTGTGGACACGATACTTGGTAATGGTTGTCGCTTTGGCGTCAGGGGCCAGTGCCATTATCTAAAACACACTCCTCGTCTTACGTTCGTTTCGGTACTGCTTCAGAATAGCACACATCCCGGATCTGCCGGCGCAAGCCGTGGGAGCACTCGCCCCGCAGCCTGCTCCGGAGCCACGCCCGTCAGTTGCTGTGCGCGGTCCAGGCCTCTTCGTACCCCTTCACCAGGTAGTACACCATCAGGTCGAAGAAACGGCCAAGCTGGAGCTCCAACTCCTCCTCGGCGTAGAGATCAACACTGGTCTGGATGAATGCCTCGTCCTGTACATAGTCTAGCGCCGCGTCTTTCAGCAGTTGCACGGCGCGTACGCTTTCACTGAGGGGAATCGAGGCGGAGAGCCGTTCCCGGCCCACCTTTTCATAATGACTGCCGATCTCCTGCTCGGAGGAAGAAACCAGCCAATGGCCCAGATTGTGCATCACCCGGCGACATGTGTCGGTGACCTCCGAATCGGGCAGGCGGCTGATATGAGGCAAGCCCTGCTGCGCCCGCAGGCGCCGCATGAAACGTCCGCTGATCGCCTCCCAGTGATCCTCGATCTGATGAACAAGTTTCGCCGATACCATGGCGGCCTCCAATCCAGCCCTTAGTTACGCCGCTTTTATGCCGGAGTCAAGGGTAGCCTGAGCCGGGGCTTATCACGCAGGACAGGGCCTGCTACTCTGGCGGCATGGCGTCGCAGGCAACTCCCGATCCACGGGCTGAGCGGAGCGTGGAAGCGCTCAAACAGTCCATCCAGGACAACCTCCGGTATTTGATCGCCCGGCCACGCGAGGTGATCTCCCGCAACGACTGGTATATGGCGTTGTCTCACGCCGTGCGCGACCGCATGGTGTCAGGCTGGATCGGGGCCGGCAAGAAACTGCTGAATCCGCAGCAGCGCATCGTCTCCTATCTCTCGGCGGAGTTCCTCGTGGGGCCTCACCTGGAGAACAATCTAATGGGCCTCGGCTTGACGGACGCCGCGCGGCAGGCTTTGGCCGAACTGGGGCAGGACTTCGACTGGATCGTGGGCCAGGAAGAGGAACCCGGTCTGGGCAACGGCGGCCTGGGCCGGCTGGCGGCGTGCTACATGGAGTCTTTGGCCACGCTTGGCGTGTCGGCTTTCGGACACGGCATCCGCTATGAGTTTGGGATCTTCGATCAGACGATCGAACGGGGCGGGCAGGTGGAGGTGACGGACAAATGGCTGCAATACGGCAATCCGTGGGAGATCGCGCGGCCGGAGGCGGCCAAGGAGGCGGGGTTCGGCGGAACGACGGAGTGGTACAGGGATGCCTTTGGAAGAAACCGGAAGCGGTGGCTGCCGGCGAAAGTGGTGAAGGGAGTGCCTTACGACACCCCGATTCTGGGCTACGGCGGAACTCTCTCCATCCCGTTGCGGCTGTGGAAGGCGGAAGCGGTGGAGAGCTTCGATTTTCAGGCCTTCAACCTGGGCAACTACGAGCGGGCGGTGGAGGAGAAAGTCTCGAGCGAAAACCTGACCAAGGTGCTGTATCCGAACGATTCGTTCCTGGCGGGCAGGCGGTTGCGGCTGGAACAGCAGTATTTCCTGGTGTCGTGCGCCATGCAGGACATGATGACGATCCACTTGAGGAGCGGGAGGAAACCGATCGAGTTCGACGCGAAGTGGGCGTGCCAGTTGAACGACACGCATCCGGCCATGGCAGTGGCGGAGCTGATGCGCATTCTGGTGGACGATTGCGGAGAGTCCTGGGAGGCCGCCTGGGAGTGTACGAAACGGACGTTCGGCTACACGAACCACACTTTACTGCCGGAGGCGCTGGAGCGCTGGCCTTTGGACCTGTTCGCGAAGGTGTTGCCGCGGCACCTGGAGATCATCTACGAGATCAACCAGCGGCACCTGGACGAAGTGCGCAGGCGGTGGCCGGGCGATGAGGAGCGTGTCCAGCGGATGTCGATCGTCGAAGAGGGCCTCGTGCGGCAGGTGCGCATGGCGCACCTGGCCACGGTGGGCAGCGCGCACGTGAACGGAGTGGCGGCGATGCACTCGGAACTGGTGCGAAACACGCTGCTGCGGGACTTCAGCGAAATGGCGCCGGAGAAGTTCACGAACGTGACCAACGGAGTGACGCCGCGGCGCTGGATGGCACTGGCGAATCCAGGGCTGGCCGCGCTGATTACGGAAAAGATCGGCGACCGCTGGCTGGTGGAGACCCAGCAGGAGTTGCGGCGGCTGGAGGAGTTCGCCGGGGACCCCGAGTTCCGTGCGCGCTGGCGCGAGGTGAAGCTCGAGAATCAGCGCAGGCTGAAGCCCGTGCTGGCACGGTTCTCCAACGTCAACGACGTGAACGTACACGCGCTGTTCGACGTCCAGACGAAGCGCATTCACGAGTACAAGCGGCAGCATCTGAACGTGCTGCGCATCCTCGCCGAGTACCTGCGCGTGAAGCGGGACCCGGGGCGCAGCATGGAACCGCGCGTGTACCTGTTCGCCGGAAAGGCCGCCCCCGGATATTTCATGGCGAAGCTCATGATCCGTCTCATCCATGCGGCCGCGGACGTCATCAATGAGGATCGCGACGTGGCCGGGCGAATCCAGGTGATTTTCCTGCCCGACTACAACGTCAAGCACTCCATGTTCGTCTACCCCTCGGCAGACCTGAGCGAACAGATCTCCACGGCAGGCAAGGAAGCGTCCGGCACCGGCAACATGAAGTTCGCCTTGAACGGAGCGCTCACCATCGGAACCCTGGACGGCGCCAACGTGGAGATCCGCAACCTGGTGGGCGCGGAGAACTTCTTCCTCTTCGGCATGACCGTGGAGGAGGTGGAGGAGCTTTGGAGGAGCGGTTACTCGCCGTGGAGCGTCGTGGGGCGCAATCCGGAGCTCGAAGAGGTATTGCAGCGCCTGGCCGCCGGCGATTTCTCGCAAGGCAACAGGGAGACATTCAAGCCGCTGGTGGAAAACCTGCTGGGCTCGGATCCGTTCCTCGTCCTGGCCGACTTTGCGGCCTATGACGATTGCCAGAGCCGCGTTTCGGCAGCCTGGAGGGATCAGGAGCGCTGGACAATGGCCTCCATCCTGAATGTTGCCAGAACCGGCTTCTTTTCCTCGGACCGCTCCGTGCGCGAATATTGTGATGCCGTGTGGCGCGTTCCTGTTCCCGGCGCCTGAGAGGAGAAACGGTTTCGATGGCTTGGATTATTCTGATTGTGGCCGGTTTGTTCGAAGTGGGCTGGGCGGTGGGCTTGAAATACACCGAGGGCTTCACGAAACTCTGGCCGTCCCTGTGGACTGCCGCGGCGATGGCCGTCAGCCTGTGGCTGCTGGGGTTGGCCCTCAAGACCCTCCCTGTCGGCACAGCCTACGGAGTATGGGTGGGCGTCGGGGCCGTGGGCACCGCCGTGGCGGGAGTGGTGCTGTTGGGGGAACCCGTCACGGTCGCCCGAGTCGTCAGCATCGGGTTGGTGGTGAGCGGAATTGTGGGTTTGAAGTTGTCGGCGGGGTGAGTGCCCGGCGCCGTCGGGCAACGAACGGCCGTCAAACTCGGGTGCGGCTTCGGCGCCGCCAGCGAAACGATGTGATGGAGGAAAGAGCGGCAATGGCAATTCGCCGTTCAGTTCTGGTTGGTATGGCGGTTGTCGCGATGGCCGCCGGACAAGTCCCCGCGGATTGGGACCGGCAGTTCGCGGAAGCGGAGAAGCGGATTGTGCGCCTGGCCCCGAATGCGTTTCCGGCACTTCCCTCCCCCATTGCTCGGGAGTTGCGCGCCCGTGGCTGCGCCATCCCGCAGGCGTCCGATCTCAAGCAGCCGCATAACGTGATCAGCGGAGAGTTCGCAAAGCCCGGACAGAAGGACTGGGCCGTGCTGTGCTCGGTGCAAGGCACATCGTCGATCCTCGTCTTCTGGAACGCCTCTCCCCAGGCCCCCGCCAGCATCGCGCCGGCCGCGGACCGCGGCTTCCTGCAGACGACAGGGCCGGCCACGATCGGGTTTTCCAGAGCGATCACTGCCGTGGACAGGCAGTTTATCCTGCGCCACTACCAGGCCTACGGCGGGCCGAAGCCGCCGCCCATCGACCACCAGGGCATCGACGACGCCTTCGTGGGCAAGGCCTCCGTCACCTGGTATTTCCACGCCGGGCAGTGGCGCCGGTTGACCGGTGCGGATTAGGCCGCGATTTAGTGATTGGACTTGCCGGCAGTGGGCACCGGGCCGACTCGCTGGATAGTGACGGAGAGAAGTTTGACGGGCGTGAGCGGGCGCTCATCGCGCGTCGGGGTCCGGTTGATGGCGGTAACCACTTCCATCCCTTCGATCACGGAACCAAAGATGGCGTAGTTGCCGTTCCAGGCTCGCATTGGGCCGACCGTGACGAAGAACTGGCAGGCGCCCGTATTGGGCTGGCCGGCGTTGGCCATGGCCAGGACGCCGGAGCCATCGAAACGCAGGCCGGGGAGGATCTCGTCGGGAATGGTGAAGCCGCAGGGGAAAGATCCGGTGCCAGTCGGATCTCCGGCCTGGATCATCTCGCCGCGGACGATGCGGTGGAAGGTGATGCCGTCGTAGAAGGGGCGCGTGATGAGCTTGCGGGTGGTGGGATCGAGCGTCGGCTTGGCGCCCTGCGCGAGGGCGACGAAGTTCCGTACCGTATTTGGCGCATCTTTCTCAAAGAGGCGCGCGGTGAAGGTGCCCTGCGAGGTTTCGAAGATGGCGTAGAGGCCCTTGGGCCGCTCGCGCGCCGCCAGGACGGCGGCACCGATGAGGAACAGAAATGCAGTCCGATTCACGAGAGAGGAAGGCGGGTCTCACCCGCACCGCCATTATCTCATTCAGAGTTCGAAACCGGCGTTGGAGGCTGTGACCGGAGGGGCCGCCAAGTCGGCGGGGTACGTGATGACGAGGGTGGGGCGGAGGGAGCACTATGGTTCCGGAAGCGGGACAGCCACGTTCCGGACATTTGCTGATGCAGGCCACCTGTGCGCACCCATCGACAGCGCCTGAAATGGCCTACGATATCTAGAATGCAAACCGAAGAGGGGTCTGGGATGAGCCGCTGGTGGCGACTGGCGGGCGGACTGTCGATGAACATGGCGCTGGGGACGCTCTACGCCTGGAGCGTTTTCGTGGTGCCGCTCGAAGGCCGCTTCGGGTGGAAACGGGCGGACACATCGATGGTGTTCACCATCGCGGTGATCGTATTTGCGCTCAGCTTCGTCGTGGCGGGCAGAATTCAGGACAAATACGGGCCGAGGCTCTGCTCACTACTGGGCGGGATTCTGGTGAGCCTCGGATTCTACCTCTGTTCCTTCACGGAAAGCCTGGGCCACCTGTATCTCTGTTTCGGGGTGATCGGCGGCCTGGGGAACGGCTTCGGCTACGCGACGCCGATCCCGGTGATGGCAAAGTGGTTTCCGGATCGGCGCGGCCTGGCGATTGGCCTGGCGGTGGGAGGGTACGGTGCCGGATCGGCGATCTTCGGGCCGCTGGCGCAATTGAAACTGATCCCAGCCTACGGGCTGCCGGCCACTTTTCAGATTCTGGGCGGGATCTTCTTCGTGATGACGATGGCGGGAGCGGCTTTGCTGCGGAATCCGCCGGCGGGTTACCGGCCCGAGGGGTGGTCGCCGGCGGCGGCGCAGAGTGCGGCCGCCGCGCGCCAGTTCAAGCCTGGCGAAATGTTGAGAACGCCCACTTTCTACCTGATGTGGGCTGGCTATGCGCTGGGTTGCTCGGCCGGGCTGATGGTGATCAGCCAGTTGGTGCCGTTCGCCAAGAGCGTAGGCATTGCGGCTGCATCGCTCACGACGATGACGCTGGTGGTAGGCGCACTTGGCAATGCCTCCGGACGGATTCTCTCCGGGTGGATGTCGGACCGGCTGGGGCGAATCAATGTGCTGAGGGCGATGATCGGGATCTGCGTGGTGGCGATGCCGGCGCTTTACGCCGCAGGGAGCAACGTGGTTTTGCTGTACGCGGCGGTGTTCGTCGTCTATTGGTGTTACGGAACGCAGCTTTCGGTGAACGGCGTGGCAGCGGCGGACTTCTGGGGCACGCAGAACGCGGGCAGCAACTACGGGATCCTCTTTACCGCCTGGGGGGTGGCAGGCATCCTGGGGCCGCGGATCGGAGGAGTGCTGTATGACCGGTATCACAACTACCAGGCGGCGTTCTATGCCGCCGCGGCGCTGGCGGCCGTAGCGCTGTTGTGCGAACTCGGCGCCCGGCGTCCGGCCGCTGGACCGGATGGCGGGGCTTGATGCGTCCGCGCGCGGCGGTCCAGCCGCTCTTCGACAGCGGCTCGGCAGCACACCTCAGGCTGAGGCATGCACAACGGAATGAATTGCCTGGCGCAGAGGAGCCCAAGGGGGGGAGCCGCTTGAAGCGGGCGCATGCCGGGGATCAGGGGTACAAATGAATCGGGCCTCCTGGGTAGGAGGCCCGTGTGGATAATTGCCTTGGTTGCGGGGGTAGGATTTGAACCTACGACCTTTGGGTTATGAGACCTACGCCACGTCTTTACTGATTCACCTTCTTTCTTGTTCTTCAAAGACTTACGTCATCTCGATTGGGCCTGGTTGAGCCTGTTTTGGGGTGGTGTATGTGGCAACTGGTAGAAGGTTTGGTAGAAGGCAATCCTCTCACATCGCGTGAAGGGTCACATTCCGCCAATGGGGATTTCACACCCCTCCTGATCCCGCCATGGCAGCATCCAAAAATCGATTTCAGAACTTCATTCCGGTCTCTCGTAGAGCGATAGAGCGAAGTTCCGACGGCGATTGCTGCGTTGCAGCCGCTCTCGCCGAAGCGCTGCAGCCGGGGCTCATTTCCCCATTGGGCAAATCAGACCCCCGCCCTACCGAGGCGATTTCGTCGATACAGCCCATACTGGTTCCTTCTGGATACACTTCACTCTCAGACCCCGGCCGCGGCGAGTGACTCCAGGGTGATGGAATCACGAATTGTGGACGGAACCGGCTGCTCAAACCTTGACAACCAATCGCGGGTGTCAGAGGACAAAACGTCGAGTCGAACCAGTTCTGGACGTTGGCGAAATAGCCGCGCGACAGATTCTTCAGGGATGCGGCTGTGCTTGACCTGCAGCCACGCAAGGCCGATCCACCGGCGGACAGTCTTCGGGCTGACGTGCAGCATCGATGATAGTTCGCCGACCCGGAAGCCCTGTCCTGCGGGATACCCAAAGCCGTCGAGCCAAAACTG
>JARKQJ010000097.1 GCA_029973955.1 Paludibaculum sp. | reverse complement strand
CCGCCCCTTCCCTCTCCCGGAACTCGTTCAACGACTCCAGAGCCGCCTGCGTCGCGCTCAGAACCAGTTGCTCCAAGCCCTCCGGCGCGTCTTCCTCCTGCTCGGGCTGCGCCAGCATCCCCGGAATCCGCAGCGCCGCGTTCAGGTCCGGCTGCGCCGAGATCCCGAACACCCCCGTCGCCTCGTCCAGCGCCCGCAGGTAGGCTTCAAACAGCGGCCGGTTCAGCGCCGCCGCCGCCGTCGCATGAGCCGGCACAAAGCTCAGCCTCAAATCGACGTGCCCCCGGGAAACATGCTTCTTCGCCAGCGTTCGCAGCGCCGGCTCAAACTGCTCCAACTGCGCCGGGATGTGCGTATGAAGGTCCAGCGCGCGATGGTTCACGCTCTTCACGGTCGCCGTCACCTCGCCCGGCTCGGCCGTCTTCCTCACCCGCGCATAACCCGTCATGCTCCGCAGCTTCATCTAGCTCTCCAGATCCACATACTGCATCTCGTGCAAGCGCTGGTAGATGCCCCCCTGGCTCACCAGTTCGTCGTGCGTCCCAATCTCGCTGATCTCGCCGCCGCTCAGCACTACTATCCGGTCCGCCCTCCGGATCGTCGATAGCCTGTGCGCGATCACGATCACCGTCCGGTTCTCCATCAGGTTCGCCAGCGCTCGCTGTACCAGAATCTCACTCTCCGTATCCAACTGCGAGGTCGCCTCGTCCAGCACCAGAATCGGCGCGTTCTTCAGAATCGCCCGCGCGATCGAAAGCCGTTGCCTCTGGCCCCCGCTCAACTTCGCGCCGCGCTCCCCAATCCTGGTCTCGTAACCCTCCGGCAGCTCCTGGATGAAATCGTCCGCCAGCGCGTTCTTCGCCGCCTCCGCCACCTCGTCCATCCGCGCCTCCGGCCGCCCGTACTTGATGTTGCCCGCCACCGTGTCGTCGAACAGGAAAGTCTCCTGGCTCACCATCGCAATTTGCCGCCGCAGAGACTTCAGGCTCACGTCCCGTATATCTGTCCCGTCGATCCGGATCGCGCCTTCCGTGACGTCATAGAAACGCGCCAGCAAACCCGCCAGCGTCGTCTTCCCCGATCCGCTCGGACCCACCAGCGCCACTACCTCGCCCCGCTTCACCTCCAGCGTGAAGCCCTGTATCGTGTGCCCGTTCTGCGTGTCCGGATACCGGAAGCTCACGTTGTCGAACAGAATCGACTCCCGCAGCCCTGCCAGCGCCGGCGCCCCCGGCTTCTCCACCACCTGCTGCTCGCGGTCGATGTACTCGAATACCCGCTGGCTCGCCCCCGCCGCCTGCTCGAAGATATTGTGGATCCCCGTCAATCTCTTCACGGGTTCGTACAGCAGCAGCAGCGCCGAAACGAACTCCATAAACCCCCCCGGCGTCATCTTCCCCGCGATGATCTGCGTCCGCGCATACGTCAACAACCCCACAATCGTCACCGCCCCGAAGAACTCGATGATCGGCGACGGCAGCGCCTGCAACGCGATGTACTTCAAGCTTGATCTCTTGAACCGCTGCGCCGCTTTCCTGAACCGCGAACTCTCCACCCCTTCCGCCGTGAAGCTCTTCACCACCGCGTGCCCGCTGAACGCCTCCTGCAGAATCTGGCTCATCTCCGCCGCCTGGTCCTGCGCGCTCCTGGTGGACCGCCTGATCCTCTTCCCCAGCCGCGCCGTCGGCAGAATTACAAACGGCAGCACCGTCACAGACACCAGCGCCAGCTTCCAGTCGTTCTGGAACAGCACATAGGCCATCCCCACCACCGCGAAGCTCTGCCGCAGCCAGTCCGCCAGCATCTGCGATACCGCCAACTGGATCTTCTCGATGTCGCTCATGATCGACGACATCAGCCGCCCCGTCGAATGCGACTGGAAGAAGGCGTGCTCTTCCGCCACCACTTTGTCGAACGCCTTCTGCCGCAGGTCCGTCACCGCCGACAGCCCCACGTAGCTCACCAGGTAATTGCCGAAGTAGTCCGCAATTCCCTTCGCCAGGAACAGCATCAGAATCGACACCGCTACCAGTGTCCACACGTTATGGATTTCAAAGGGAACCAGTTGGTCGAGATACAGCTTGAAGTGCAGGAATCCCGGCACCGGCAGCTCCACCCGTGCCTCCGGGCTCGCCGGATGTAGCACCCTGTCGAACACCGGCTTCAGCAGCACCGGCAGCATCGCCCTGCCCGCCCCCGAGATCAGCATCAGGACCACCGACAGCAGCAGCACAGGCGTATAGCGCCGTGCGTATGCAATCAGCCGCGTCGTCTCCTGAAACACGGCGCCTGGCTACTCTTCTACCTTCGCCTCGTCCACCAGCATCACCGGGATGTCGTCCCGGATCGGGTAGACGCGTCTACACTCCTCGCACTTCAGCCCCAGCTTGTTCTCCGTCAGGTGGACGGGCGCCTTGCATGCAGGGCACACGAGGATGTCGAGCAGATCTTGACTCACAGCCATAGGAATCTCCCCGATTCTACCAGAGGCCCCACTTTCGGGGCCTCCAGTCTTAGCTCTGACTTATGTTTAGCCCTTCATCTCCGCCCGCGCCTTCGCCACCACTTCGAGGAACTGCCTGGCGCGCTCTTCAAAGACTTCGTACTTGCCTTCTTTAATCGTCTTGCCGTCCACCAACTCCCCGCCCACGGCCACCGCGCACGCGCCGGCCTTCAGGAAATCGGCCGCCGTCGTCAGGCTCACGCCGCCCGTCGGAATCATCTCGATCTGCGGGAACGGCCCCTTCAGCGCCTTGATGTACTTCGCTCCGCCCACGTTGTCGCACGGGAACACCTTCACGATGTCCGCCCCGCCCTGCCACGCCGCCAGCACTTCCGTCGGCGTCAACGCACCCGGGCAGATCGGCTTCGAATACCGCTGCGCCATCTCGATCGTCTTCAGATTCAGAGCCGGCGTCACAAAGAACTGCGCCCCCGCCAGCATGCAGATGCGGCACGTCTCCGGATCCAGCACCGTCCCCGCACCCAACACCATCTTGTCGCCGAAATCGTCGGACAGCTTCTCCAGCACCTTCACCGCGCCGGGCACCGTCATCGTCACTTCCGCCGCGCGGATGCCTCCGCGGTAGATGGCTTCAATCGCCTTATACGCGCTCTCGGCCGAAGGCGCACGCACCACCGGCACAATGCCGATCTCGATCATTGCGGAGAGGATGCTCTCTTTTTTCATGCTTTGATCGTATCACCCTGCCGCCAATCGCTCCCGCCGCGCTTCTCATTACAAAACCAACCACCCACTTTCTGCATCTGAGAAACTGTAGGTATATCGCATGAACGCTATTAAGACCGTCCTCCTCCTCGGCCTCATGAGCGGCATTGTCCTTGCCGCCGGACAGGCCTTCGGCGGCCGCAGCGGCCTCATGATGGGCCTTGTCATGGCCGTCCTCATGAACGTTGCCAGCTACTTCTTCTCGGAGAAGATCGCCCTCATGTCCTCCGGAGCAATCCGCATCAGCGAGACCGAAAACTCCGAAGTCTTCTGGCGCGTCCAGCCCATGGTCAAGCGCCTCACCGAAAAGATGGGCCTCCCCATGCCGAAGCTCTGGGTCATCCCCGAGGACGCCCCCAACGCCTTCGCCACTGGCCGCAATCCGGCCCACTCCTCCGTCGCCGTCACCGCCGGCCTCCTCCGCCTCATGAACGACGACGAGATCGAAGGCGTCATCGCCCACGAACTCGGCCACATCCGCAATCGCGATATCCTCATCTCCTCCATTGCCGCCACTCTCGCCGCCGCCATCACTTTCGCCGCCCGCATGGCCTTCTTCTTCGGCGGCTCACGCCATGACGACGAGGACGCCCCCAGCCCCATCGCCGCCATCGCCATGATGATCCTGGCCCCCGTCGCCGCCCTGCTCATCCAGATGGCCATCTCCCGCACCCGCGAGTACGGCGCCGATGCCGCCGCCGCCCGCTTCACCGGCTCCCCCAACGGCCTCATCTCCGCTCTCCGCAAGCTCGAAGGCTACTCTCGCCGCATCCCCATGGACGCCTCGCCGGCCATGTCGCACATGTACATCATCAAGCCGTTTTCCGGCCAGTCCATGATGAAGCTCTTCTCCACCCATCCTGCCACCGAAGAGCGCATCGCCCGCCTCGAAAGGCTCCGTACCGCGTGAACTCCGTCCAGATCACCCGCAAAGGCGAGGCCCGCCTCGAATCCGGCCACCCCTGGATCTTCGCCAGCGACGTAGCCGACCGGGGCGCCGCCCAGCCCGGCGAGGCCGTCCGTGTCACCAACCAGAGGGGCCGCTTCCTCGGCATCGCCCACTACAGTTCCACTTCTCAAATCACCCTCCGCCTCCTCTCCCGCACCGACGAGCCCCTCACCCGCGATTTCTTTTTCAATCGCCTCCAGTCCGCCCTCAATCACCGCCGCCGCGTCGCCCCCGAGGCCACCTCCTACCGCCTCGTCCACGCCGAAGGCGACCTCCTCCCCGGCCTCATCATCGACCGCTACGGCGACTACCTCGTCCTTCAACTCCTTAATCAGGGCATGGACGCCATCCGCCATACGGTCACTGACTGCCTCACCGGACTCCTCGCCCCCAAAGGCATCATCGCCCGCAACGACGTCCCCGTCCGCCGCCTCGAAGCTCTGTCCCAGGAGCCCGCCATCCTCGCCGGCGAAATCCCGGACCGCGTCCCCGTCTCCCTCAACCACCTCACCCTCCACGCCGACCTCCGTCGCGGCCAGAAGACCGGTGTCTATCTCGACCAGCGCGAAAACTACCTCGCCGCCGCCCGCTTCGCCCGCGGCCGCGCTCTCGATTGCTTCACCTCCACCGGCGGTTTCGCCCTCCACCTCGCCGCCGCCTGCGAATCCGTCGAGGCGGTCGATTCCTCCCCCGAAGCCCTCTCCACCGCCCAGTCCAACGCCCAATCGAACTCCATCTCTAACATCACCTTTCGCGAAGCGAACGCCTTCGACTACCTCTCCGGTCTCGCCACCGCCCGCCGCCAGTTCGACACCATCATTCTCGACCCTCCGGCCTTCGCCAAATCCCGCACCACACTCGATGCCGCCCTCCGCGGCTACAAGGAGATCAACTACAAAGCCCTCAAGCTCCTTCCCCCCGGCGGCACCCTCGTCACCTGCTCCTGTAGCCACCACGTCTCCGAATCATCCCTCTTCGAAGTGGTCGCCGAAGCCGCCCTCGACGCCCGCCGCACCCTCCGCGTCCTCGACCGCCGCACCCAGGCCCAGGACCATCCCATCCTCCTCACCGTCCCCGAAACTCTCTACCTGAAGTGCCTCATCCTCGAAGTTCTCTGACCCGCCCAGCCCGTGCTAAACTGAAATCGCACCAACTCGTGGGCGGCTAGCTCAGTTGGGAGAGCACCGCGTTCGCAACGCGGGGGTCGTGGGTTCGAATCCCATGCCGTCCACCATCCCCCCTTCCCTCCCCCCTCCGTCCGCACTACAATCCACCCATGCCCCCGCCTTCTCCTATCCCGCACCACATGGTCACTACCTCCTTCGACCTTCAGGGCTACACAGTCCTCCGCAACCTAGGCATTGTCCGCGGCATCATCGTCCGCTCCCGCTCCATCTTCGGCACCATCGGCGCCGGCCTTCAAACCCTCGCCGGCGGCAACATCAGTCTCCTCACCGAGCTCTGCGAACGCACCCGTAACGACAGCTTCGAACTCATGCTCCAGCACGCCGCCGCCCTCGGCGCCAACGCCGTCACCGGCGTCCGCTACGACGCCACCGAAATCATGTCCGGCGTCACCGAAGTCCTCTGCTACGGCACCGCCGTCTTCGTCCAACCCAAATAGCCCTCCCCCCACCGCCCTAAAATGAAGGCAGTACCATGCCTTCCACCCAAAGGACCATCGCCTTTGGAGAAATCATGCTTCGTTTCTCCCCGCCCCGTCCGGAGCGTCTCCTTCAAAGCAAGCAAATCCTCGCCACTACCGGCGGCAGCGAGGCCAACGCCCTCGTGACCATCGCCCGGTTCGGCGCCCCTACCTCCTTCGTCACCGTCCTCGCCGAAAACAATCGCCTAGCCGACACCTGCGTCGCCGATCTCCGCCACGCCGGCATCGACACCACCCACATCGTCCGCGGCCCCGGCCGTCTCGGCCTCTACTTCCTGGAGCCCGGCTCCGGCCCTCGCCCGACCTCCGTCTTCTACGACCGCGAAAACTCCGCCCTCGCCCTCGCTCAACCCGGCGCCATCGACTGGGATGCCGCCTTCCACAACGCCTCCTGGTTCCACATCAGCGGCATCACACCCGCCATCAGCCCCTCCGCCGCCGGCCTCGCTCTAGAGTCCCTCCGCAACGCCCGCGACGCCGGCCTCACCATCTCCTTCGACCTCAACTACCGCAAGAAACTCTGGCGATGGGGCAAAACCGCCCTCGATGTCCTCCCTGATCTCGTTCGCCTCTCCGATATCCTCATCGCCAACGACGCCGATGTCCGCATGGGCCTCGGCTTCGACGTTCCCCCCAGCCCCCGCCCCGGCTTCATCGATCCCTCCAACTATCAGGCCCTCACCGGACAGATCCTCCATCACTATCCCAACCTGAAGGCCGTGACCCTTAGCCTCCGCGAGCCCCTCTCCCCCGGCCTCACCGGCTGGTCCTCCTGCCTCCACCACCCCGGCCGGTTCCTCATCAGCCGCCACTACATCCTCAGCCAGATCATCGACGGCGTCGGCGTCGGAGACTGCTTCGCCGGAGCCTTCATCTACGGCTGGCAGCACCTCCCCTCCCCGGCGCAGGCCCTCGAATTCGCCGTCGCCGCCAGTTGCCTCAAACACGCCGTTCCCGGCGACTTCGCCGATTTCACCATCGCCGAAGTCGAAGACCTGCTCGCCGGCGGCCCCTCTTCCATCCGCCGCTGACCCGCCCGTTTCCACCCCCCTGGCTTTTGCTAGGATGTGGACCTATGCACCCGGCTGCCCCTCAACCCGCCGTCCACCTGGAAAACGGCCCCGATTACCGCGAAGGCTACGCCAACTCCGTCCAACTCCGCGCCTCCCTCTGGGACTTCCTCCTCCTCTTCGGAACCCTCCGCCAACAGTCACCCGAAGCCGTCGTCATCCAGAACTTCCAGGGCGTCTACCTTAGCCCTCAACAAGCCAAGGCCCTCCTCAACGTCCTCTCCACCAACGTCCAGCAGTACGAAGCCACCTTCGGCGAAATCCGCCTCGAACCCCAGGGCGACTCGCGCCTCGTCCAGTAGCGGCCCCTGCCGCCCAGCCTCCTCCTGGCTTCGTCCACTCGCGCGTTCCAAGTCGATTCTCCCTGATTTCGCTTGACAATTAGGCATTGATATTCGATCCTGGTAAAGGAACAGAAGTCTATTCTTTTCTGCGGAAAACCTGAGCTAAGTCACCTATCCGCCCCTTCCACTTAGCGGTCCGCATTTGAAGAAGGAGAATTTTGTTCTTCCCAACCACTCTCGCATCTGGCGGTAGCTACATTGCCCGTACCGCCCCTGCGCTGCTCTCTACTACCGAATCACCGGCCACCGCCGCTCAAGCCGCTCTCTGTCATTCCGCCCCCACGGTCGCCCGCATATGCGCTAACTTAATTTGAAATTCATTGCAGGGCGAGCCAAGTTTGTCGGCGTCGGTGGCGTGGGGCATCGCACAGGTGTCGACGATAGCGTTGCAGCGCAAGGCTGGGTAGATGGGCCGGCAGACGGCCTAGAACGGCGTGGCGCAGGCT
>JARKQJ010000096.1 GCA_029973955.1 Paludibaculum sp. | reverse complement strand
CCTCTCAGAGAGCCTGCGCCACGCCGTTCTAGGCCGTCTGCCGGCCCATCTACCCAGCCTTGCGCTGCAACGCTATCGTCGACACCTGTGCGATGCCCCACGCCACCGACGCCGACAAACTTGGCTCGCCCTGCAATGAATTTCAAATTATGTTAGCGCATATGGGCGCCAGCCTGGGGGCCACAGTTCCAAGCCCGTTTCCCCCGATGAGCCCGTTTCCCCCGAGGCGCCAGCCTCGGGGCCACAGTAAATGCAGTAACCCACGCGGACACAGTGTGACTCTCCCCCCTAACCCCCGGCGCCCGGCCAATCCACAGCCGGCCTACTGATCTGAGATAGAATCCCCACATGCTGGCGCGCCTCGCGTCCTTCCTCGTTCCAGCCCTCTCGCTCTTCCCCCAGCCCCAACCCGATCCCATCTCCACCCTCCTCGATCACGCCCGGGCCGAACCCATCGAAATCTTCGCCGACGTCGCCTTCCGCCTCCTCGAAGCCGGCAAAATCCCCCGAAACCAAAAGGCATCCCTCCTGGAAGAGATCTACGACCGCGCCCCCCAGGCCCGCGAGCCCCACCCCTGGTCGCTCGCTCACCCCTCCATCCCCCACGGCGCCGCCGAGGCCCGTTACCAGCTCCAACGCCTCCGCCTTGACGCTCTCAGCCTCCGCGCCCGCGCCATCCAACTCCTCCTCACCACCGATCCCCGCCACGCCGTCGAACTCTTCGACGAACTCCCCGCGCTCCGCCTGCCTCCCTCCACCTGTGAGGACCCCTACGTCGCCTCGGCCAACATCCTCTACGAAACCCTCGCCCAGGTCCTCGCCCGCGGCAGATACACTCCCGCGGAGCGCGACAAGCAACGCCCTCTCGAAATGGCGCTCCGCCGCCTCCGCGAAATCTCCTCGCCCTCCGAACTCGGTCCAGCTACCACCCTCCTCCGTGACCTCATCCTCGCCCGCAACTGGCCGCCTCAGGATCTGGTCTCCGCCTACTCCTCCTCCGTCGCCAATCTCCAATCCGACGACCGCTCCTTCTCCTTCTCCCTCGATGGCCGCGAAGGCGACTCTCTCCGCGACGCCCTCCAACTCGCCGTCACGCTCCAGGGCCGCGATGCGCCCTTCATTCCGATCCTCTCCGCCTGGCGCATCTACCTTGCCCGCCACCTCCAGTCCGCCCGCTGCGCCGACTCCTACGACCGGACCTCCGGCCGCAACGCCAATGAGCAATGGCGGGAGGCCTTCCTCGCCGAGCGCAACTTCAACGACACCCTCTCCCGCTGGAAGATCACCGGGGTTCCTCCGCTCACCGCCGAGGAGATCCGGCCAGCCAGCCTCACCGGTTCCGTCCCCGGCTCCGAATGGCCGAATCACCAGCAATTCTTCGACCTCCTCGGCGCCATCGGCGATCTCCGCACCGACGGCCAGTCCTCCAATTGGATCGGCAATGCCGAACGGCAAACGCCCGAATGGGACCAGCGCGCCGCCCCCGTCCTCCGCCGCATCGAGGACTTCCACGGCGATACCCACCTGGGCGCCAATGAGGTCTGGTTCCAACGCACCACGCTCTGGGCCGCTCTCATCGACGCCTCTCCGCCCGGCAGCATCTTCCGGCGAGCCCTGCAGGGCTGGATCCTCGATATGTCCGACGCCCGCGCCCGCGCCGCTCAGCCCACCCTCTGGCTTTCCCAGTTCCAGGGCGGCATGCGCATGGCCCGATCCTTCTCCCAGGAAGAGGCCGACGAACTCAGGAAGTCCCGCGAGAGGCTTCCCACCATCCGCATCCCAGGCCTCCCCCACGAATCCGCCTCCGCCATCCTGGAAGCACTCCGCGCCGCACCCGACCCCGCCCTCGCCCTCTACGCCAGCCTCGAATCTCTCGCCCCCCAAAGCCACGGCAGTTGGCTGCGCTGACCCGCCCCGCTCCGTCTAAACTGAATAGACCACACCATGTACCAGCCCCCCGCCTTCCGCGAAGACCGCCTCCCTATCCTCCATGAGATGATCCGTGCCCACCCCCTCGCCACCCTCATCACCGCCGGCCCCAAAGGCCTCCAGGCCAACCTCCTCCCCTTCACGCTCCACGAAGCCGGCCCCCGCGGCATACTCCGCGCCCACCTCGCCCGAGCCAATCCACAACTCGAAGCCCTCCGCCTCGGCGCCGAAACCCTTGTCGTCTTCCAAGGCCCCCAAGCCTACATCTCCCCCGCCTGGTACCCCGCCAAAAAGGAGCACGGCCGCGTCGTGCCCACCTGGAACTACATCGTCGTTCAGGTTCGCGGCACGCCGCAAATCCACGACGATCCCGTCTGGCTCCGCGCCCAGGTGGAAGAACTCACTCGCACGCACGAATCCCCGCGCCCCAAACCCTGGCAAGTCGGCGATGCCCCCGAATCCTACATCGATGCCCTGCTGCAGTCCATCGCCGGCCTGGAAATCCGCATCGCCTCCATCGACGGCAAATGGAAGATGAGTCAAAACCGCTCCCACGCTGACCGCCAGGGCGTCCGCGAAGGTCTGCTGCACGAGGCGCGCAACCAGCCCGCCGCCCAACTCATTCCCCCCGACTAACTACCGCGCAAGTTCACCCCGCCCCGCGGCGTTTTCATACCGGAACCACCGCTCCTTCACCCGTAAGCAGGGCTCTTCCAGCAGCCGCCAGGAGACCATCGCCGCCAACAGACTCGCCCCCGTCAGCATCGCTGCGTAGGGGATCGTGGCCCACACCGTGCCCGGATGCAGGCCCCGCCGCAGGCACGCATAGTTGATCAGCTCGTGCACCATGTACATCGCATAGCTGTACTTGCCGAACACCGACAGCGGCCGCAACTGGAACGCTCTGGCCACCCTCGTGTTCCGCCCGTTCCGCACCGCCAGGTCGATCACCGCCACGAACAGAACCGCCAGCATCGTGTAATTGAGTACGTCCAGCCCGTTCCAGTTCTTCCAGCGGAAGCTGTGCCGCCGCATCGCCTCGGCCACAATCCACACTCCGCATCCGGCCACCGCCACCCAGGGCCAGGCCCGCTTCGCGCTGCGCGATGATGGCAGCCTGTGCCACGCCGCCAGCGCAGCGCCCAACAGCAATCCGTCCTGGTGCATCACCGTATACACCGACACCGCCACCGGTTGCCGCATCATCACGACACCCTGCCGCACTACACAGAACGTCACGAAGATCCCCACCAGCCAGGCGAACGTCCGCTGTCGTGGCAGCAGCAGGATCACCGCCGGCCAGACCAGATAGAACTGCTCCTCCACCGCCAACGACCACAGCGGCCCCGTGATGTGGTGGGGCCACCCATGGAGATGGATTCTGAGGTTCGACAGGTAGGTCAGGTGCCAGGGAAACTCTCTCGCCGGCACCAGATCCTGCTGCCACCACGAGACCAGCGCCATCAGGCACACCATCGTGTAGTACAGCGGGAAGATCCTCAGAATCCTCCGCATGTAGAACGTCTGAAAGTACCCCGGGTCGTCCCTGGTCCTCAGCAGAATGCTCGTGATGAGGTACCCGGACAAGGCGAAAAACAGCTCCACCCCGATCCAGCCCGAACACGCGATCTCGTAGACCCATCTCTCGACCCCGCCACCCGGCTGGGCCCGCACGAACGCATGAGACACGATCACCAGCAGGATCGCGAGTCCTCTGATCCCATCCAAAGCGATATTGCGAGAGACCGTGCTTTCGATGATCTGCATCCCCGCGGCTCGTGGCGCCCAACACGCCCTGACCTCTGGAACTCTAGTAAACCACGTTCAGCCGCCCTACCAATCTCCGACTCCACCAACTCATTCGCTCCCCGCGCCCGTGCCGAACTGTTCGCACAGCACGTCCACCCGCCTTCGCCCTTGCGGCGGAAGGCATCGGCTGGCCTCAACCATCGTGGGACCAACGGCGCCGCCGCGTAAACCTCCGCCCTGAACCCTCCCCGGATCGAGATCCTTTGAGCAAAAATCCAACATGAATTCCAGCTAAAGAGTGATAAGCTCTCAGTCTCCGCGGCGTATGATGATACTCCTTGTTGTCGCGCTGATTTCCAACATTTCCAGCGCCGTTTCTGCCCAGACAGCGCGCGCTGCGCAGGGTGGAGGTGAACTGTCGGGAGTCGTACGGCGCGCCGGAATCCGAACGGCCATCTCTGGCGCCACAGTCCGTCTACTGGATGCCGGAGACGAATCGGCTGCTTTCACCACCATGACCTCCGATGAGGGAGCATTTCGATTTGATTCCTTGCGCCCCGGCGCATATCTCCTGGAGATCTCGGCGCGAGGTTTCGTAAAACGCCGCTACCTGGCACACCCTGCGACGAAACGCCCATTTCGAATTGGGAATGAGAAGGACGCTGTTCACTTCGACGCCGAACTGCAAACCCTGCCCCGGCTCCATGGCCGCGTGGTCGATGCACAGGGCGCCGGCTTGCCGGGTGTCATGGTGTGGGCCCTCGCCAATATCGTGGCAACTGAACGGGGTTTGGAGTGGAGCCATTTGACGGTCTCGGGAGGGGGCGGCACGGACGGGGACGGCAACTTCACCATCAGTAACCTGCTCCCCGGCGAATACCATCTCTATGCGTTCCCGGTGCAGGATGGCCTGTCCTCGCCCGGGCTTTCTGCTTTGCCTCATGGAGCCAGGAGGGTTGTGGAGGGTTACTATCCTCTGGCGCGAAACCTGGAAGAGAGCAGGCCCGTCACCCTGCTTCCCGGCGAAGCCCTCACAGACATTCTCATTCAGCTTCCTGTCGCGCCAACTTCTTGCGCCCACGGGTCCATCACGAGTACGGTTCCCATCTCGTCCAGCCCCTGGTATGTGGGCGCAATGACTGAATCCAACTCCCGCGCTACCCGGAATCCCATTGCCAGTCAACGTCTGGATCCTGGGGCCAAAGAGCTGAGACTCTGCGGGCTTCCGCAGGAGCCCCTCGTCGTTGAGTTGTACGGTCCCGCGCCCGGCGGCGTCGCTGGACGTGCCCAGTTCACTCCCCGCAAAGAAGAACCATCGGAGTTCTCCATCGAACTGACGGGCACTTTCCCGCTGCAAATTCGCACCTCGTTGGTCGGTGGCACCGCCCGCTGGTGCAAATCCTCGGAACTTTCTTCTGCCGGTTGCTATGACACGGCCGATGTCCGGGTCCGGCTCCAATCCAACTACACCTACGTCTTCCTCAATCCAATCGCCACTCGAATCGCACCGGGTGAACTGTCGCTCGACACCGTATTCAAAGGCGCCTACAGGACGGTGGTCAGACTCCCCCGCGGACTCTACGTGGCAAAGGCGCAACTCGGCACGCAACCCCTGACTCCCGATGAGTCCATCCTTCTCGACGGCAGCGTCCGATCCATGGACTTTCAGATCGCCGAGACGAATTCGCAAGTGAATCTTGAACTCTCCTCGGCGAAGGATTTCGCCGGTACCGTGTATTTGGTGCCCGTCGGCGCCGCCGCCCAATCCTGGCGCCAGATCGTCGCCGTTCCGGTCTCCCCAGGCGAGTCCAGGGTGCAAGCCGCGGGAGTCGCGCCAGGAGACTACGATGTCATCGCCGTGGACAGTGCGGAGCCGGCTGCCGCCATCGCCGTTCTTCGAAACAGCGGAAGTTTTCCCCGCGTTCACATCGAGGTCAACACTGCCGTATCCGTCTCCCTCAAGCCCTGATCACCCGATCACCCGCAGCCGCCCCGCCTCGCTCAACCCCATCTCCGTCACCCCACCAATCTCCAGCTCCACCAGCTCATTCGCCCCCCGCGCCGCCGCCATTTCGACATTGAGGTAGTTCTCCGTCAGCGCCTTGCCGTTGTCCAGCGTCACCGCCCGCAGCCGCCGCCCGACCAAGGAACGCCGGAACTCCAGATTCTTCCGCGCCCCCAACTCCCGCAGCGCCCGCGTCCGCTCCTTCCTCACCAGATGCGGCACCTGCGCCCCCGCCGCCGCCGGCGTCCCCGGCCGCTCCGAATACGTGAACACGTGCAAATACGTGAACGGCATCCGCTCCACAAACTCGTACGTCTCCCGGAACTCCGCCTCCGTCTCCCCGGGAAATCCCGTCATCACATCCGCCCCATACGCCGCATCCGGCATCAGCTCATACGCCTTCGCCAGCCGGTCTTCGTAATGACGCACCCGGTACCGCCGTTTCATCCGCTTCAGCACCGCATCCGACCCCGACTGCAGCGGCGCATGCACATGCCGCGCAATCCGCCCCTCGCCCGCCATCAATTCCAGCAACTCGTCCGAAAAGTCCATCGGCTCCACCGAGCTGATCCGCAGCCGCTCCACCCCGGTCTCCCGCAGCACGAGCTTCAGCAGATCCGAAAGCCGCATCCGGTCGTCCACCCGGAACCCCGCCTCGCGCCCCCATCGCCCCAGGTTGATCCCCGTCAGCACCACTTCCCTGTACCCCGCCGCCAGCCGCCGCAGCTCGTCCAACACCTGCTCCACCGGCATGCTCCGGCTCCGCCCCCGCACCGACGGGATAATGCAGAACGTGCAGGGGTTATTGCACCCCTCCTGGATCTTCAGGTTCGGCCGCGTCCTGTCTCCAAAGGCATCATCCACCGGCGAAGACAGGAACCCCGACGCCGCCCGGATGTCGCCCACCAGCACCTGCCCGTGATACTGCTCCGCCCCCGCCAACTCCGGCAGCAGCTCCGGAATCTGCGTCTTGTGCGAGTTGCCTACCACCCAGGTCACCCCGGGAATCTTGCTCAACTCCTCCGGCGCCCGCTGCGCATAGCAGCCCGTCACCAGGATGCGCGCCTCCGGGTTCTCCCGGTGCACGCGATGAATGCTCTTGCGCACGTCGTCGTCGGCCGATGAGGTCACTGTGCAGGTGTTCAGGATCACCAGGTCCGCCCCGCGGGCGTGCCCGGCCGATTCCATCCCCTGCTTCTCCAGCAACCCCTCCAGCGCCGCTCCATCGGCTTGCGTCGCCCGGCAGCCGAAGTTCTGAATGTAGAACTTCCTCACTCCCCCTAGTTTACCAACCACCTATCCCATTCCTCGCCCGGACTACAGAATCATCCCAATCACCTTTTCCTCCCTTCCCTCCGATATCCCCTATGTATGGCCTCCGACCGCCTCCTGTCCCAGGAGGAAATCGACAGCGTATTTCGCAATGTCCAGGGCGCCCGCCCCAAGGACGATCCTGCCCTCCATGCGCAGCCCTACGACTTCCGCCGCCCGGACCGCATCGCCAAGGATCAGCTCCGCGCCATCCACCTGCTGCACGACAACTTCGCCCGCTCGCTGGCCGGCTCGCTCTCGGCCTACCTCCGGGCCTACGTCATGGTGAACCTCATTAGCGTCGAGCAGCTCTCGTTCCTGGAGTTCTCGCAGTGCCTGCCGGCGCCCACCTGCATTGTCAGCCTCGGCATGCGGCCCTTCGACGGAAACGCCATCCTCGAACTCAACCCCCAGATGGTCTTTCCTATCCTGGAAATGCTGCTCGGCGGCAGCGGCAAAACCCCTTTCAAGGCCAACCGCGAGATCACCGAAATCGAGCAGACTATCCTCGACGGCGTCTTCCGCATCATCCTGCACGACCTGCGCGAAGCCTGGGCTCCCATCTCCACCATCAACTTCTCCATCGAGTCCCACGAAACCGAGCCGCAATTGCTCCAGATCCTCGCCCCCAACGAGGCCGTCGTCAGCATCGGCATAGAAATCCGCATCGGTGAAGTGGCCGGGATGATGAACCTGGGCATCCCGTCCATCATCATCAAGATGCTGCGCCAGAAGTTCGATCAGCAGTGGTCCGTGCGCAAGTCGGAATCCACTGAAGAGGAGCGCATCCGCATTCTGCAGCTCATCAAGCCTTCCATTCTCAAACTCGACGCCCGGCTCATCGGCCCCTCGCTCACCGTCTCGCAGATGCTCGACCTCCGCGAGGACGACATGCTGCAGTTCGACTATCCCGTGAACCGCCCGTTGGACCTGGTCATCAACGGCTCACACAAGTTCCACGGCCATGTCGCCACCAATGGCCGCAAACGCCTCTTCGAGATCGAGTCGATTCACACCGAGCCCTGATCTTCCCCCACATCCGATGCCGCCACCGTCTCCGGCGTGGCCTCGGGTTCGAGTTCGGGTTCGCCTTTCAGCTTGCGGAGCAGCGTCTCGGCCGCCACCCGCCCGCTCTCCATCGCGCCCTGGATCGACGGCGTCGCCCTGTGATCTCCGCAGACATACAGCCCATCCGCGAACTGCGCCGATTGCACGCGCTCCAGCGGGAAGACACTCGGCAGCGCCCGCTCGATCTGGTAGTAGCGGATCAACCTCCACTCCTCCGCTACCAGGCCGTACCAGCGCTTCAGTTGCTGGCGCACCGCCGTGATCATCGTCTTATCGTCGCGGCTCGGCATCCCCACCGTCGTCACCGACACCAGATACTCGCCCTTCGGCGCATAGGTCGGCGCCACCAGGTTCATCACCGCGAGGTTGTTGATCGGACCGCGGTTGCTGCCGCTGATCACCAGCAGAGGCTCGTCCACCGGCGGCTCCTTCGCCGCGAAGTAGAAACAGCACGCCCCCCGGTACGACAACTTCTTCGACTCGCCCGCCAGCCTCAGCGCCTCGTCCCCCTCCGTGGCCAGCACGATTTCACCGGCCTCCAGAACCTCGCCCGTCGTCAGCTTCACATGACCCTGTCCGATCGAGTGGACCCGGCAGTTCAACTGCACCGTCCCCGGCGCGAGCCCCTCCGCAATCTGCGCCGGAATCGCGCCCATGCCCTTCGCCGGTACCGCCGCGTCCCCCTCCGCGAACATCTTGAAGATAAACTCGAACATCCGCGCCGAGGACGCTAGCTTCGTGTCCAGCATCGCTCCGCCAAACAGCGGCCGGAAGAAGTAGTCCGTCATCCTGTGCGAGAAGTGCCGCTTCCGCAGGTTCTGCAGCGTGCTGCTGTCCGGCGCCGCGAAGATCTCCTCGATACTCCTCCGCATCACCGAGCTGCGCAGGCTCGACAGCCGCAGCTTGTCGGAGAACTTGCCCACCGGCGAAAACAGGCTGCCCATCATCGACGCTCCGCCGCGCCACGGATCGGCCAGTCTGCGGAAGTGGCCCTCGTAACGCACCAGCGCCCCCGGAAGGAAAGCGCACAGCTCCAGCGCGTCGTAATCGAGCTGCTCCAGCGCCTCCGGATAGGCCGTCAACAACACCTGGAAGCCGCGGTCCAAAAGGAACTCGTCCACCACATCGGTCCGCACGCGCCCGCCCACTCCGTCCGATGCCTCCAGGATCAGGCAGGCCACTCCCTCCTTCTGCAGCCTGCGCGCACAGCACAGCCCGGCCAGACCTCCACCTACGATCAGCACATCGGCCTTAGCCATCTTGTGACTCTCCATTGTTCGACTGGTTGGACGCCGGGGGCCCCGCCCGCTCGGCGCGAATCTTGCGCAGGATCAGGAACTCCGAGAGATTCTCGGCCGTCAGCATCCCCGCCAGCCGCTCCTCGTGGAAGACCAGCGCGCAGTTGCCCGCCGCCGCCATCACAGGTGCGGCTTCGGAGAGGTCCATCCCCGGCGTCACCCTCGCGAAGTTCCGCTCCATGGCGCCCGCCACGAAAGCGTCCGGGCCTTCTTCCGCCATCGCCGCCAGCAGCGCGGAGCGGCTCAGCAACCCCGTCACCTGCTCGCCCGACAGCACAGGGAAGTCCTGCTGCGAGGTCGCCAGCAGCAGCGCCGCCGCCTCCCGCAGCGTGTCTCCATGGTTCAGCGTGCGGTAGTCCGTAATCATCGCCTCAAGCACCGTCGCGCCGCTCATCAGCGCCTGCTGCGATGTGGCCATCGTCTCCTGCAGCGCGCCCACGTATACGAAGAAAGCGAAGAAGACCAGCAGGAAGTTCGCGCTCAACAGCCCGTAGAGCGCCATCAGCGCGGCGATGGCCGTGCCGATCCGCGACGTCATCCGCGTGGCCACATCCACCGGGCGCCGCGCGGCCAGCAGACTCCGCACCACGCGCCCGCCGTCCATCGGAAACGCCGGGATCAGGTTGAACAGTGCCAGCGTGAGGTTCGCCACCGCCAGCCGCGGCACGATGTTGGCGTCGGCCGCCTGCTGCCAGTGCGAGAGCGCCACGCTCCCGCCCGTGGCGTAGACGCCGCCCAGCAGGGCGGCGCCCAACACGGCATTCACCAGCGGGCCCGACAGCGCCACCCAAAACTCCTCCGCCGGCTTCGGCTGCCGCGCCAGTCTCGCCAGGCCCCCCAAAGGCAGCATCACAATCTCAATGGTTCCGATCCCGTAGTGCCGCGCCGCCAGCGCATGCCCGCCTTCGTGAAGCAGCACGGAAAGGAACAACCCCGTCACATAAAGCGCCGTGCCGGCCAGCGACTGAGACCCTGACGCGCCCATGTAGATGAGCCACACCACCGCCAGCCAGAAGGTGAAGTGGAAGCGTACTGGCACGCCGAACATCCGCACCACACCCACAGAGCCTGGCGCGCGCGGAGCTGCGTTTTGGGATTCATCCGGCATGGGCACTACCATGCCATGATAAACCGGCAAACACAAACCCTTCACGCCGACGGATCCCGCCCAGTCGCCAGCACCATCTCTGGTCGCGGCTGCATGGCCCACGTCGTGTCAGCACAAACCCTCCACGCCGACGGATCCCGCCCCGTCACCAGCGCCATCACTGGTCGCGGCTGCACGGCCCACGTCGTGTCAGGACGAACCCGTCACGCCGACGCATCCCGCCCCGCCGCCAGCGCCATCTCTGGTCGCGGCTGCACGGCCCGCGCCATCTCAGGACGAATTCTCCACGCCGACGCATCCCGCCCCGTCGCCAGCACCATCGAGTCCGGGCAGCCTGAGGCGATCTGGTCGCGGCTGCACGGCCCATGTCGTGTCAGGGCGCACCCTTCACGCCGACTGATCGCGCAGCTCCGGTGCGCTATAGTCCCGCCCGGTCACCAGCGTCATGTAGTCGGGGCGGTCCGAGGCGCTCTGGTGGCGGTAGCTACGCACGATCTCGCCGTGGAAGAGCAGGAAGACGCCGGGCATCTGGAAGCCGTCGCCGACGAGTTGGCCTGCGCCATGCCGGCCGAGGACACCGGCCTGGAATGCCCGCAGCCAAACTTTCGGACCCAATACATCGCCCAGCGAGCCGCGCGGGAGACCGAAGGCGCGGTAGAGCGCGCGTTCGGGATCGCTGATGCGGGGCACTTCATCCAGCCCGTACCGACGGAAGAAGCTAGCGCCATGCTCCTCGCAACCCATGTGGACCAGCACCAGCCTGGTGCCGTCGCGCTCGATCTCGGCGCGCTGCTCGGCCAGATCGGCCAACGCTTCGCGGCAAAAGGTGCAGCCCGCATGGCGGAGGAAGACGAGCAGGACAGGGGAGATCCGGCTGATCTCGTCGATGGTCACCCCGTAGTTGGTCTTGCGGCGCAGGGCGAACTTCAGGACGTCGGGCGCCACGGCGCGGCGCACGTTCAGGATGGATTCGTGCGCCTCGCGCAGAATGATGGCAAACGGCGGCAGCCACAACGCGTCATCGAGGGCCACCCAGAGCCAGGCCGGCTCCGGCAGCCGGTGCAGGTAGATGTCGTAGCTTACCCAAAGGCCGGTGGCGAGTTTGGCGAGGAAGCCGATCAGGATCACCTGCCAGTGTCTGGCCGGATTCGATGCGATGAGCAGGTAGCCCGCACCCATGGCGGCGGTGAGCGCCGCGAAGGCGTGCCAGAGTTCCAGGGCGAAACCAGCCGGGGGGTCTGGAGGCAGGCCGAGCGAGCTGAGGATCCATTCCGGGCGCAGCAACACAAGGGTGGCGACGGCCAGATTATAGATGCCGGCGGCACGCACTGTAAGGCGCGCCCAAGTCTCCGTTTGGCCGGTTTGTGCCATCTCAGCTCATGAGATGCGGCTCCCGGGGTGGTGGAGTCACAAATTGACCGGCGGAGTCAGAAATTGGGTGGCGCAGCCTGAAGTTCAGTCCCGCCATGGTTTTCCAGCCAATCCCGGATGCGATTGAGGTGGGCCGGAGCGAGGGCGATCTCGGACTGGGCCACGCCTGTCTCCAGGCCGTGGAGGTAATGCAGGAACTCAGCGTCGGCCATGGGGCAGGGGTTCTGGGAACGGACTTCTAGGGTCGAGTGGACCACCAGGTCACTGAGCAACCTCTGGAGGGCGAACTTGGGAGTTTCCTCGTTGATGGCGGTGGAGAGGCGGTCGAGGATGTCGGCCAGCGAGATATGGCGGCGGTCCGCCGCCGGAAGTGTTGCGGAGGTCATAGAATGTTCGAGGCTCGATGGGCTCATCGGCCCGGAACGGTCAGCTATGAGCGAAAAAGCCTTGGATGGCGGCGAGGGCGGTGTTGCAGGAGGCGTCGATGGGGTCTGTGCCGGAGAGGACGAGGTCGGCGTGGGCTTTGCAGGGGGCGATGAAGTCGACGACGCCGGGGCGGACGGTGGCGGCGTATTGCTCGCGGACGCTCGCTTCGGTGCGGCCGCGTTCGCGGGTGTCGCGGAAGAGGCGGCGCTGGAAGCAGACTTCGTCAGGGGCGTGGACGTAGATCTTCAAGGCGAACAGGTCTCGTAGTTCAGCCCAGTAGAGGGCGAAGAGGCCTTCGAGGATGACGAGCCGGCCGGGTTCGATCACCTCATCCCCGGGGGCGCGGGTATGGGTGGCGAAGTTGTACTGGGGGGCGTGAATGGACTGGCCGGACCGCAGGGTACGGGCGTGTTCCAGGATGGCATCGTGGTCCACCGAGTGGGGCTCGTCGAAGTTGGTCTTGGCGCGGATTTCGAGGGGCAGGTGGGCGAGGTCGATGTAGTAGTGGTCGAGGTTCAGGACCTGGGCGCCGGTGGCTCTGGAGAGCCACCGGGCCAATTCGGTCTTCCCGGAGCAGGAAGGCCCGGCGATACCGATCAACTGCGGCATCGTTCAAGCCCTCGCTGCGGTTTGCAGAGTCGCCGGGGGAGGGGGGGGAGGCGCCGCCTTGAGGCGGACGGAAACCAGTTTGGAGACGCCCTGCTCCTGCATGGTGACGCCGTAGAGCATTTCGGCGGCTTCCATGGTTTTTTTGGCGTGCGTGATGACGATGAACTGGGTCTGGTGGGACATGTCGCTGAGCAGGTTGGAGAGACGGGTGACGTTGGCCTCGTCGAGCGGCGCGTCCACTTCGTCCAGCACGCAGAAGGGGCTGGGCTGGTATTGGAAGATGGCCATGAGGAGCGAGATGGCGGTGAGGGCCTTCTCGCCGCCGGAGAGCAGCAGGACGTTCTGGAGGCGCTTGCCGGGGGGCGAGGCGACGATTTCGATGCCCTGTTCGAGGGCGTCGCCCTCGCCGGTGAGGCGCATTTCGCCGACGCCGCCTCCGAAGAGGGTGCGGAACATGGCCTTGAAGTTCTCGTTGATGACGGCGAAGGCCTCGGTGAAGCGGCGGCGGGACTCGGTGTCGATCTCGTGGATGGCCTTTTCGGTGTCACGGATGGAGTCGAGCAGGTCCTGGCGCTGGGTGTTGAGGAAGTCGTAGCGGTTCTGGGATTCCTGGTATTCGGCGAGGGCCTCGGGGTTGACGGGGCCGAGGGCCTCGATGCGGCGGCGGAGTTCGGAGACCTTCTCCTCGGCGTCGGCGACGGCCATTTCGTCGAGGACGGGGGCAGCCGGGGGCGCGGCCGCTTCGCTTGCGGGGGACCCGCTCTCATCGTTCGCGGTGAGTGCCGCGGCGGCATCCGGAGATGGGGCGGATGCCTGGGCGGCGAGTTCGGCGACGGGGATGTTGAGGTCCTTGCGGCAGGTTTCGTCGAGGTGCTTGAGGTCGGACTGGCGGCGGACCAGATCGAGTTCGATCTGGGAGCGCTTTTCCTGGGCGACGGCGGCGGCGGAGCGATTGGCCTTGATGTTCTCCTCACTGGCGGTGAGGGCGGAGCGGCCGGCGGCTTCGGATTCGGCGAGTTGGGCGACGCGGGCTTCGAGGCTCTCCTGCTGTCCGGCCAGGGAGGCGCCCTTCTCTTCGAGTTCGAGGTTGTTTTCGAGGAGGCGGTTGCGGGAGAGGGCGAGGCGTTCGAGTTCGGCGGCGAGGTTCTGGCGGCGGCCGATGACGTCGCGGATCTGGGCTTCGAGGCGCTGCGAGGCGTTTTCGACGCCGCGGCGGCGTTCATCGAAGCCGGCGAGTTCGACGCGCAGGACGGAGTGCTCTTCGGCGAGGACGTTGAGGTCCTGCTTGAGGGACTCGAGACCGGAGCGCATCTCTTCGAGAGAGCGTTCGACTTCGGCGCGCTGCTGGTCTTTCTCTTCGACGAGGATGGCCTTGGCCTCGCGCTCCCCGGAGTGGCGCTGGGCGTCGCGGGAGAGGCGGTCGAGGTCGGCACGGGCGACGGAGAGGCGCTGGGTGGTGCGGTTGAACTCTTCGGAGACCTTGCGGGTTTCCTGGTCGATGACGAGGGTGTCCTTCTCCTGGCGCTGCTGTTCGGCGCGGAGCTGTTCGAGGGCTTCGGAGAGGGACTGGATCTCGCCTTCGAGCTGTTCGAGGGCGGCCTGGGATTGATTGAGGGCGTGCTGGCGGTCCTGGAAGAGGCCGGAGATCTCGCGCAGTTCGCGCTTGAGGGCCAGGGGGCCGGTGCCGGTCTTTTTGCCGCCGGAGACGGCATGGCCGTGGTAGCAGACGCCGTCGGAGAGGAGGAAGAAGAGGTCGGGGTAGACGGTGGAGAGGCGCTGGGCGGCGTCGCGGGACTCGGCGAGGAAGCAGCGGGCGAGCCGGGGGAGGAGGGCGGCGGGCGCGTTGGTGAGTCCGTTGGAGAAGCGGACGGCTTCGCTAAGCCGGCCAACGATTCCGGTTTCGGGACCGATGGCCGGCTCGGGTACGGGGGAGGAAACGACAGCGGGGCTGTCGCTATGAAGATGGGGCTCGACGAGGAAGGTGGCGCGGCCATCCAGGTCGGAGCGGAGGAGGTCGATGCCGTGGCGGGCGTCCTCCCAGCTCTTGACGACGACGTATTCGAGCTCCTCGTGGAGGAACTCTTCGGTGGCCTTTTCGAAGTCGGGGTGGGAGAGGTCGATGAAGTCGGCGAGCACGCCGGCGGGTTTGAAGGAGTCGGTCTGGCCGTGCTCGACAGCGCTAAAGAGACGCTTTACGGATTCAGTGGTATATGCGCGATGGGAAAGGATTTCCTCCAGCGAGTCGCGGCGGGCGCGGAGGCGGGAGGTTTCGGTTTTGAGGGCGTCGAGCTGGCGGCGGGTCTCCTGGGCGGAGGCGCGGCGGGTGGAGAGGTCTTCTTCGACGGAGCCGCGGCGTTCCTGAATGGATTCCAGTTGGAGTTGGGCGGAGGAGAGGCGCTGGGCGAGGTCGGTTTTGGCGGCTTCGAGGCGTTCGAGGTCGGCCTGGGCGGTCTCCTCATCCTTGCGGACGCGGGTGGTATCGCGCTCGATGCCGGCGAGGAAAGAGTCGATCTGGGCGAGCTGGTTCTTGAGGGAAGAGGCTTCGCCGAGGAGGCGGACGACGTGCTGGCGGGAGAGTTCGAGGGTGCGTTCGCGCTCGCGGAGCTGGTTCTGGAGAACGTCCTTCTCCTCATTCTTGAGGGCGAGGCGTTCGCGGGCGCCGGCGGTGGCCTGCTGGAGTTCTTCGAGCTGGGCGGCGAGGTTGGTGCGCTCGTTCTCGAGCGACTCGAGGCGGCGGGCGAGGTCTTCGGTTTCGGTTTCGCCCTGCTGGAGGCGCTGGTCAGTGGCGGCGATCTGGCGGGCCTGGGAGTCGATCTGGCCGCGGGCGCGTTCGGACTCGACGCGGACTTCGGCGAGGCGTTTGCGGGTCTCGGTGAGGTCGGCTTCGAGCTGGTAGAAGGACTCGCGGGCGGAGGTGAGGGCGACTTCCTGGTCGTTGACGCTGGACTGAAGGTGCTGGTAGGAGCGGGAGGCTTCGCCGAGGTCGAGGGCGACGCGGGCGGCTTCGCGTTCGAGGAGGAGGTAGCGGCCGGTGAGGGCGATGCGGAGCTGCGAGTCGAGGTCGGTCTTGAGTTCCTCGTAGCGGCGGGCCTTGCCGGCCTGGCGCTTGAGGGAGTTGACCTGGCGGGAGACCTCTTCGAGGATGTCGAAGACGCGGGTGAGGTTCTGTTTTGCGCCTTCGAGTTTTGCTTCAGCTAATCGCCGTTTGTTCTTGAATTTACTGATGCCGCAGGCTTCTTCAATGACGGCGCGGCGGTCCAGCGGCTTGGAGGAGAGGATCTGTCCGATGCGGCCCTGTTCGATGATGGCGTATGACTCGGGGCCGAGGCCGGTGCCCATGAAGAGATCCTGGATATCGCGGAGGCGGGCGGTGCGGCCGTTGATGAGGTATTCGGAGTCGCCGGAGCGGTAGAGGCGCCGGGTGATGGTGATTTCCTGCTCTTTGCCGGTGCCGGTGGGGGCGGGTGCGGGGGCGGGCGCGGCTTCGGGAGCGGTGGCCTCGGCCGTAGATTCAGATGCAGATTCGGCGGGCGGCGTGGCGGCTTCGGCATCCGCGGCGGGGGCAGGGGACTCGTCCCCGGGAGTTTGGGCGGCGGCTTTGGCTGCGGCTTCCGCGGCGGCGGCCTTGGCGGCTTTGGTGAACTTGACGGGCTCGGGGCGGGCGTTGGGGATGTGCGTGGAGCCCGTGGGGTCTACCAGGACCATGGTGACCTGGGCCATGCCGACGGGTTTGCGATTGCCGGTGCCGGCGAAGATGACATCCTCCATGCGGCTGCCGCGCAGGGACTTAGCGGACTGTTCGCCAAGGACCCAAGTGATGGCGTCACTCAGGTTCGACTTGCCGCAGCCGTTAGGGCCGACGATGGCGGCGATGCCCTTCCCAGGGAAGCGCATCTCCGAGCGGTCGCAGAAGGATTTAAAGCCTTGAAGTTCAACTCGTTTGAGGATCAGCAATGGCGTATTCCTTTCGGTGGAAGGCCAAGGGTTTCGACGCGCGCCAATCTCACGGCGCGGCCGCTCGGGGGGAGGGTTGATTTCAGGATACACGGGGTGGGGCGGAGATGCAAGAGGGTGCAGCGCCAGATTCGGTAGTGTGATTTGGAAGGCCCCTAGATTTAGTGGCGAAGGGGAATTTTGTTCAGGTTTTGGGTGAGAGGGGTGGAGGGCGGAACGGGTTTTCAGTGGGTTGGGCGAGATTGTGTCCAGGAACTGTGTGGAGTGGGGGGCTGGGTGCGAGGTGCGGCGAGGGGTGGAACCAGTTTTCAATGAGTTAGGAGGGTTTGTGTGCAAATTCGGTGCGGAGTGGCTGAGTGGGGGGGCGGGAATCTGGGGAGTGGCGGAGGCAGGCGCGGTTCGGGGGGGGGGGGAACGAGTTTTCAATGAGTTAGGAGGGATTGTGTGCAAATCTTGTGCGGAATGGCTGGGCGGGGGGCCGGGAATCTGGGGAGTGGCGGAGGTGAGCGCGGTTCGGCGGGGGGCGGAACGAGTTTTCAATGGGTTAGGAGGGATTGTGTACAAATCTTGTGCGGAGAGGCTGAGCGGGGGGCTGGGAATCTGGGGAGGGGCGGCGGCAGGCTCGGTTCGGTGGGGGGTGGAACGAGTTTTCAATGGGTTAGAGGGTGAAGTGTTCAGATCTTGTGAGGGCGGCCACAGCGTCTGCCCGGTTCGGTTTGACGAAGAATCAATGAGATAGGTGGGATAGAGTTCAGTTTTTCGTTGGGAGATGGGGCCCGCCCCGAGAGAGGGGGGCGAGTCCGGCGCATGATGGGCGAGGCGGCTGGATCGGCGGGTGGTCGGGATGAGGCGATGCATCATAGCCAAAGCGGACCGCGGAGATCGAATGCAGTTTAAGAATATTCCTGTAAGTGATTGATGAATGAAGTAGAAATGTTTCTGAACCAGAGGGCACCGGCATCGCGGACGGAGGGTGAAGTGCCTTGCGGCTGGAGCTTCAGCGCAACGGCTCAGTGCCTTCGTTGAGGATGTCCAAGTACGCGCCGTAGACGAAGAGGCGGCCCCGTCGCCTGCCAGTGGTCTCGCGGAGCACACCGAGTTTCTGCAAGTGACCGATTGCGGAGGTGACGGTGGGAAACGTGATGCCGGTCTTTTCCGCGGTCCTTGAGATGGAGAGGATCGGATTCGTTTGCGCATGCTGAAAGACGCGCAGCGCCGAGGTTGAGGGCCGGTCGAGCGATTCAATCCTGCGGCGGTCCGCTTCGAGCAGCGCCAGGATTCGGAGCGCGGCACTCACGGCCTGCTCTGAGGTCTCCTGGACCCCCGTGAGGAAGAACTCAATCCAGGCCTCCCAGTCCCCGGCGGCGCGTACGCGCATCAGGAGATCGTAGTAGGTCTGCCTGTGGCGCTTGAAGAACAGGCTGAGGTAGAGAATGGGCTCCCGGAGCGCGCCGGACGCGCACAATAGGAAGGTAATGAGCAGCCGCCCGAGCCTCCCGTCGCCATCCAGGAACGGGTGGATGGTCTCAAACTGGACGTGGACGAGCGCAGCCTTGACGAGCGGCGGGATGTCAGGTCGTTAGCCGTGGAGGAAGGTTTCCAGTGCCGCCATGCACTCCATGACGCGCTCAGGGGGCGGTGGAACGAAGGTGGCGTTTCCGGGCCGCGTTCCGCCGATCCAGTTTTGACTGCGCCGAAACTCGCCCGGTTCCTTCGTGCTTCCCCTGCGGTCGGAGAGGAGTACTTCGTGGATCTCCCGAATCAGCCGGAGCGAGAGGGGGAAGCCGCCACGCAGGCGGTCGAGCCCGTGTTGGAGCGCCGCCAGGTAGTTCGAGACCTCTTGCACGTCCTGTACAGGGACTCCGGGTGCTCCACCGCTTTCGAAGAGCAGCAGGTCAGAGAGCGAGGATTGAGTGCCTTCGATCTGAGAAGAGAGCACGGCTTCCTTGCGGACATAGGCGTAGATGAAGAGATCGAGATTGGGCAGTAAGGATGCCAGCCCGTCGAGCCTGCCGAGGGATTGGTTTGCCGTTTCCAGGAGGGACTGGAGTCCGTCGAGACGTAGGGCGGGCAGGGGGGGCAGCGGAGGGGGGACGTAAGCGCGCACCGTCTCACCGGCCACGGAGGAGGTGGCGTAGCTTCCAATGCGTGGATTGGGGATGGTCGCCAAGTGGTTTAGGGATCCTTGAATAACGGCGTTCGTAATTAAAGGATGCGGCAGAATGCTTTCATTAGCTAGAGGGGCCTGGGTCTGGTGACATGAACCGACCAATGGACTTTGGGAACACTCAGAGTTGGCCGTTCAGGTATCGGCCAACTCCGCGTTGCGAGGTGGGCGGATGAGGCGGGAGAAGCGGAGTGCTAAATGCTGCGAGTGCGGAAGCTGGACCAGTGGCGGTCCCCGAGAGGATCGAAGTGAATTTTGGGGAAGCTGGGGCCAACGATGCCAAATGAGAGGCGCTAGAGCATACAATGGCGGACGTGGCACCATTCCTGACGCGTGTTGTTTTGAAGAACTACAAGAGCATTGCGTTCAGTGAAGTCGAGTTGCGGCCGCTGACGTTTCTTGTCGGGCCGAATGGGTCAGGCAAGAGTAACTTTTTGGATGCCTTGAGGTTTACGAGCGATGCGCTGCGGAATTCGCTGGACAACGCCTTGAGGGAACGCGGGGGCATCGGCGAGGTGAGGCGCCGAAGCGGGGGGCATCCGAATCATTTTGGAATCCGGTTGGAGTTCCAGGGGCCAGCTGGCGAGGGACACTATGCGTTCCAGATCGGTGCTCGTCCGTCGGGGGGATATGACGTCCAGACGGAGGAGTGCGAGATTCGGGGGCTGGCGGGAGGGCGATTCAAGGTGGAGTCTGGCGAAGTTCAGTTGTTTGAACTGGCCAGCAAGCAAGGACAGAGGGTACCTCCGGCTGCGTCGAGGGACCGACTCTATCTAGTGAACACTTCTGGGGTGGCGGAGTTTCGACCTGTTTACGACGCTCTTTCGCGGGCGAGTTTTTACAACCTGAACCCGGACCGGATCAGGGAGTTTCAACCGCCGGATTCCGGGGAGATTTTGGCCCGCGATGGCGGCAACTTGACCAGTGTTTTGAGGCAGCTTTCCACCCATGATCAGGCGAGGAAGAAGAGGATTGAAGAGTACCTTTCGTCGATTGTGCCTAGCGTGAGCGGAGTAGAAGTGAAGGACGTGCCGCCGCAGGCCACATTGGAGTTCCGGCACGTGGTGGCGGGCGCAAAGAACCCGTGGCGCTTCTTCGCGGGCAACATGTCCGACGGAACGCTGCGGGCTCTGGGAATTCTGGTGGCACTGTTCCAGGCTGAACGGGCAGGCGGGGGTAAGATTCCGCTGGTTGGTATTGAGGAGCCGGAGATTGCATTGCATCCAGCAGCGGTGGAAGCGCTATTGGGCGCGCTGCGAGAAGCGGCGAGGTTCACGCAAGTGATCGTGACTACTCACAGCCCGGAGCTCTTGGATGCCGCCGACATCGAGAATGAACTGTTGCTGGCCGTACAGGCGGAGGAGGGGAATACGCAAATCGCACCTGTGGATGATGTGAGCCGAGAAGCAGTGCGAAAAGGCTTGTACACACCGGGAGAACTCCTGCGGCAGAATCAACTACGGCCCGCGAGGCTATTCGGCACGGCAGCGCCCCGGCAGCAGTCGCTGTTTGGCGGAGGAGGCGAGTGAACCCGATCCAAATCGGGCTGATCGTTGAAGGGCACGGAGATGCCAGCGCGATGCCAGTCCTGTTTCGGCGGATCGCAGCAGAGATCGACGCAGGGAGAACGGTGGAGATTGCTCCTCCGATGCGGCGGCCGCGAAGCAGCTTGGTGCACAAGCCGAGAGAACTGGAGCGAGCGGTGGAGTTTGTGGCATTGCGTGTCAGGCCGCGCGGGGGGATCTTCGTCCTGGTGGATGGAGACGACGATTGTCCGGCGAAGCTGGGACCTAGCCTGCAGGAGCGCGCGAAACCCAATGCGATGGGTTTGCCTGTGTCCGTCATATTGCCGGTGCGCGAGTTTGAGTGCTGGTTGCTTGCAGCTGCGCAGTCTCTGCGCGGAAAGCGGGGTTTGCCGGCGGACCTGGAAGCTCCGACACAGCCCGAGCAAGTGAGAGGGGCGAAGGAGTGGCTGAACGAGCGCATGAGCGGCCATTCGTATTCCGAGACGATCGATCAAGCGAAGCTAGCGGCGGTGTTCGATCTTGGGCAGGCGAGAGCGGTGCGATCCTTCGACAAGTGCTATCGGGCGGTTCAGGCGCTCTTTGATCACTACCGGGACTGAAGCGGCGGAAGCAGGGGCTGGCTGGGGGCTCTTCTGTGGCGAGGGGGGGGCGGCCACTCACAAGGTCCAATTTGGTCCGCTTGTTGCTGGGGAAGAAAGGTGATTGGGAGGAGCATGGAGCGGCAGGTTCAATTGGGGCGGGGGGAGCGGCTGACGGGGGGGCTGCTGGCGTTGTTGGCGGTGGGGGCTGGGTTGGGTGTGGCGGGGTTGTATTTTTGCCAGCCGATGTTGGGGGTGATGCGGGAGGAGTTGGGGTTGAGCGAGGGGGCGGCGGGGATGATTCCAATGTTTACGCAGTTGGGGTATGCGGCGGGAATTCTGCTGCTCAGCCCGCTGGGGGACCGTTGGGACCGGCGGTGGATTCTTCTGATCAAGGTGGTGGGTCTGACGGGGGCTCTGGTGGCTTGCGGGGCGGCGCGGGGTTTGGCGGAGCTGGCGGCGGCGAGCGTGGCGCTGGGGGTATGCGCGACGCTGGCGCAGGATCTGGTGCCGGCGGCGGCGATCCTGGCGCCGGAGCGGCTGCGGGGGCGGAAGGTGGGGACGGTGATGATGGGGTTGTTGCTGGGGATCCTGTTGTCGAGGGTGGTGAGCGGGGTGGTGGCGGGGCGTTGGGGTTGGCGGGCGGTGTATCTGGGTGCGGCGGGGGTGGTGGCGGGGTATGGGGTTTGGATCTGGCGGGCGCTGCCGGGGTTTGCGGCTACGACTAATTTGGGCTACGGGGCGCTGCTGGCGTCGATGGGGACGATCTGGCGGCGGCACGGGCGGCTGCGGCAG
>JARKQJ010000069.1 GCA_029973955.1 Paludibaculum sp. | reverse complement strand
TGCCGGGGGAAATGGGCTGGGTCTCTGGGGAATTCGAATCCGTCACCCCGGACTGGCGTCCGGGGGAAACGGGCTGGGACGTGTGGCCCCGGGATTGGCGTGCCGGGGGAAATGGGCTGGGAAGTGTGGCCCCGGGACTGGCGTGCCGGGGGAAATGGGCTGGGTCTCCGGGGAACTCGAATCCGTCACCCCGGACTGGCGTCCGGGGGAAATGGGCTGGGGAGTGTGGCCCCGGGATTGGGGTGCCGGGGGAAATGGGCTGGGTCTCCGGGGAATTGGAACCCGTCACCCCGGACTGGCGTCCGGGGGATTAGCGGGAGCCGTCCTGGGAGACGGCGGGTTGGGTGTGGGATGCGGCGAAGAACTGCTGGGTGGAGAGGTTCTTGTAGACCTGGCCGGCGATGCCGGAGGCGACGGGTCCGTTGACGGCTTTGCCGCCGGTGAGAAGGACGACGACGACGAGGCGGTTGTGCTCCACTTCATTGAAGCTGCCGAACCAGCCGAGGTGCGTGCGGGCGTCGGTGCAGGTGCCAGTCTTGCCGTAGATGGGCTCGTTGGCGTCGTACATGGCGCGGCGGGCGGTGCCGAAGTCGACGGCGCCCATCATGCCGGGGCGCATGTCGGAGATATTGGCGGTGAGGTCGAGCTGGCGTTTGACGCGGGGGACGAGAGAGGCGGCCTCTTCCTGGCTGTGGGGGTACTGGAGATAGTAGAGGGTACCGCCGTTGGCGATGGAGGAGACGAGTGCGGCGAGTTGGAGAGGGGTGAGGCCGATGGCTTCGCCGAAAGAGGTCATCATGCCGACGGGGACGTCCTTGGGTTTGGCGGCGGGGAAGATGCCGGCGCTCTCGCCCTCGATGTTCCAGCCGGCCTTTTCGCCGAGACCGAGGAGGCGGGCGTAGAAGTTGACCTTCTCGAAGCCGAGCTTCTCGCCGACGTTGGCGAAGTAGGGGTTATTGGACTTGGCGAGGGCGGTGGTGAGGTCGAGGGAGCTATTGCGGGAGAGGCGGAGCCGGGTGTCCTTGTCGATGACACCTTCGCTGAGGCCGGCGAGGCCGGCGACGAGCTTGATGGTGGAGCAGGGCTGATAGGCGCCGGTGAGGGCAAGCTTCTGATTCACCATGGTGAGGATGCGGCCGGAGCGGGGATCGACGACGACGACGCTGCCGTTGTAAGGGCCGAGGGCTTCGACGGCGGCGCGGCGGACGACGAGGTCCTCCCCATTGATGACGTCGCCCCAGGTGGAATCGGCGTAAGTGGGGGTATCCCAGGGGCTGTAGCGCCGGTAGCGGCGCGAGGAGGTTCCCTTGGTGGACGAGGCCTTCGCGGCAGTCGTGGTGGTTCGTTTTGTGGTGGCGGCAGGCGTCTTCGACTTCCTGGTAGGGGAAGCGGTGACGGCCGTCTTCTTTGTTCTGGAGGCGGACGTTCTGGAGGCGGGCGCCGCCTTCTTCTTGCTAGGACTGCTGACGGCAGCGACGACCGGAGCGGATATGAATCCAATCGAGAGAAGTGCCAGGGCCGGTGTAAGAATTCGCTTCATGCAACCTTCCGGTACTGAATAGTACTACTACTCCCCCGCCGCTTGACTCCAAGCGAATCACAATTACCCCATTTTGTTGTATTGGCAGGTGTCGAGTCAAGCTATAGATTTTGAAAAGGATAAGAGCGCGGGCGAGAGGTCGGCGAAGACAGGAGGGGCGGGACAGTCACGCTGTGTCCACGTGGGGGTTGGTGACAGGGTTGGAGGTGGATGCCGATTGGGGACACAGGTGACAGTCCCGGGGGGTGTTGGGGTTGGGGAGGGCGGGGGGCTAGGGCAGATCTCTGAGGAAGCGGCCGGTGTAGGAGGCGGGGACGGCGGCGATCTGGGCGGGGGTGCCGACGGCGACGACCTGACCGCCGCCGCTGCCGCCTTCGGGGCCGAGGTCGATGATCCAGTCGGCGTGGCGGATGACTTCGAGGTTGTGCTCGATGATGAGGAGAGAGGCGCCGTTGTGGACGAGGCGCTCGAAGGCGTCGAGGAGCCGGGCGATGTCGTCGAAGTGGAGGCCGGTGGTGGGTTCGTCGAAGAGATAGAGGACGCCTTTGGAGTCGGCCTGGGTGAGGTGGGAGGCGAGTTTGAGGCGCTGGGCTTCGCCGCCGGAGAGGGTGGTGGCGGACTGGCCGAGGCGGAGATAGCCGAGGCCGACGTCGGCGAGGGGTTTGAGGCGGGAGATCAGGCGAGGCTGGTCAGCGAAGAAGGCGAGGGCCTCGCGGATGGTGAGGCGGAGGACCTCGTGGATGTTGAGGTCGCGGTAGCGGATGTCGAGGATGGACTGCTTGTAGCGGGTGCCGCGGCAGTCTTCGCAGACGAGTTCGACGTCGGCGAGGAACTGCATTTCGACGGTGACGGTGCCGTCGCCCTGGCAGGTTTCGCAGCGGCCGCCGGCGATGTTGAAAGAGAAGTGTCCGGCGGTGTAGCCGCGGCGGGTGGCCTCGGGGGTGGCGGCGAAGATCTCGCGGATGAGGTCGAAGGCCTTGGAGTAAGTGACGGGGTTGGAGCGAGGGGTGCGGCCGATGGGGGATTGATCGACGAGGACGAGGTCGCGGATGAGTTCGGCCTTTTCGACGCGGCGGCAGGTGGGCTTTTCGGAGCGGTGGGCGGCTTCGCCGGTTTCGGATTTGGAGAGATCGCGGCGGTAGCGGGCTTCGAGGGTCTTATGGATGACTTCGTGGACGAGGGTGGATTTGCCGGAGCCGGCGACGCCGGTGACGACGGTGATGAGTCCGAGGGGGATGTCGACATCGATGCCCTGGAGGTTGTTGGCGCGGCAGCCGAGGAAGCGGAGGACTCGTTTGGGGTCGGGGGTGCGAGGTTCGGTTTTGAGGGAGGTTCGGAGTTCGCCGTTGAGGTAGCGGGCGGTAAGGGAGGGGGCACGGCCGCCATTGACGGGGGAGAGCATTTTGCGGAGCGTGCCCTCGAATGTGATTTGGCCTCCGAGTTCGCCGGCTCCGGGGCCGATGTCGACGATGTGATCGGCGGCGCGCATGACGTCGGCGTCGTGTTCGACGACGAGGATGGTGTTGCCGAGGTCGCGGAGGGAGTGGAGGATGCGGATGAGGCGTTCGGTGTCGCGGGAGTGGAGCCCGATGGAGGGCTCATCGAGGATGTAGATGGCGCCGACGAGGCGGGAGCCGAGGCTGGTGGCGAGTTGGATGCGCTGGGCCTCGCCGCCGGAGAGGGTGGAAGCGAGGCGGTCGAGGGTGAGGTACTCAAGGCCGACCTGGTGGAGGAACTCGAGGCGCTGCTGGATCTCGATGAGGATCTTGCCGGCGATGGCGGCCTGTTCGGGATCGAGCTGGAGGGATTGGAAGAACTGGCGGGCTTCGGCGACGTTCATGCGGGCGGCGCCGGCGATGGTCTGGCCGCCGATGCGGATGTTGAGGGCGTCCTGGCGGAGGCGGGCGCCGTTGCAGGAGGGGCATTCGGTGTAGCCGCGGTAGCGCGAGAGGAAGACGCGGACGTGCACCTTATATTTCTTGGTTTCGACTTCGGCGAAGAAGGCGCGGATGCCTTCGCGGAGGAGGGTCTGCTCTTCGGGGTCGAGTTGGAGGAAGGGAGTGTGGGCGCGGAACCTGCCTTTATGGCGGGCGAGGAAGCGGGGGAGGGCGTGCTCGTACTGGGGCTTGGTCCAGGGCTCGACGGCGCCGTCGTTCAGGGATAGGGAGGGATCGGGGATGACGAGGCCGAGGTCGTAGTCGATGGTATTGCCAAAGCCTTGGCAGGTGGGGCAGGCGCCGTAGGGGTTGTTGAAAGAAAAGAGGGACGGTTCAGGGGTGAGGAAGGAGCGGTCGCAGGTTTTGCAGGCGAAGCGTTCGGAGAAGCGGAGGCGTTGGGGTTCGGCTTCGCCGGCCTGTTCGAAGAGGACTTCGCCGGCCTCGCGGTAGCAGAGTTCGACGGTATCGATGATGCGCTGCTTCTGATTGGGGCGGATGACGAGGCGATCGACGAGGACGAAGACGGGCTGGGAGAAGTCGATGTCGAGGAGGGATTCGGGGGTGGAGAACTCGAATAGCTGGCCGGACTGGAAGAGGCGGTTGAAGCCGCGCTTGCGGAGGTCGAACAAGTGATCGCGAAGGGCGGCGGAGTCACCGGGCTTGAAGGTATGGACGGGGAAGAGGGCGTACCAGCGGGAGCCGTCGGGGAGGGCGAGCATGCGGCGGGCGATGGGGTCGACGGTATCCCGTTCGACTTTGTGGTGGCAGGTGGGGCACCAGGTTTCGCCGGCGCGGGCATAGAGGAGGCGGAGGAAGTCGTGGATCTCGGTGGAGGTGGCGACGGTGGAGCGGGGGTTGCGGGTGGTGTTCTTCTGGCGGATGGCGACGGGGGGGGCGATGCCCTCGATGGAGTCGATGTCGGGCTTCTCCATGCGGTCGAGGAACTGGCGGGCGTAGGCGGAAAGGCTTTCGACGTAACGGCGCTGACCCTCGGCGTAGATGGTGTCGAAGACGAGGGAGGACTTGCCGGAACCGGAGACGCCGGTGATCACGGAGAGGCGGTTATGAGGCAGGTCGATGGAGATGTTCTTGAGATTGTGGACCCGTGCGCCGCGGATGCTGAGGAGGCCGTCCGTGGGAGAGTTTTTCAGAGAGTTTGAAGAATTGCGCCCCAATCCTTCATCATTGTATCAATCGAATGAAGAACCCTCGGGTTGCCGCCAAGGCACTGCTGGACTGGTACGGGGCCTCGCGACGGGAGTTGCCGTGGCGGAAGACGCGCGACCCGTGGCGGGTGCTGGTGTCGGAGGTGATGCTGCAGCAGACGCGGGTGGCGGCGGTGATTCCCTACTACGAACGGTTTCTGGAGCGGTACCCGAAGGCGGAGGACCTGGCGGTGGCGCCGGAGGCGGAGTTTCTGGCGATGTGGGCGGGGTTGGGGTACTACGCGCGGGCGCGGAATCTGCAGCGCGCGGCGCGGAAGATTGCTGAGATGGGGCGGTTTCCAGCGAGCTACGAGGAGATCCGGGAGTTGCCTGGGGTGGGGGACTACACGGCGGCGGCGATCGCCTCGATCTGTTACGGGCAGCCGCATGCGGTGTTGGATGGAAACGTGGTGCGCGTGCTTTCGCGAGTGACGGCGGAGCGGGGCGATGCGGCGGCGTCGAGCGTACGGGTCCGATTGAAAGAGCTGGCGCAGCGGATGCTGGATGCCAAGCGGGCCGGGGATTTCAACCAGGCGATGATGGAGCTGGGCGCGACGGTGTGCCTGCCAAAAGGGCCGCAGTGCCTGCTGTGTCCGTGGCGGGACGAGTGCAAGGGGCTGGCGGAGGGAATTCAAGAGGAGCTGCCGGTAAAGCTGAGCCGGCGGGAACCGGTGAAGCTGGCGGTGGAGCTGTGCGTGATGGTGAAAGAGGGGAAAGTGCTGTTGCGGCAGAGAGGGGCGGCGGAGACGAGGCTGGCGGGATTCTGGGAGTTGCCGGAGGTGCGTGTGCTGCCGGAGGCGGTGCGGGGAGAGATGCTGGGGACATTCAAGCATTCGATCACGCGGCACGACTATACGGTGGAGGTATGGAGGGCGGCGCCGGCGAAGGCTCCGAAGGGGTTCCGGTGGTTTGAGTGGGGGGAGCTGGCGGGGTTGCCGCTGACGACGATGAGCCGGAAGGCGCTGGAGATGGCGCCGGAGTATCCCCAAGCCTAGCGAGAGGTATAGACGGGGAGGAGGGTGGCGGTTTAGGATCACGGCAGATGGGGCCGGCTGGCGCATGGACTGCGCTGGCCTGTCTGGCCACGGTTGTGTGGGCCAATAGTGAGACGGGTCAGCGACAGGCTCCGAAATACACGCAGGCGACGATCGTGAACCTTGCCAGCGGCAGGGCGGGGGAACTTGCGCCCAATACGCTGGCGGCGATCTATGGCGAGGAGCTGTCGGCGACAGTGCGGGCGCGGGAGCCTGGGGATTTGCTGGCGGGGTATCTGCCGTATGTGCTGCCGGGGACTGGGGTGACGGTGAAGGTGAGCGGGCTGCTGGCGGGGGTGGAGTATGCGTCGCCGGAGGTGATTGTGTTTGTGGTTCCGGCGGACCTGCTGCCGGGTCCGGCGGTGGTGCAGGTGACGAAGAACGCGCTGAACGGTCCGGCGGTGAAGGTGCAGTTGAGCGCGGCGGCACCGGCGCTGATGCCGTATGAGGCGGATTGGGTGCTGGCGAAGCACGGGTCGGATTCGAGTTGGGTGAGTGGAGAGAGGCCGCTGCAGGCAGGGGAAGAGGTGGTGGTGTATGCGACGGGTTTGGGGGCGACGAGCCCGCCGCAAGCGAACCGGAAGGTGGCCAATGAAGAGGCAGCGCTGGAGGTGGGCGTGGTGGTGGTGCTGGATGGAGTGGAGTTGGGGCCGGGGCGGGTCTCCTACGCCGGCGTGACGCTGGGGATGGCGGGCGTGTATGAAGTGCGGTTCGAGGTGCCGAAGGGGATTGGGGCAGATCCGGAGGTGCGGTTGAGGGGAGGAGAGAAGGTGAGTCAGGAGGGGATGCGGCTGCGGGTGGAGGAGAGTGCGGCGCAACCGGAAGCGGCCG
>JARKQJ010000061.1 GCA_029973955.1 Paludibaculum sp. | reverse complement strand
GGGTGATGATGCCCACCGGGGTGCGGGGCACTATGGCCCAGGTCTCTCCGTCGCGTTGCAGGATGCCCCCGCGCGGAGCCGTATTCGCGCTCATATGAATTAATCTCCAACTGTTAGAATTAAAATGAAGAAATCCTGACTCAAATAGGATTGATTCCGACCGGTGTTTGTGTGATAGCCACACATGTGGGCGAGATCAAGCTTGAGGGACGTGACATTACCTTCCGGAAATGATGTTCCGCTTGCAATCCCCTCCTCAGCGTTGACTTTTCTCATGGTGACCACCCTTCTCTGATTCCATACTTCGGGGAGAACGTATGTCCGTGAAGTTCGTCGTGTCCGCCCTGCTCGCCGTTTCGTCGTGCCTGGCGGCGGCCGTTTCGGCCCTGAGTTTCGGCTCCGGAGGTGTTCCGTCCTGGCTGGCGCTGTGCCTCTGCCTGGGGGTGGTCGCGTCCCTGGGCGCATTCCTTCTTCTGATGGCCGCCCCGCTCGGACGGCTCGGGGAGATGGCGGCCCAGGCGGTCAAGGGGACCCTTCCCTCCAACGCCCAGGACGCAGGCCCAGGCGAGTTCACCGGGCTCTCCTCCGCCCTGCGCGAGCTCTCCGTCCGCCTGGCCGACGCCCGCAAGGACGCGGACGCCCGGATCAAGGAGCTCGAAGCCGCGCAGCGCACCTGTGACGACGCCATCCTCCAGGCCCAGGAAGCCTCCAGGCTGGCCGAGGAATCCAAGGCCCGCAACCTCATGGACGCCTCCAGCAAGCTCGAAGCGGTGGTGGAGCGAGTCATGGGCTCGGCAGGCTCGCTCTCCAACCAGATGGAGCGCATCTCCGAAGGCGCGGACCTCCAGAAGCAGCGCATGATGGAGACCTCCGCGGCCATGGAGCAGATGAACATCGCCATCGCCGACATCTCGCGCAGCTCCTCCGACGCCTCCGTGAGCGTGGAGAACGCCAAGCAGCTCGCCGAGGAGAGCGCGCGCATCGCCCGCGAGGCCATCGACTCCATCGCCAAGGTCAACGACACCACGTCGCTGCTCAAGCAGGACATGGGCAGCCTGGGCGAGCAGGCCCGCAGCATCGACCGCATCATCAACGTCATCAACGACATCGCCGACCAGACCAACCTGCTCGCGCTCAACGCGGCCATCGAGGCCGCCCGCGCGGGCGAGGCCGGGCGCGGCTTCGCCGTGGTGGCCGACGAGGTGCGCAAGCTGGCCGAAAAGACCATGCACGCCACCAAGGAGGTGGGCGACTCCATCCTGGCCATCCAGAACTCCATCCACCAGAACGTGGAGCGCATGGAGATGGCCGTGACCCGCACCGACGAGGCCTCCTCCATGGCCAGACGCGCGGGCGACTCCGCCCACCTGATCCTCACCCACACCGAGGACAACACCCTCAAGATCCACTCCATCGCGGCCGCCTCGGAAGAGCAGTCCGCCACCTCGGCCCACATCAACAAGGCCATCGAGGAGGTGGACCAGGTCGCCGGAGGCATCGCCGACGGCATCCACGACTCGGCCCACGCCGTCATCGA
>JARKQJ010000054.1 GCA_029973955.1 Paludibaculum sp. | reverse complement strand
GGAATTTTCCCTGCCGCTGCCGCCGCTGTCGCGGCAGGCTCGGCAGGGAAAATTCCGGCCCCAGGCCGTCGCCCCTTTGGGGCGAGTTTGAAGGAATTTTGCTTTGAAAGCCTCCTTAAAGGCAGAAGACTTTAAGAAGCTTTATTTTCAAAATTTCTTGAACTGCGGCGCTTCGCCGCTGGCGCCCCATTTCCGCGACCACAGACCCCGACGCATCGCTCACCAACCACGCCTCCACTCGCTTACCCATCCCCCGACGAGGAGGTCCAGGAGGGGATCATCCCCTCCTGGCCGCCGGAGGCATCTTCATCCTCTTCTCCTCATCTCCACATCCTCTCTCTCCCATCATTCCCTGGCCTTGGGCCGGCATGCGCCTTGGCAGCAGCCGCCGGAGAGGAACTCGCTGTAGGCGAACAGGATACGGCGTTCGCGGTTGCGCGCTTCTTCGGAGAGGACGGGGATGGGGGCGTGCAGGGCTTGCGCTTGTTCAAAGGAGGGGATGCCGCGCATGCCGCGTCCGAGTTCACGTCCTGTGGCGGTTTCGAGGAGCACGGCGTCGTGGGTGTCGGTGACGAGGACGAGGGGAACGCCGCCGTCTTGGAAGATGCGGGCTGCGGCGAGGGCTTCGCGCATGTAGGAGCCGGGCTCGCCGGAGCAGAAGATGACGAACAGCAGCGGGTTTCCGGCGGCGTCCGTGGCGTAGAGGTCGATCATGCGCGTGTAATCGGATCCGTCCACCGGGAAGCAGACGCCGACTTTGGAGGTCAGGCGATCCTTGGGGTAGCCATTTTCTTCCACGAGCATCCTGGCGAGGGCTTGGCGAAATTCCTCGTAGGAGGTTTCGGCGATTTCCTCGCCGGTCAGGAAGTCGCGGATGACGTTGCCGAGCGATTCTTCATGCATGGCCGACTCCTTGGGTTGCGCCCGGCGTGAACAGGCCGGGCAGCGCCCGGGCGATCCGTCGCAGCGCGGCGGTCAAAAGGACGAAGACGAGCAGGGAGGCGGGGCACAGCTGTCCCCGGCGGCTGGCGTCGGGCGTGACGCGCACCTGCCTCGAGGAGACGGTCACCTCGATGACCGTGGTTTCGCCCGGGGCGTCGTCCGTCACCCGGGCCGCCTCGAAGCGGTAGTGTCCGGCCT
>JARKQJ010000038.1 GCA_029973955.1 Paludibaculum sp. | reverse complement strand
TCCCCCCCGAGACGAAGTCGCGAGGCCACCGTAAAGCAATATCCCCCCGAGACGAAGTCGCGAGGCCACCGTGGAGCCGTGTTCCCCCGAGACGAAGTCTCGGCGCCACGAGTCCAAGCCCGTCTCCCCCCCAGACCCCATGGCGAAACCGTACTCCCCCAGACAACCCACCCCCGCCCATCTTCGATACAATGGCCCTTCCAGTAACCGGCGCTTCCCCCTGGTCGCCTCTCCATCTTGGTGTCCTTCGATAGCTGTCCGTAGGAAGTTACATGCGCATCATTCGCCCGATTGCATCCCTAATCCTGGCCTTCTCTCTCCTCTTTACCATCGCCTGCAAGCCCAAGCAGGCCGGCCCCGCGAAGAAGGAGACCGGCCCCGCCTCCGTCCGCGTGGCCAAAGTCTCCACACGCACCATCCAGCGCTCCGTCGACGGCGTCGGCACCCTCTTCCCCTTCGACGAAGCCATCATCTCCGCCGAAGTCGAGGGCCCGCTCCAACAGGTCACCGCCGACCTCGGAGACTCCGTCAAGGAAGGCCAGATCCTCGCCCGCATCTCCGATGAAGAGCAGCGCTACCTCGTCGCCCAGCAGGAAGCCCAACTCCGCTCCTCCCTCGAACGCCTCGGCCTCCGCGATGAGAAGGACCGCCTCAAGGACATCCGCGAAGCCCCCGACGTCCGCCGCGCCCGCGCCGACCTCTTCGACGCCGAAACCCGCTACAAACGCGTCACCGAACTCGTCGATCAGGGCATCGGCCCCAAGTCCGATCTCGAACAGGCCCAGGCCCGCTTCCAGTCCGCCCAGGCCGCCTACGACCAGACCCTCAACCAGACCCGCAACCTCCTCCAGGAAATCGAACGCTTCAAAGCCTCCCTCGACCTCCAGCGCAAGAAACTCCGCGATACCACCATCCGCGCCCCCTTCGCCGCCCTCGTCAAGGACCGCCAGGCCGTCGTCGGCGCCTACGTCCGCGCCAACTCTCCCCTCTTCACCCTCGTCAAAATCGACCCCATCCGCCTGCGCATCGAAGTGCCTGAACGCATGACCCCCTGGATCAAAATCGGCCAGGCCGTCGACGTCACCGTCGAGGCTTTCGCCGAACGTACCTTCACCGGCAAGGTCTGGCGCATCTCCCCCACCGTCGACCCCACCAAGCGCACCTTCATCGTCGAGGCCCTCATCCAGAATCCGAATCAGATCCTCAAGCCCGGCTCCTACGCCCGCGCCCACCTCGGCACCGACAAGACCGATACCATCCTCGTCGTCCCCAATCGCGCCGTCCTCTACGTCCTCGGCTCCAATAAGAGCTACGTCGTCAAACCCGACAGCACCATCGATGTCCGCGAAGTCAAAATCGGCGACCGCTTCCCCACCGAATATGAGATCGCCGACGGCCTCAACGAGGGCGAAACCGTCGCCGTCACCGGCCTCAGCCGCCTCGACGTCGGCGCCAAGGTCAAAGTCCAGGCCGGCGAGCCCAAGTCCGATGAGTAGAACTTCGTTGTAAACTGGCGCGAGAGGTCCTCGCGCCATGCCTTCCCGCCGTTTTCGCAGCGCATCCATCGCCCGCGTCGCCATCCTCGCGGGCCTCGCCTGCGTCACGCTCGGCGCCATCTTCCACATCCTCGCCCACAACATCTTCGACGCCGAAACCTTCGGCGATCGCGCCGCCAAGTCTTTGAACGACCCTGGCGTCGCGGCCTTCGTCTCAGACTCCGTCACCAACGCCATCGTCCACTCCAAGCCCGATCTCATCACCGTCCGCCCCCTCATCCTCGCCGCCACCGAAAGCCTCCTCTCCACTCGCCCCTTCCAGGCCATCGGCGGCGCCGCCGCCCGCCGCGCCCACGAAGCCGCCTTCTCCGAAGGCGCCCGCCGCGTTCTCGTCGCCCTCCCGGACTTCCACATCCTCCTCCGCGAATCTCTCCAACAGGCCAGCCCCGAACTCGCCGCCAAACTCCCCCGCCAGCTCGAATCCGCCGCCAACGTCCTCTCCGACGCCCGCTGGGCCCAGCCCCTCGCCCAACTCGGCCATCTCCGCCGCGTCATCCACCTCCTCTGGCCCGCCCTCTTCCTGCTCGGCACGTCCCTCCTCGCCTTCGCCGTCTACATCTCCCCCAACCACCGCCGCACCGTCGTCCACTGCGGCATCGGCCTCCTCGCCTCCGGACTCCTCCTCGCCGCCCTCCTCCCCGCCGGCTCCCTCGCCGCGTCTTTCGTCTCCGACCCCCTCCAGGCCGGCCTCCTCCGCGGCCTCTGGCGCACTTACTTCGGCGATCTCTGGAACTGGGCCATCTTCCTCGGCGGTCTCGGCATCCTCACCGCCGCCGGCGCCGCTTCCCTCCTCGAAGCCGTCGATCCCATCCGTTACGTGTCACGCTGGAGCCGCATCCTCGTCGCTCCGCCGCCGCGCCCCGCCGCCCGCGCCGCCTGGGGCGCACTCCTCCTCGCCACCGGACTCGCCGCCGTCCACTGGCCCTCCGCCATCGCCTCCGCCGCCATCGTCCTCGCCGGCGCCGCTGCCGCCTACATCGGCGTCCGCGAACTCTTCCGCCTCTTTCTCGAGCGCGTCGCCCAACTCCCGCCCGATGCCCAGTCCTCGGACGCCCTCTCTCCCCGCGCCTGGCTCCTCGCCACCTCCGGCGTCTTCGCCGCCGTCGCCCTCCTCGCCGCCGCCTGGGCCTTCTGGCGCCACCCCTTCGCCCCGCCGGCTCAACAAGCTCAGCTCTCCTGCAACGGACACCCAGAACTCTGTGCCCGCCGTCTCGATCAGGTCGTCTTCGCCGGCGCCCACAACGCCATGTCCAACCACCAGATCCCCGGCTGGATGTTCCCCCATCATGAGAAGTCCATCCCCGGCCAGCTCCGCGACGGCATCCGCGCCCTGCTCATCGACGTCCACGCCGGCTTCCCCGGCGGTGACCGCATCAAAACCGACATGAACGGCGAACCCATCGCCGACAAGGTCCGCCAGTCCATCGGCGCCGAAGGCTACTCCGCCGCCCTCCGCATCAGAAATCAGCTCGTCGGCGTCGATCAGGGCAAGCGCGGCCTCTACCTCTGCCACGGCGTCTGCGAACTCGGCGCTTACCCCCTCACCCCCTTGCTCGCCGAAGTCCACGACTTCCTCATCTCTCACCCCGACGAAGTCGTCATCATGATCATCGAAGACTACGCCAAGCCCGCCGAAATCGCTCAGGCCTTCCAGGACTCCAACCTCGAATCCCTCGTCTACAAAGGCTCGCCCTCTCCCCATTGGCCCACCCTCGGCCAGCTCATCCAAACCAGCCAGCGCCTCGTCGTCTTCCTCGAATCCGGCCGCCCCGGCGTCTCCTGGCTCCGCCCCGCCTTCCAGTCCTTCATGGAAACCCCATACTCCTTCAAAACCCCTCAGGACTTCTCCTGCCGCCCCAATCGCGGCAACCCCAACGCCGATCTCTTCCTCATCAATCACTGGATCGAAACCACCCCCACCCCCAAGCCCTCCAACGCCGCCATCGTCAACGCCTATCAGCCCCTCCTCGCCCGCGCCCAGGCCTGCGCCGCCGAACGCCACCACATCCCCAACATCCTCGCCGTCGACTTCTATCACACCGGCGATCTCCTCAAGGTCGTCGACACCCTCAACGGCTTCCCGCCTGTGGAATCGCCTCTATAATTGAATGAGTGACACAGGTCTTTCACTCCACCTGCGCCCTCGATTGTCCCGACACCTGCTCGCTCCTCGTGACCGTCGAAAACGGCCGCGCCACCCGTCTCCGCGGCAATCCCGATCACCCCGTCACTCAGGGCTTCCTCTGCGCCAAAGTCGCCCGCTACCTCGAACGCGAATACCACCCCAACCGCCTCTCCACGCCGCTCCGCCGCACCGGTCCCAAATCCAATCCTTCGTTTGAACCAGTCTCCTGGGACGAAGCCCTCGACACCGTCGCTGCCCGCCTCGCCGAAATCGCCGCCCAACACGGCCCCGAATCCATCCTGCCTTACTCCTACGGCGGTACCCTCGGCTACCTCCAGGGCAGCTCCATGGACCGCCGCTTCTTCCATCGCCTTGGCGCCTCCCGCCTCGACCGCACCATCTGCGCCACCGCCGGCGTCGCCGGCCTCCTCGAAGCCTATCCCCAGCGCCTCGGTACGGCCCCCGAAGACTTCGTCCACTCCCGCTACATCCTCGTCTGGGGCGCCAACGTCCTCTCCACCAACGTCCACCTCTGGCCCTTCATCGTCGAGGCCCGCCGCCGCGGCGCCCGCCTCGTCGTCATCGATCCCGTCACCACCAAAATCGCCTCGCTCGCTGACTGGCATCTCGCCCCTTACCCCGGCTCCGACCTCGCCCTCGTCCTCGGCCTCATGCACGTGATCTTCGCCGAAAAGCTCGAACAGTGCGACGCCGATCTCACCTCCCTCCGCGCCCGCGCCGCCGAATACCCGCCCGAACGCGTCGCCGCTCTCACCGGCCTCGCTTCCTCCGAGATCGTTCAGCTCGCCCGCGAGTACGCCACCACCTCCCCCGCCGTCATCCGCACCAACTATGGAATTCAACGCTCCGAACGCGGCGGCCGCGCCATCCGCGCCATGTCCCTCCTGCCCGCCCTCACCGGCGCCTGGCGCCATACGGGCGGCGGCTTCGTCCTCACCACCTCCGGCGCCTTTCAGCTCAATCGCGACGCGCTCGAACTCCCCGAACTCGGGCCCCCGGCCCGCACCCTCAACATGTCCCTCCTGGGCCACGACCTCACCTCGTTGAACGATCCCCCCGTCAAGGCCCTATTCGTCTACAACAGCAACCCCGCCTCCATCGCCCCCCACCAGGCGCTCGTCCATCAGGGCCTCCTCCGCGAAGACCTCTTCACCGTCGTCGCCGACCACTTCCTCACCGACACCGCCCGCTTCGCCGACTTCGTCTTCCCCGCCACCACTTTCCTCGAGCACACCGACGTCTACTTCGCCTACGGCCACTACCACCTCCAGCTCGCCCGCCCCGCCCTCGCCCCCTACGGCCAGGCCAAATCCAACGTCGAGATCTTCCGCCTCCTCGCCGCCCGCATGGGCTTCACCGAGCCCTGCTTCTCCGACACCGACGACGACCTCCTCCGCCAGGCCCTGGACACCCAGAGCCCCTTCCTCCAGGGCATTACCCTTGAACGCCTGGAGCAGGAGCACTCCATCCCCTTGAAAGTTCCGGAACTGCCCAACTCGGACGTCACGCCCAATTTCGATGGTGAGCCCCTCGCCTATGAGCCCCCCCTCGAAAGCCGCCTCGGCGCTGAACGCGACCCCCGCTTCCCCCTCGAACTCGTCAGCTCGAAATCTCACGACGGCCTGAATTCGTCGTTCGGCTACCAGCCCCACGTCGATGCCGAAACCGCCGTCCTGGAAATCCACCCTGCCGACGCCGCCGCCCGCGGCATTCGCGAAGGCCAGCTCGTCGAGATCTTCAACCAGCGCGGCGCGCTCCGCTTTCCCGCCCGCATCGGCCCCTTCGTCCGCCCCGGCGTCGTGCGCGTCCCCGCCAACCGCTGGCCCTCTTTCGCCCCCGAAAAGGCCAACGTCAACCTGCTCATCTCCGACCGCCTCACCGACATCGGCGCAGGCCCCTGTTTCTACAACTGCCTCGTGGAGGTCCGCCCGTGCGCCGCCGTCTGATCCCTCTTGTCCTCCCGCTCGCTATCCTGCTCACGGGGGCGCCGGCCTGCAAACGCGTCCACCACCCCAACCCCGAAGCCACCATCGAGGAGGAGTCCGATCTCTCCAGCTCTGTCCTCATGTCCCAGCCTCGCGACGCCGCCCAACTCCTCACCGGCTTCTACAACCTCGAACAGGACGCCTGGCGCTGGACCGCCCGCCAGTTCTCCGTCTCCCTCGCCCCGCCCGCCCCCCGCGCCGAACGTCCCGGCCGCCTCGAATTCCGCTTCACCATCCCCGACATCGCCGCCGCCGATCTCAAAGGCGTCCACATCCAGGCCTCCGTCGAAGGCCGCTCTCTCGGTTCATTTCAATCCAATCAGGCCGGCGAACAGCTCGCCACCTTCGACATCCCCAAGGAACTCATGAAGGCCGACGCCCTCATCATCGAGTTCTCCCTCGACAAGACCATCCCCCACCGCGAAGCCGAAACCCGCGAACTCGGCCTCATCGCCGTCGGCTTCCGCCTCGTTGCCCCATGAGCAGTCCCAGCCTCCGCCAGCGAACTCTCGCCGCACTCTCCCGCGCCATCCCCCTCGCGCTCTGGGCCATCCCACTGGCGCTCTGCGCCTGGATCTACTCCTTCGCCCTCCGCTCCTACTTCCAGCAGGACGACTTCGCCTGGCTCACCCTCCGCTCCGAGCTCCACTCCTGGCCCGACCTCTTCCGGATCCTCTTCGAGCCCCGCGCCCAGGGCACCATTCGTCCCTGGTCCGAACGCCTCTTCTTCCTCGTCCTCTACGATCGCTTCGGGCTGGACCACCGCCCCTTCCACCTCGTCGTCGCACTCACCCAGTGCGCCAATCTCTTCCTCCTCCAGTCCATCACCTTCCGCATCACCGCCAGCCGTTGGGCCGCCGTCCTAGCCGCCTGCCTCTGGCTCATCAGCCCCGGACTCGGCACGCCCATGTCCTGGCTGGCTACCTATAACCAGATCCTCTGCGCCTTCTTCCTCCTGGCTGCCTTCCGCCTCCTCCTGCAGGCCATCGAAACCGGCCAAATGCGCTGGTTCTGGGCCCAGGCCGCCGTCTTTGTCCTCGGCTTCGGCGCCCTCGAAGTCAACATCGTCTACCCCATCCTCGCCGCCGCTTGGTGCGCCCTCGCCGCCCGCCCCTGGCTCAAACGAACCCTCACGCTCCTCCCCATCTCCGCCTTCTACGCCTACCTTCATTTCCACTACGCGCCCAAGCCCACCGAAGGCGTCTACGCCCGCCACTACGATCTCTCCATTTTCAAGTCCTACTTCCTTTATTGGCGCGGCGCCCTAGCCGGCTGGACCTTCTCTGACCGCGCCACTTGGCCCGAATCCGTCTGGACCATCACCGCCACCCTCCTCCTCGCCGCCGCCTGCGCCGTCCTTTATTGGGGTTGGCGCCGCGGCTCGTTCCTTCCCATCTTCGGCTTCCTCTGGTTCACCATCACCCTCGCGCCGCTTCTGCCTCTCCGCGATCACTACTCGTTCTACTATCTCGCCGTCCCCTCCATCGGCCTCGCCTGGATCGCCGCCTCCGCCTGGCAGTTCTCCGCGCGCGCCCCCCGCTGGGCTCTCCTCCTCTGCGCCCTCCTGACTTCTCTGCACATCTTCATGGCGCTGCCCTTCAACCGCGCTACCACCCACTGGCACTACGCCCGCGGCCTCCGCATCCGCTCCCTCGTCGAGGGCCTCGAACGAGCCCACCAACTCCACCCCAACCAGATGATCGTCCTCGCCGGCGTCGACTCCGACCTCTTCTGGTCCGGCTACTTCGACCGCCCCTACACCCTCTACGGCCTCACCGAAACCTGCCTCGCCCCCGGCAGCGAACTCGCCATCGAATCCCATCCCGAACTCGGCGACATCGCCCCCTTCCTCTGCGCTCCCCCCATCCTCGCCGACAAGGCCCGCAATCGCTCTCTCGTCGCCTATACCTATGAGGACGGCCGTCTCCGCAACTTCACCCGCAAGTTCATCAGCCAGAACTCCGCCCAATGGGCGTCCCTGCCCGAATTCCTCGACATCGGCTCGCCCGCCTATGCTCGCTTCCTCGGCCCCGGCTGGTATGAGATCAACGACGGCTTCCGCTGGATGAGCACCCGCGCCGAACTCACGCTCGCACCGCCCCGTACACCCGCCAGCGCCATCTCCCTCTCCGGCTATTGCCCCGCGACCGTCCTCGACACCCCTGTCCGCCTCACCGTCGCCATCAACGGCATCACCCTCGGCGCCCGCGACGTCACCCGCGAAACCAGCGGCTTCACTTTCACCTTCCCCCTCCCCCAGCAGTTGGAAAACTCCAAGTCCCTCAACGTGGTCCTCACCACCAACCGCTCCGTCACCGTTCCCACCGACAACCGCCCGCTGGGCCTGGTCTTCGGCCGGATCGGCATCACCACCACTCCCTCCGAAGTCCGCTAAAACGGTAAAACGGGACAGCCTGACCCGTCCCAACCGCCATCGCGCCAAAATCGCCCCGCTATCCCCAGCCCTCCCAACAGCTTGCAGCACCCGGGACAGCCTGACCTGTCCCTGGTGCAGTTTCCCCTCAATCCCGGACCATCCCGCACATCCCCCTGCCGGAGCACCGGGGACCGCCTGACCTGCCCCTGATGCAGTTCCACCTCAACCCCGGACCAGCCCACGCATCTCCCTTGCTTTCATTAATTTCTATCTTCCTTGGAGAGTTCCAGCAATTTTGTGAAACATATCTGTGTGATCGGCGTCTCTAACATTACGCTCTCAAGAAATCCGTTGCAGCGGCCGATTAGCTGCTGTATGCTAATGACCCCCAGGCACGGCCTAGGGGTACTCCCCCGGATCCCACCCAAGGGTTCCGGAATCGGGCGGCAAGACACGGAGACCGGCGTCACTCTGTAGACGCCGGAGGAGATCTGGCTGGGTCTCCTGCTGATCAGCCGGCTCGCAAGCTGTGCCGGCGGCCAGACCGGTGGATCTGTGGTTCGGATCCAGAGCTTTTTGACAATTTGGCATTTCGATTGCTTAGGTGATCGTCAGATATGCTATGCTATCTGATTGCCACCGCCAGGCGATCCCCAATCTCCTAGTAGGTACAGCTTACTAGGGATTGCTTACTTGAGATTTTTTGAGCAGGATGGACTCAAATCGTGGAACCTTCCCCGACTTCCTGCGTCTAAGACATTACAAGAGCAAGAACAACATACGAGGTAACCAATCACCATTACCCATTGGAGGCGACCATGACTAAGACGGAACTTAACAAATACAAGAACATCCTCGAGGCGAAACTGGCGGAGCTCTCTCAAGCCGTTCGCGATCGCGAAGGCATCGCCATCGAGAAGAGCCCTGACGCGCTCGACGAAGTCCAGCACGCCGCCGAACGAGAACTCGCCATCCGCAACCTCGACCGGGAATCCCACCTCCTGCGCAACGTGCGCGGCGCCCTCCGCCGTATCAATGACGGCGCTTACGGCGTCTGTCTCCATTGCGAGGAAGACATCAACCCCAAACGGCTCAATGCCGTCCCCTGGACTCCCTTCTGCATCGAATGCCAGGAACTGGCCGATCGCAACAAGGACCAGGAGAACGAAATGTTCGAAGAGTTGATGGTCGCTTAGACCCCCATTCCCTTCCGTCTCTCAAGAGGGCGCGAGTTCACCTCGCGCCCTTTTTGTCCCTCCCCCCCTTACTCCAACCCAATCACCGCATACATCCGCTGCCCCACCACCCGATCCCGCCGCCACGAATAAAACTCCACCCCTCCACAACACGTGCAGGGCCCCTCACCATCGATCCGCTCCTCCCGAACCCCAACCCCCACCAACTGCCGCCGCACCGCCTCCCTCAAATCCACCCGGGTCTTTCGATCCAGGTCCCGCCGCTCCGGAAACAACCCCGCAAACTCCACCGCCACCTCGGCCCCCACCTCGAAACAACACCCCCCAATCGACGGCCCCATCGCCGCCACCAGATCCTCCGCCCGGCTCCCATATCTCTCCCGCAAAGCCGTCACCCCCGCCGCCGCTATATTCGCCACTGTCCCCCGCCACCCCGAATGCACCGCCGCCACGGCCCCCACCTCCGGATCGAACAGCAGCAGCGGCACGCAGTCCGCCGTCTTCACGGCCACCAGCACACCCGCCTCGTTCGTGGTCAACCCGTCCCCATCCCCACATTCGCCCGCCTCCAGCACTCGCGCCGAATGCACCTGGTGCAACACCTGGAATCCCTCCGCCGCCTGCACTCGCGCCGTCCCAAACCCGTGGCGCACTCCACCCCACCGCGCCAACAATGTCGATTGATAAAAGCCTTCCGGCGTCTTCTCGATGCTCACGCCGCCGGATTCTTGGTCTGCGCGATCATCACCTGGCGCTTGAAGTTCTCCAGCATCGACTCTTCCAGCCGCACTTCCGTCGGCCTCTGCGCCAGGCTCATCTGATCGATCTTGTCCTGCAGTTTCAGCAGCGCGTAAAACAGGTTCTCCGGCCGCGGCGGACACCCATACGCATACACATCCACCGGCACCACCTTGTCCACGCCCTGCAGCGTCGAATACGTGTTGAACGGCCCGCCCACGCTCGCGCACGCCCCCATCGAGATCACCCACTTCGGCTCCGGCATCTGGTCGTAGATCCGCTTCAGCACCGGCGCCATCTTCAGCGTCACCGTCCCTGCCACAATCATCAGATCCGATTGCCGCGGGCTCGGCCGGAACACCTCCGCCCCATACCGCGCAATGTCAAACCGCGACGCCGACGACGCAATCATCTCAATCGCGCAGCACGCCAAACCAAAGGTCAGCGGCCAGATCGACGACTTCCGCGCCCAGTTGAACACATAGTCCACCGACGTGAGCATGAAGTTGCGCTCGTTGACGTTCTCCAGGTACATGATCGCTCCGTGTCCGTATTGTATCAGGACACGAAGGTCGTCAATACACCCCCATCCCCGAATTCCAAAACATTCCCCCTCCCTTACGTTTTTGCTTCCTTCCCGCGCACCCAAGTCTATAATAGGGATTCGACTATGGCCCCCGACTGGTTCCCTCTCTGGCTCAGCCTCCGTGTCGCCGGCCTTTCCACCCTCATCGCCCTCCTCGCCGCCCTCTGGCTCGCCTGGCTCTTCAACACCCGCACCTTTCGCGGCAAGCACATCCTCGACGCCCTCATCACCCTCCCCCTCGTCCTCCCCCCTACCGTTCTCGGCTACTACCTCCTCGTCCTCCTCGGCCGCTCCAGCCCCCTCGGCAAACTCTACGAATGGACCTTCGGCCAGCCCCTCGTCTTCACCTGGCAGGCCGCCGTCGTCGCCGCCCTCCTCCACTCCGCCCCCCTCCTCATCAAATTCTCCACCGCCGCTCTCGAAAGCGTCCCCCGCCGCTACCCCAAGGCCGCCCGCGCCCTCGGCGCCTCCGAATGGCGCGTCTTCTGGCACGTTACCCTCCCTCTGGCCTGGAACCAGATCCTCGCCGCCACCGCTCTCGCCTTCGCCCGCTCTCTCGGCGACTTCGGCATCACCATCATGGTCGCCGGCAACCTCCCCGGCCGCACCCAAACCCTCTCCGTCGCCATCTACGACGCCGTCGAAGCCGGCCGCGGCGACCTTGCCCGCACCCTCGTCCTCGTCATCTCCGCCGTCGCCCTCGTCAGCCTCTGGCTCGCCAACCGCCTCGGCCGCGTCTCCCTCGGAAAGGCCGTGTGAGATGATCGACGCCCGCATCCGCCTCGCCTTCCCCCAGCGCCCAGACTCCCAGGCCTTCTCACTCGACCTCCACCTCCGCACCAGCGCACCCACCACCGTCCTCTTCGGCCCCTCCGGCTCCGGCAAGTCCCTCACCCTCGACTCCATCGCCGGCTTCGCCCACCCCACCGAAGGCCGCATCCTCGTCGACGACGTCCTCCTCTTCGACGCCGCCGCCCGCGTCAACCTCCCCCCGCGCGCCCGCCACTGCGGCTACGTCTTCCAGGCCTCCGCCCTCTTCCCCCACCTCACCCTCCGCCAGAACCTCGCCTTCGCCGCCGCCACTCTTCCGCGCCTCGAACGCACCCGCAAGGTCAACGAAACCCTCGAACAGTTCCACCTCGCCGAAGCCGCCGGCCGCCTCCCCTCTGAACTCTCCGGCGGACAGCGCCAGCGCGGTTCCATCGCCCGCGCCCTCCTCGCCCAGCCCCGCCTCCTCCTCCTCGATGAGCCCTCCTCCGGCCTCGACCATTCCCTTCGCGAAGAACTCTACGCCCTCCTCGCCCAGGTCCGCGCCGACTTCCGTCTCCCCATCCTCCTCGTCACCCACCACCTCGACGAAGCCATCGCCCTCGGCGACGAACTCTTCGTCCTCAAAGACGGCCGCATCCTCCAGTCCGGTCCCCCTGCCGCCGTCCTCGATCAGCCCGCCGGCGACCATGTCGCCACCCTCCTCGGCCGCTTCAATCTCCTCGATGCCGAAATCCTCTCCATCGACCCCTCCCACAACCGCTCCCGCCTCCGCTGCTTCCTCCCCGGCGTCCTTCCCTTTGAAATCGACGCCCCCTACTTCCCCGGCCACCTCCTCGGCGCCCGCCTCCGCCTCGTCCTCCGCCACGAAGAAATCGCCGCCTCTTCCGCCCCCGGCTCCGTCCCCTTCCGCCTCAACCGTCTCAGCCGCCGCGCCGGCTTCCTGCGCGCCGAGTTCGCCGGCGGCCTCGTCGCTGAAATCCCTGAGCGCGGCTTCTCTCTGCCGCCGCCCAACGCGCCCTGGTTCCTCCACTTCCCCCCAGAGTCCCTGCGCCTCCTGAAATGAAAACCCTCGCTGAATACGAACAACTCGCCGCCCTCGCCCACGGCCACCTCTGCGCCGGCCAGATCCTCGGCATCCGCCTCGCCCTCCACGGCCTCTCCCTCCTCGGCCTCGACGACCCCACCGGCGCCCACCGCAAACGCCTCGTCACCTTCGTCGAAATCGACCGCTGCGCCACCGACGCCATCGCCGTCGTCACCGGCTGCCGCCTCGGCAAACGCGCCCTCAAATTCGTAGACTACGGCAAGATGGCCGCCACTTTCTGCGATCTCCAGACCGGCCGCGCCGTCCGCGTCGCCGCCCTCGAATCCTCCAAGGAAAAGGCCCGCCAACTCTACCCCGGGATCGCCGGCAAGAACCAGCAGCAGATGCAGGCCTACCGGGAATTGCCCGACGCCGACCTATTTGCCGCCCAATGGGTCCAGGTCCGCATCGGCCCCGAAGATCTCCCCGGCTTCAAAGGCCCCCGCGTCACCTGCGCCCAGTGCGGCGAAGGCATCAGCTTCCAGCGTGAACTCCTGCGCGACGGCCAAACCCTCTGCCGCGCCTGCGCCGGGCCGAATTATTATGCTCCGCTGCCACATCACTGACCGCCGCTCCCTCGGCGGCATCGAAGCCCTCCTCGCCTGCATCGAGCGCAATGATCGGGCCGGCGTCGATCTCATCCAGATCCGCGAAAAAGATCTCTCCGCCCGCCAGCTCGCCGCCCTCGTCCAATCCGCCCTCGCCCTCTGCCGCCACGCCAATATCCTCGTCAACTCCCGCCTCGACGTCGCCCTCGCCTGCGGCGCCCACGGCCTCCATCTCCCCTCTGGCTCCCTTTCTCCCGCCCAACTCCGCCCCCTCGCGCCCGCCGGCTTCCTCATCGGAGTCTCCTGCCACAACCTCCACGAACTCCGCGCCGCCCACCGCGAAGGCGCGGACTACGCCCTCTACGCCCCCATCTTCAAACCCCTCTCCAAAGACGATCCCCGCGCGCCCCTCGGCCTCGAAGCCCTGCGCGAAGCCTGCGCCGCCGTTCCTCTGCCCATCTGCGCGCTCGGCGGCATCACCGCCGCCAACGCACCCCTCTGCATCCAGGCCGGAGCCGCCGGCATCGCCGGCATCACCCTATTTCAAACATGAACGACCAATCCGCCCGCTTCACCGGCCGCGCCGCCCAATACGTCCAGGGCCGCCCCTCCTATCCCCCCGAAATCGTCGACGTCCTCCAGGCCCAGGGCCTCCCGCCCGCCGGCCTCGTCGCCGACATCGGCGCCGGCACCGGCATCGCCTCCCGCCTCTTCCTCGACCGCGGCTATCAGGTCATCGCCATCGAACCCAACCCCGACATGCGCGCCGCCGCCCTCGCCGCCGGCATCGACGCCCGCGACGGCCGCGCCGAAGCCACCTTCCTCCCCGCCGCCTCCGCCGACCTCGTCCTCTGCGCCCAGGCCTTCCACTGGACCGA
>JARKQJ010000025.1 GCA_029973955.1 Paludibaculum sp. | reverse complement strand
GAACTCGGGCTTGCCTCGCTTTGGCCCGCCACCCCGGACTGGCGTCCGGGGGAACTCGGGCTTGCCTAGCTTTGGCCCGACACCCCGGACTGGCGTCCGGGGGACCTGTTGGAAACGAGGGTTCTGTTGTTGGCGGTTAGGGTGGCGGTAAGGCTTTCGCTTAGCTCGGGGAGGGGGAGGGTGACGGTGAAGGGGTGGGCGGGATCGATGTCGATCAGTTTGGAGAAGAGTTCCTTGTCTCCGGCGGTGAGGGTGGCGCGGGCCTGCTTGAAAGACGATGTGGCGTGGAAGCCGAGGTGGAGCTGGTTGTCCTTGACTTCGAGGTTGACGGCGGCGTCCTTGGTGGCGTTTTTAGCGCCTCCGATGGATTGGAAGGGGTACCAGTATTCGGTGATGGATTTGGTTTCGTAGGGCTGGAGCCAGGAGTAGTCGGGCTGGTTGTCGGACCAGGCTCCGACCATGAGTTCAAGATAGGGACCGTCGGTATCGGAGAGGATCTTGTCCCAGAGCTGGCCGCCGGGGCCGGTGCCCCAGGTGAAGAACTTTTTGCCGGGGACCTGGTGGTGGTCGGCGACGTGGAGGGTGCCGGCGTGCTTGCCGTGGTCGTAGCCGGCGAGCCAGTCGTCGGAGTCGTTCCAGGCGAACATGGAGATGGACGAGGGGTGGTTCTTCCAGAGGGAGACGTCGACGCCCTTGGTGAAGTCGATGCCGTTGTAGACGGTGTCGGCGATGGGCCAGCGGGCGAACTCGCGCTTGGCGTGCTGGGTGGCGAATTGGGTGGAGGGGGGGAAGATGACCTGGTAGTTTTCGTTGGTGTGGACGGCGACGTTGGCGAAGTAGAGGAGGGAGTTCTGGACGGGGGTGGCGTTGAGGGCGGTGACCTTGGCTTCGAGGAGAGAGGAGCCGGGGCGAAGGGTGAGGGTGACGGCCCAGCGGAGGCGGTCGCGCAGTTCCATTTCGCCGACGGCGATGGATTTGGAGCCGTCCGGGTTGTCGATTTTGCGATAGAGGACGGGCAGGAAGGAGGAGGCGCGGTGGTGATGGGGGATGTTCCATTCGACGCCGCCGGAGATCCAGGCGCCGAGCATGCCGATGAGGGCGGGCTTGATGACGGACTGCTTGTAGAAGAAGTTGTAGCCGTTGGTCTTATCGACGGCCTCGAAGATGCGGCCGCCGAGCTCGGGCAGGACGCAGACCTTGATGTATTCGTTCTCGAGGCAGACCTGGGTGTAGGTCTTATTCTCCTTGACGTCAGTGAGGGTGTCCTGGAGGGCGTAGGGGTAGACCATGCCTTTGGCGCCCTGGTAGGTGCGTCCGGTGTAGAACATGGGGTTCTTGTCCGGGGGGCCGGCGAGGTAGGTGGGGATGGTGACGGGGGCTTCGGTGAGAGTGACCTGGGCGGGGAGAGAGGACGCGCTGAGGAGGAGGAGAGCGAGGGTGCGAGGTGACATGCCTAGTGGGCAGTATATAGCGGGGGAATGGTTAGCAGGCTGCTGAAATACTCGCGCCGGTCGCGTTGCGCGCGCCGTCCGGCCGCCGGCGAGAAGCAGCGCCGCGGGCGATGCGGGACCGC
>JARKQJ010000260.1 GCA_029973955.1 Paludibaculum sp. | reverse complement strand
GCGGGTGAACCTCATGCAGCAAAACGAGCCATCCCCGCTGAATTGACCCATTAGGACTGTGTCCACAAATCGCATTCGTGGACACGGTTCTTTCGTTTGCTCCCTGAGCAGATGGGACGGCCAACTCCGGACGCTTACGATTGTTCCTCCCGTAGGCATACAGATGCCAGCTTTGCGGATCTTCAACGAACTGGTCGGCAACTGGCTTGTCTGAGCTCGTGAACCTCCCCATCGCCCCCGAGAAGTACCGCGCCCCGAAGTAATCCAGCCCCGTCTCCGCAGGGTGGTCGTGGCCAGTCATCTCGAAGAGCGCGCAAATCATCCGGTGCCCACCAGGGCTTCGACGGCCTTCGTCATAGTTGCGAAGGCATTCGTCTCCTCTTCCCCACAGGAGCCCGAGCGCCAATAGTCGTAGAAGTGCTTCTTGGTCTCGACGGCCAAAATCTCCTGTGCGACTGACCGCGGATCGCTTTCCCGCAACCGAGCAAGCCACCATGCTGCGATTGCAGCATCCTGCTGATAGACAGCCCGGTCTTGGGTAGTGTCCGTCGTCTTCCAGCACCGCGCGGCCACGATGATGAAGTCCAAAATGATTGCCGTCAGTTGTTCCTTCATCGTCGTATCGTACGGGTGAGAATTTACTAGTTCCCATAGTATCGGCCGCAACCGATCAAGTGCAAACTTGCGCAGGTTGGTTACAGGCCACGTAAGATGGCCTTGCTTTTTGATATGTAGAATACGTTAGCCATTTCATTCTCTGGCACTTTCTCCAGAGGGACCTCATGACCGTCCAAGGAGCCCCGGTATGCTCTGGCTTCGCCGGAAACCAGCAGGCGCCTCAAGGCGTGCCAGATCTGGGCTTTGTCTGCAACGATTCCATCCTCGGCAGCCCATCTGGAAACCTCAAATACTACCATTTCAAAGTCCTCAAAGTCATTCTCAATCGAATCCAGGACATAGGACAGTAACTTTTCATCGAGGCTATCCATCTTCCTATTTGCCCCCCCTCTGCTTTTGGGTACATGCGAATGTTGGGCCCATGAGCCTTCTTTCCATTGTTGACAATATAGTGAATGCAGATCATTTCTGGGCAAAGGTACTCCTGCTCATAGCTGACTCCACTAATGTCCAAGACGCCTGAGTGCCACCTAAGCCAGGCGCACGGGTGAAGGGCTGGCCGATTCCTGCAGAGTTGAGTTGCCAGGACGAATTCTGCCGGAGGATCAACCTGTCCACGCAACAAGTATCCAGCATTTTCAGCCAATTGACGAGGTTGGTGCCGCGTGGATTGTTCGACGAGGCGGCATCACTCCACTCATCCGAGAAGCCCTCCAAGGGCATGAAGTGCTGGAGCCGGTTCGTCGCAATGCAGTTCTGCCATCTGGGTGGCGCGCGCTCACTGCGCGGGATCACTGGCGGCTTTGCCGCCATTCGCGTTGTGGTTCAGATCACTGACCGTTTCCGTCAATTCGCGCGGCGCGCGACGATCCCCCGTTCCCCAGCCTTTTCCCGCCGCGCAACTGACCGAAACTTCATCAGTGCCGGCTCTCGAAAATAAAAGATCTCTCTTCCTTTCAATCACATCCACTCGCCCCTCCTCCTCAATCCTCCCACCCTCCATGCGATCCTTGAATCGTGAGCAGGCCTCTGTGCCTGCTCTTTTTATTTCCACCACCGAAAGGACCCGAAAACCATGGCTTCTCCCGCGCAAGTCCTCGCCAATCAGGCCAACGCCCAGCTCTCCACCGGACCCAAATCCCCGGAAGGCAAAGCCCGCTCCGCCGCCAACTCCACCAAAGACGGCCTCACCTCCGCCAACCCCGTCGTCGACTCCCATCAGTCCGAAGAGTTCGCCTCCTATCGCCAGGCCCTCGAACTCGACACCCACCCCGAAGGCCCCATCGAACACGAATACTTCCACCGCCTCCTCACCGCCGGCTGGAACCTCCGCCGTGCTCGGCTTCTCGAATCCGAGATCCTCGCCGGAACGAACCCAAATGAAAGCGACCAGGACGCCGCCCGCCTGCACCGCATCGCCCGTTACCGTCGTGAACTCGAACGCACCTACGACCGCGCCCTCCAGCAGCTTCAGATCCTCCAAACCCAACGCGCCATCCTCCTCCAGCGCCCCGCCGAAATCATCGACGCCGTCGCCCGCTTCACCCCACTCGCCTGCCTCGGCGCCATCGCCCCCGATAAGGCCCCCTTCCTCTTCTCCGCCCACCACTTCGGAGCCCCCACCGCCACTTTCTACGATTCCCGGAACGAAGCCATTCAAGCCGCCCAACTCATCCGTGAACGGCGAAACAAAGCCGTTCCCCCCACGCCCGAGGAACTCCAGGCCGTTCGCGACGCCTATCCCATCCCCGTCAAGGCCCTCGCCGCCGCCTAAGCCCCACGCCTCACACTGACCATCCCCGATCTTTGCCAACTGCATACGCCCGTCTTCCCAGGGAGCCGCGCCCGCGCAACGCCATGCCCACCGGCCCGGCTCCCCTCGGCGCCCGCCCCCGTTCCTGATACAGTGCCTCTGGAACGAGAGTTGTGCCCGCACGGCCCGCTCTCCCACAAAACATGCACCTCACCCGTCGCGCCCTCTTCCCTCTCGCCGCCGCCGCCCGGCTCCACGCCCAGCCCGCCCCCGCTTACGACCTCCGCCAGGGCCTCCGCCCGTCCCGCCTCTCCATCGCCATGTGGGACTTCTCCTGGCTCAACTCCCACTACCCCGGCGGACCCTTCGCCGACTGGGATCGCGCCACCGATCAGCTCCTCGAGCGCCGCTTCAACACCGTCCGCATCGACGCCTTCCCTCTCGCCATCGGCTCCCTCCGCTCGCTCGACGAAGAACTCACCATCCCCGCCGACCCCCTCGCCAACTGGGGTTTCTCCGATCAGAACCGCCCCCACCGCATCGCCCGCGAACTCGTCGAATTCATCCGCATGGCGAAGCGCAAAAGGCTGAACCTCATCCTCTCCACCTGGAATCCGCCCATCCAGGACCGTCCCGATCTCCGCACCCGCGCCGCCGCCGATCGCAACATCTTCCGCAGCGCCTGGAACCGCACCCTCGATCTCCTCGGCGAAAACGATCTGCTCGACTCCGTCCTCTACGTCGACCTCGACCAGGAGTTCCCCTTCTTCAGCCCCTACGCCGACGAGCTCAAAGCCCTGCGCGCCGCGCAAACCCCCAAATCCGCCTCCCTCGAAAACGCCATGCAGGAGGCAGGCCAGGCCGCGCAGGCCTCCTCAAAAATGGCGTGGACGCCGCCGCAAATGCTCTATGTCGAGAAGCTCTTCCGCGAGATGCTCCCGCACTTCCAGTCGCGCTACCCCGGCCTGCGCTTCACTTACTCGCTCACCAGCTTCTTCCCCGAAATCCGCTCCATGAATCTGCAGCTCTTCGACGTCCTCGAGCTGCACCTCTGGATCCACTCACCCCGCTTCGACAACCGCACCGGCTTCGGCCAGCTCACCAAAGACCGCGGCCCGCGCGATTACAAAGACTACGCCGCCCGCCTCCGCCGCACCATGGACTCCATGCGCCCCATGCTCCTCCAGGAAATGCACAACCGCCTCGCCTTCGCCGCTGCCTGGGCCCGCGAAGCCGCCGCGCCCCTCACTACCACCGAGGCCTGGGGCCCCTGGTGGCACATGGATCACCCCGACCTCGACTGGCAATGGCTCAAGGACTGGTGCGAAGAGTCCATGCGCCTCGCCGGCCAATACGGCCTCTGGGGCGCCACGCCCTGGAACTACGCACACCCCTATTGGAAAAACTGGAGCGACGTCGAGTGGTACCGCCGCCTCAACGGCGCCTTCCTCGAAAGCTAACCCGGCGCCGTTACACCCCCGCGCGCAGCTTCTCGATCACCGCCATCGTCCCCAGCGAGTTCTCCAGCGGCACCGGCACTTCCCGCTCGCCCAGCACGGCCCGCGTGAACTCATCCGCCTGAATCCCATACTGGTCGCACACCGGAAACGTCTCTTCTCTCCTCGACCCGCCCGCCAAGTCCGTCCCCGCGTCGATGAAGATCCGGCACCCCTGATCCGGCGGCGCATTGAACGGAATCTCCACTTCCACCCGTGCCTCTTCGCAGATCGCCACCACTCTCTGCGCCGGCGCAATCTGCGTCGAACACGTGAACGCGCAGTGCCCCGACGGAAACTCCAGCACCGCCGACGCCAGCCGGTCCACCTGGAACACCGGATCTATCTCCAGCGCGCCTGTCACCCGCACCGGTTCCTCGCCAAACAGGAACCGCGAAATGAAGATCGGATAGCACCCGATGTCCATCAATCCGCCGCCGCCGTACTCCGCCACGTTCCGCACATTCTGCGGGTCCCGGTTGTTGTAGCTGAACCAGCACTCCACCGCCCGCAGCCGCCCCAACTCGCCCGAATCCACCAGCTCTTTCACCCGTACCCACTGCGGATGCGTCCGCACCATGAACGCCTCGCCCGCCTTCAAACCTGTCCGGTCCCGCACTTCGATCAACGAGCGGATCTCCGCTGACGACAGCCCCAGCGGCTTCTCGCACAGCACGTGCTTGCCCGCCTCCAGCGCCTGGATCGACCACGGCACGTGCAGATGATTCGGCAGCGGATTGTAGACGACATCAATGTCCGGGTCCTTCAGCATCGCTTCATACGACCCGTAATACGCCGGAATGTCCAACTGCGCCGCGGCCGCCGCCGCCTTCTCCGGATCCCTCGAAGCGATCGCCGCCACTTCGCACAGCCGGCTCTGTCGCATCCCCGGAATCACCTTCTTCACGGCGATGCCCGCCGCCCCCATGACACCCCAACGCAGCTTACGATTCATACCTTCCTCTTTTCCAACACCCGGAACAACAGCCCTGCTCCCGCGGCCAGCGCGAAAAACCACGCCCACGCCGAAACGCCCGTCACCTCCGGCAGCGTCACCGGGCCGTAGTTCGCCCACGTCAAGATGTTCTTCGAGAACCCGGCCGCCAGCTCCGCATACACCGCCGCCGCCGCGATCATCCCCAGCAGCCCCCACCACGCGTCGCGCTTGCCTTCACCCGCTGCCGCCACCGCCGTGCCCGGCCAAGACCCCCGCACCACCATCCCCACGCCGACGATCAGTCCGCCCCCCCCGATCGCCCCCAACTGCGCCGGCTTCACGAACAGCTTCGTCAGCCCCGCCGCCTTCATCAGGTAAACGCCCACGCCGCCCACCACCACCGCCGTCAGCATTACCTTCATCACCGTGAAGTCCTTCAGCAGGAACTGCCCCACAATCACGCGCCGGTCCGACACCCGCCCCTTCTGCAGCAGGAACCCGAACAGGAAGCCCGTCAATAGACCCAACAGAATCCGCGGCATTGTTTCAAACATTACCGGCCCTCCCCGTTCTTGAACAGAAAGGCCGTCGCGATCCCCGACGCAAAGATCGTCAGGAAGAACACCCATCCCGACACCGCCAGTTGCAGCGACCCCGAAATCCCATGCCCCGACGTGCAGCCCCCCGCCAGCCGCGCGCCGAACAACAGCAGGAATCCCCCGGCCATCGCCTCCCACACGCGCCCGCCTCGCGGCTTCTCAGCCGCCTCGCCGCCGCCCAGCTTCCACGCCGCGAACGCGCCCAGCATCAGACCCACCACCAGCGCGAACTCCCAATCGAAAAACGGCCGCAGTTTCGCCAGATACGGCGTCGCCGTCACGTGTCCCGAGGCCACCGCGTCCTCCGCCGCCCCCACTACCCGCACCATCACGCTGGATACCCCCAACGGATGGTCCGCGCTCCAGAACGCGAACATGCTCAGCACGCCGATCATTGCTCCTACGGCGTACGGCGACCAGGATCTCTTGGCGAGTACACTCACGCGAATAAGTGTCTCTCTTGGATCACTCGTGGCGCAAGGCCGTAATCGGCTCCAGTCTCGACGCCCTCCGCGCCGGCAGCCAGCTTGCCGCCGCCGCCACCACCGTCAGCAACGCCAAGCTCCCCGCATACGCCTTCCAATCGCCCGGCGTCACTCCGTACAGCAGCCCCCGCGCCGCCTGCCCGGCCCAGTATGATCCGAACACGCCCACCGCCGCTCCCGCCGCCAGCGTCGGCCCCAGATACCGGAACACCCACCGCCGCACATCGCCCGGCGCCGCCCCCAGCGCCATCCGCACGCCGATCTCCCCCTTCCGCTGCGCCACCTGGTACGACAGCACTCCATACAGCCCGATCGCCGCCAGCAGCAGCGCCAGCCCGCCGAACACCGTCGACAGGCTCGAAACAAATCTCTCGATCAATGTTGCTTCCCTGATCTGCGTCGAAAACACCCGCGCCGTGAACGTCAGTCGTGGATCCAGGCTCGCCGCGGCCGCCCGCACGCCGCTCGTCAGCAACTCCGGCGCCCCTTCCGATCGCAGCACATAGCTCACGCCTCGCAGCGCCGCCTTGCGCTGCGCGATCGGCCGGTAGAACGTCGGCGGCGCCTCTTCCCGAATCGTGCGGTACTTCGCATCCCGTACCAGACCCACAATCTCGATCTCCTCCTGCGCCGGTGTCTCGCCATTCGGGCTCAGTCCGATCCGCGAGACAATCCGCCGCCCGAGCGGGCTCTGCCCCGGGAACGCCCGCTTGGCAAAACTCTCATTCACCAGTGCCACCTGCGGCGCCGCCATCGTGTCGCCCGCCGCGATGTCCCGGCCCGCTACCAGCGTCGTCTGCATCGTCTCCAGATACCCGGGCGTCACGAAGTTGAACAGTGACCGCACCTGCCTCTGCTGCCCGTCCAGGTCCCTCACCGTCGCCGGCATCTGCATCGACGATCCCGATAGCGGCGTCACCGCCGTTGCCGCCGCTGACCGCACTCCCGGGCTTCGCCGCAGCGCTTCCAGCAGCCTCTCCTCGAACGCCGCCCGCTGCTCCGGTCCCACCACCCGGTCCGGAAACTCCACATCCACCAGCAGCACACCCTCCGGCTGGAATCCCAGCTCCGCCGTCATCAGATGCCGCAGCGAAGTCAGCAACAGCATCGA
>JARKQJ010000243.1 GCA_029973955.1 Paludibaculum sp. | reverse complement strand
CGGCGATGCAGGCATACGAGGCGCGCTACGATATCGCGCCGGAAGTTCGCGTCAACGAGAGCGCAATGCGGAAAGTGCGGGCACAGGCCGCCATCGAGTGTGCGCTGCGACGCTTCCTCGCCGAGACCGGCGCAAAAGCCTTCACCACCACCTTCGAGGACCTCGCGGGCCTTCCGCAGTTGCCGGGGTTGGCTGTCCAGCGCCTTATGGAAGAGGGCTTCGGGTTTGGCGCCGAGGGGGACTGGAAGACGGCTGCCCTCGTGAGGGCGATGAAGGTGATGGGCGAGGGGCTTTCCGGCGGCACCTCGTTCATGGAGGACTACACGTATCATCTGGAACCGGGAAACGAGGTGGTGCTGGGCGCCCACATGCTCGAGGTCTGCCCCTCGATTGCGGCGGCTAGGCCACGCATCGAAGTGCACCCTCTCTCGATCGGGGGCAAAGATGATCCGGCGCGGCTCGTATTCGATGCAAGGTCTGGGATGGCGGTCGCCGCGACGGTGCTCGATTTCGGGGATTCGTTCAGGCTCGTCGTGAACGAAGACTAGGCCGTACCCCTGCCCCACTCCATGCCTAAACTGCCGGTGGCACGGGCGCTGTGGAAGCCGATGCCCGACTTCAAGGGGGCCCTCGAGCTCTGGCTGCTCGCAGGGGGCGCGCACCACACGAGCTTCTCATACGCGATCACCGCCGAAATGCTGGAGGATTGGGCGCGAATGGCGGGTATCGAGTGCCTGCTGATCGGCCGACAGACATCGGTCTCCGAGCTGCGCCGCCAGCTCGAGCGAGAGCGTCTCTATCGCCGGTGAACCGGCGATGTTCTGGCGAAAGAGGTGCGCGCCATGACCATAAACGTACGAGAACTTAAGACGCTGCGCGAGGAGGTGCTCGCGGCCACTCTGGAGCTGTCGCGCCTGGGGCTTGCCCTCTTCACGTGGGGGAATGCGAGCGCCATAGACAGGGAACGGGGCCTCGTCGTCATCAAGCCGAGCGGCGTCCCCTACGAGACGATGACCGCGGAGGACATGGTCGTCGTCGACATGGAGGGCCGCCCTGTAGGCGGCGTTCTAAAGCCCTCCTCCGACCTTCCGACCCACCTGGCGCTCTACTAGGCTTTTCCCCTCGCTGCAGGCATGGTGCACACGCACTCGACCTACGCCACCGCATGGGCGCAGGCGGGCCTCGACCTGCCTGCGGAAGGCACGACGCACGCCGATCACTTCTACGGCCCCGTGCCCTGCACCCGATGCCTCGGCGACGCCGAAATTGCTGGCGACTACGAGCGCGAGACCGGCAACGTAGGGGGTGCGCGTCGCCCACAACCTCGTATCCACCAACGTCCTCGACTACATCGAACTTTCCCCCAACCTCAGCCTTGTCGAAGTCGCCGCCCCGCG